>DASSNM010000060.1:0-38158 GCA_035688025.1 Gaiellaceae bacterium | reverse complement strand
TCCTGGAGCGCCTGTCCCCGTGGAGCCGGCTGGAGCAGATCCGCGCGCCGCTCTTCATCGAGCACGGCCGCAACGACCCGCGCGTGCCGGTGAGCGAGTCGGAGGCGATCCACGCGGAGCTGGTCGAGCGCGGCGTCCGCTGCGAGCTCGTGATCTACGAGGACGAGGGCCACACGGTCGAGAAGCTCGAGAACCGGATCGACGTCTTCGAGCGCGCGGCCGCGTTCCTGGACGAGGTGCTCGGCTAGTCCCTTGACTTCAGGCACCGATCCTGAGATAAGGCTGTGCCTACTGCGTGCGAGTTAGGGAGTGGTGATGAGGGACGACGTTGCTGCAGCCGTCGATCGCTGGGACAAGAAGACCCACAAGAAGGCGAAAGGGTTCATGCCGGCGGTTGATCGAATCGCCGAACTGACCCCAAACGAGACCGTGTTGGCCGTGGAACCTTGTTGTACTCGTGACGCTGACTCTGGCGGTTACGGCACGTGGGGGATGCTCGCCGTCACCCCGGAGCGACTGCTCTTCGAGGGCCGAAACGGGTCTGCTCGGTATGCGCTTTCGGACGTTGACGAGCTCAATGTCTATGGCGGCTTCGAGGGTGGGAGCATGTTGACGCGGATGATGACCGGCGGCCTCATCGAGGTCCGTGTTGGCCACGAGTCGCGGGTCTACGAGATCCAGACCGACCCAGGAACCGGCCGAATTTGGGAGGCCCTGCAAGAGCAGTGGCCCCTTGCCAAAGAGCGAGCGCGACGGAGCCCGAGCGAATCGAATACCTCGACACGCAGCGTTGCCGATGAGCTTGCAAAGCTCGCCGACCTTCGGACGACTGGGGTCTTGACGGATGAGGAGTTTGAGCAGCAGAAGCAGCGGTTGCTGACTCTCTGAGGTCGCGGTCGACCCGCGGATACCATGGGCGCCGCTGGCGCCTTGGCCGAGTGGTTAGGCACAGGTCTGCAAAACCTGGTACACCGGTTCGACTCCGGTAGGCGCCTTCTCGCTGTCCGAGCCCGCGGGAAGTGGGCTCGGGCGGGGCGGCGACGCCACGCCGATGTGCCTCCGGCTAGTCGCCGGCAGGCCAGTGCTCGACCGCGAGCTCGCGCATCGGGAAGTCCTTCGGGTTGCCGGTCGCGAGCCGGCCGCCGATCGTGGCTGCGGCGGCGGCGATCAGGCAGTCCGCCTGCGCGAGCGTCCGGCCGCGCCGCGCGAACTCGCGGCGCCACTCCCCGGCGCGCCAGCCCTCCTCGGCGCCGAGCGGCGCCTCCCGCAGACCGCGGAACAGGAGCTCCGCGCTCTCGTGCTCGCCGCGCCGGAGTCCGCGCGCGATCTCCTCGACGTTCACGGCGCAGGTGAACGGCAGGTCGCCGGCGTCGTGCAACGCCGTCAGCCGCCGGATCGCGCCCTCCCGGCCGCGCAGCAGGTCGATCAGGACGGTCGTGTCGAGGAGGACGGCCGCCACGTCAGCCGACGCGGCGTCCGTCCGAGCGCCGCTGCTCCCGCACCCAGGCGTCCGGATCCGCGTCCCAGACGTGCCCGCCGTCGGCGATCGAGCCGAGGGACGCTTCGATCAGCTCCCACCGCTTCGCGTCGTCGAGCGCCTGCGAGACCGCGCCCGCGATGAACGCGCTGCGCCCGCGTGAGCCGACCCGCCGGTCGAGCTCGCGGACGAGCTCGTCGTCCAGGGAGATGTGCACACGCATGGCCACTACATAGCACACAGCGCCGTCCGCGATGATTGGCCCGTGGCCGCGATCGAGGGCGGGGGCAGGGCCGGCGGGGCGTTCCGGCCCGATCTGGAAGGGCTGCGCGCGGTCGCGGTCGCGCTCGTCGTGCTCTACCACGCCGGGCTGCTCGGGCTCCGGGGCGGGTTCGTCGGCGTCGACGTCTTCTACGTCCTCTCCGGCTTCTTCATCACCGGGATCCTGCTCCGCGAGCACGCGGCCTCCGGGCGGATCTCGCTGCCCGCCTTCTACGCGCGGCGGATGCGGCGGCTCCTGCCTGCTGCCGGCGCGACGATCGTCGCGACCGTCGTCGCCTCCTGGCTGATCCTGCCGCCGCTGCGGTTCGCGATCGTCGGCCGCGACGCGATCGCCTCCGCGCTGTACGTCTCGAACATCCGCTTCGCCCAGTTCGCCACCGACTACCTGCACGCGGGCGGCGCGCCGTCGCCGTTCCTCCACTTCTGGTCGCTCGGCGTCGAGGAGCAGTTCTACGCGCTCTTCCCGCTCTTCCTGATCGTGCTCTTCGCGCTCGGCGCGCGGCGCCGCGGCCTCGGCCTCACGCTCGTCGCGGTCGTCGTCGCCTCGATCGCCTGCTCGGTCTGGCTGACCTCCTACTCGCAGCCGTGGGCGTTCTTCACGCTGCCGGCGCGCGCCTTCGAGCTCGGGATCGGCGCGCTGCTCGCGCTCGCCGCAGGCCGGTTGCCGCACCTGCCCGCGCCGCTCCGGCTCGCGCTCGGCTGGGGCGGGCTCGCGGCCATCCTCGCCTCCGGCCGGCTGCTCGGCGCCGGGACGCCGTTCCCCGGCTGGGCCGCGCTCCTGCCGACGGTCGGCACCGCGGCCGTCATCGTCGGCGGAACGCCGGTCCGCCTCGGCGTCGGCGGGCCGCTCTCGCTGCGGCCCTTCCGCGCGATCGGCCGCTGGTCGTACTCGCTCTACCTCGTGCACTGGCCGCTCCTGACCCTGCCCGTCGCCGCGCTCGACCGCTCGCTCACGACCGGGGAGCGGATCGGCTTCGTCGCGGCCACGGTCGCGCTCGCCGCGCTCTCCTACCGCTTCGTCGAGACGCCCGTCCGCGGCTCGCGCCGGCTCGCGCGCACGCCCCGCTACGGGCTCGCCGTCGGGATCGCGATCAGCGCCGTCGCGGCGCTCTCGGGCGCGGCGCTGGTGCTCGCGCAGGGACCGTCCGGGGTGGGCGTCGCCGCGCCGCCGACCGTGAACGGGATCGCCGCCGGCGCCGCGACCCGCGACGTGCCGAAGAACCTCGTCCCGGCGCTCCACGCGGCGCAGGGCGACTCGCCGGTCGTCTACTCCGACGGCTGCCACCTCTCCTTCGGCGGGACGACCTCGCCGCCGTGCGTCTTCGGCGACACCGGCGCGAAGCGGACGATCGTGCTCTTCGGCGACTCCCACGCCGCCCAGTGGTTCCCGGCGCTCGACGACGTCGCGCGCGAGCACGGCTACCGGCTCGAGTCGCTGACCAAGAGCGCGTGCCCCGCGACGACGGCGACGCTCCCGAACCCGATCGGAGGCGGCAGCTACCGCGCCTGCACGAGCTGGCATCGCAGCATCCTCGAGCGGCTCGCGCGCGAGCGCCCCGCGGTCGTCGTCGTCTCGAGCCTCGTCCCGCTCGACGGCGGCGCCGGCCGGGCCTGGCTCGCCGGCTGGGGGCGGATGGTCGCCGACCTGCGCCGCGTCGCCGGGCGAGTGATCGTGCTGGGCGACGTGCCGCGGCCGCGCGAGAACGTCCCGAACTGCCTCTCCGCGCACGTCCGCGACGTGCCCGCCTGCACGACCACCCGCGCGCGCGCCGTGAACGCGCCGCTCTGGCTGAGCGTCCAGGGGGAGTCGACCGCGAACGGCGCCGCCTACGTCGCGACCGACCGCTGGGTCTGCCCGGGGACGGTCTGCCCGGTGATCGCCGGGAACCTGCTCCTCTACCGCGACGACACGCACCTCACCCTCGAGTTCGTCGACCTGCTGAAGCCGCTCCTCGACCGCGCGCTCGCGCCGGCGCTGAGATGAGCGGGCGCGTCTTCGTCACCGGCGGCGGGTTCGGCTTCGTCGGCGGGCACGTCGTCGACGCGCTCGAGGCGGCCGGCTACGAGGTGGAGTGCCGGTTCGTGGACGTGCGCGACCAGGCCGGGCTCGAGCAGGCGATGCGCGGCTGCGACGCGGTCGTGCACGTCGCCGCGCTCTACAGCTTCACCGCGTCCGCCGACACGATCGAGTCGGTCAACGTCCGCGGCACCGCCAACGTGATCGCCGCCTGCAAGGCGGCCCGCGTGCGCCGGCTCCTCCACACGAGCTCGGCCGCCACCTGCGGCCCCGTGCGGGGACGGCCCGCGACCGAGGAGGACACACCGCCCGACTGGGAGCTCTCCGTCCCCTACAAGCGCTCGAAGGTCACGGCCGAGCGGCTCGTGCTCGCCGCCGCCAGGGCCGGGATGGACGCGCTCTGCGTCAACCCGACGACGCCGGTGGGGGAGCGCGACGCGGCGCCGACGCCGACCGGCGCGATGGTCCGCGGCGTCGCCTCCGGCCGCTACCGCGCCACCCTGCTCCACGGCGGGCTCAACCTCGTCGACGTCCGCGACGTCGCGCGCGGGCACGTGCTCGCGCTCGAGCACGGCCGCGCCGGCGAGCGCTACCTGCTCGGCGGGAGGGACGTGACGCTCGCCGAGGCGTTCGCCCTGATCGCCCGCGCCGCCGGCCGGACGCCGCCGCGGCTGAAGCTGCCCTACCCCGCGGTCCGGGCGGCCGCCGCGCTCGGCCTCGCGAACCCGCACGAGGTGCGGCTCGCCCGGCTCCCCGCCTGGTTCTCGTCGGCGAAGGCGCAACGCGAGCTCGGGTACGCGCCGTCGCCGGTCGAGCCGGCGCTCGCCCGCGCCGTCGCCTCGCTCGGCTACGGCCAGGCGGTCGCGCCGGCAGGGCGGATGTCGAGCTCGCCGCCGGGCGCGCAGCCCGCAGACCAGTAGGGCAGCGCGGGGTCGTCGCTGCCGGCGCGCATCGGATAGAGGAGCTTCCAGGTGAAGTCCGCGATCGACTGCGCGTCGTCCGCGGTCGCGCCGAGCTCGGTCGCGACCCACGGCATCCACTGCAGCCCGTAGCACTCCGCCTGCGTCTCCACGAGCGAGTCGGGCGGGACGGCCGCGCCCGCCTGCGCCTGCCAGAGGTGGATCGGCTCGTGCGCGAGGGCCAGGATCGCGGTCGCGTAGCCGCTGTAGTCGCGCCAGTAGTCGCCGGCGACGTCCGTGGTCGCGGCCGAGTAGCAGACGCCGTCGTCGTTGCAGACCCGGTTCTCCGCCGTCGGCTGCCCGCCGCTGAAGCACGGCGTCGGCGGCCCCGGCGACTCGACCCGCTTCGTCACCGTCTTCGTCACCGTCACCCTGTACGGCACCTTCGTCGTCTTCCCGTGCCGGTGGACGAGGCGGTAGCGCGTGACGACCTGCTTCACCCTGGTCGGGACGTACGAGACGACCGTCGGCCGGCACTTGGTCGGCTTCACGCTCGCCTGCGCGAACGTCTGGAGCGCCTCGCAGACGGCGGGCGAGAGCTCCGCGTCCGTCGCCGTCTCGGCGAACAGCCCTGTCTCCGGGTCGGACCTGGTCAGGACGAAGCCGAGGACGCGGTCGGGATCGAACTCGCCCGCGTCCGCGAGCGCGTCCCAGTAGAGCTCCTCCCAGCAGCGGACCGAGACCGTCCGCCCGGCGATGTGCGAGGCGATCCGGCTCGCGAGCACCTCGAGCGGCGTCCCGTGCCCGGCGTCGGTGCCGGGCGTCGGCGCCGTCGCCGGGATCGTCGGCGTGTCCGCGAACGCGGCCGGCGCCGCGAGCCCCGCCGCGAGCACCACCAGGACGACGGCGAGGCGGCGCACGTCAGAAGTTCCGGCGCGCCCCGGACCGCTGCGTGTCCGGCTTCGTCAGGTCGGCGTCGAAGAAGCGGTAGCCGACCTTCGCGACCGCGTCGTAGCGGTCCTGCGCGCTGATCGAGACGGACCGGTTCTCGCCGAGGCACTTCGCGAGCGCGTCCCTCGCCTCGGCGGGGATCTGGCGGCGGCAGAGGGTCTGCATGTCGCGCAGGAACTTGCGGTCGACCTGCGGCCGGCTCCACGTCCGGAAGTCGACGGTGCCGCCGTTGATCGCATCGCGCACGGCGAAGCCGCCGTAGCCCGCGTCGTGGAGGTCGCACGCCGCCTTGAACCCGACCCGGTAGGTCTTGCCGGTCTTCGCGTCGCTGTACCGGGACGTGTTCAGGAGCAGGTTCTGCGCCTTCACCCACTGCTCCCAGCCGGCGCCGCCGCAGCCGTTCGAGACCCGCTCGATCGGGACGACGAGCGGGATCCAGCCGCACGCGCTCTTCTCTCCGCTCCTGTTGCCGGTCGCGTCCTGCGCCCAGACGCAGTAGAAGAGCGGCCCGACGAGACCGCCGCCGAGCTTCACGTCCGCGACGTGGTCGGTGAAGATCCGCTCCGCCGAGCCGGAGACGACCGTGTCCGACACCCTCGTCCCGCCCTGCCAGAGCACGACGTGGACGGTCGCCTTGCCGCTGTCGTCGCGGACGCGGTAGTGGAGCTTCGCCGTCCCCCCGGGCTGGACGGACTGCGAGACGGTGAACGCGCGCACCTCGGGCGCGGTCGTGTCCGCCGCCGTGCCGCCGACGCGCGCGTAGCCGACGCAGCCGGTCGCCTCGCCGGCGACGTTCCAGGTGCAGTGCGTGAGCGAGTCGCCGTCCAGCTTCCACGTCGCGCGGCCCCAGCCGAGCGAGGAGCAGTCGCTCGTGTCGTACCACCACATCGTCCCCGAGTAGGAGCCGCCCGAGCCGGCGATCCGCCAGACCTGCTTCCCGACCGGGGTGCAGGTGCTCAGAGAGCGCGCGATCGTGCCGCTGAAGGAGCCGCCGCCGCCCGCGACCCGCACCTGCCGGCCGTCGCTCCGTCCCCAGAGGCCGACGATCGGGTCGTCCGCCGACCGGGCCGCGACGACGGCGCCGCTCGCCGCGGCGAGGCCGACGACCGCCAGGAGCAGCGCCGCAAGCGCCCGCATGCCGCCAGCCTCCGACCGGCGAGCGGCCGTCCAATCGGGGTTTCCGCCGATCGGCGCGGCCGGCGGGCCGTGCGGCGGCGGGATCCGAGATGAGCCGCTCCGGCCGGGTGGACCGGCGCCGCGCCTCGGCTCGGATCCGGGCGCCGCCGGGCCTGCGGCCTAGTACGGAACCCGCTCCCGTGAGCGGCACCGATGCGGCGGCACGGCGCGTCCGCGAGCCTGGAGGCATGAGCGAACGGCTGGTCGTGGACGGAAACGAGGCGGCCGCGCTCGTCGCGCACAGGACGAGCGAGGTGATCGCGATCTACCCGATCACGCCCGCGTCGGCGATGGGCGAGCTCGCCGACGAGTGGTCGGCGAAGGGCCGGCCGAACCTGTGGGGCGACGTCCCGGCCGTCGTCGAGATGCAGTCCGAGGGAGGCGCGGCGGGCGCGGTCCACGGCGCGCTCCAGGCCGGGTCGCTGACGACGACGTTCACGGCGTCGCAGGGGCTGCTGCTGATGCTCCCGGACATGTTCAAGATCGCCGGCGAGCTGACGCCGTTCGTGATGCACGTCGCCGCGCGTGCGCTCGCGACGCACGCGCTCTCGATCTTCGGCGACCACAGCGACGTCATGGCGGCCCGCGGCACCGGCTTCGCGCTGCTCTGCTCGTCGGACGTCCAGGAGGCGCACGACTTCGCCGCCGTCGCGACCGCGGCGACGCTCCGCTCGCGGATCCCGTTCCTCCACTTCTTCGACGGCTTCCGCACCTCGCACGAGATCAACGTGCTCGAGCCGCTCTCCGACGACGACCTGCGCGCGCTGCTGCCGGAGGAGCTCGTCCGCGCGCACCGCGAGCGCGCGCTCAGCCCCGACCATCCCGTGATCCGCGGCTCCGCCCAGAACCCGGACGTCTTCTTCCAGTCGCGCGAGGCCGCGAACCCGTACTACGCGGCCGTCCCGGGGCTCGTCGCCGCCGAGCTCGACCGCTTCGCCGCGCTGACCGGCCGCCGCTACCGGCTCTTCGACTACACGGGCGCGCCCGACGCGGAGCGCGTCGTCGTGCTCATGGGCTCGGCCGCCGGCGCGACCGCGGAGGCGGTCGAGGCGCTGAACGCCCGCGGCGAGAAGGTCGGCCTCGTCACCGTCCGCCTCTACCGGCCGTTCGACGGGGCCGCGCTCGCCGCCGCGCTGCCGCCGAGCGTGCGCGCGCTGGCCGTCCTCGACCGCAGCAAGGATCCCGCCGCGGTCGGCGAGCCGCTCTACGAGGACGTGCTCTCCGCCCTCGCCGAGCAGGATCGGCTGCCGGCGCGCGTGCTCGGCGGCCGCTACGGGCTCGGCTCGAAGGAGTTCACGCCCGCGATGGCCGCGGCGGTCTTCGCCGAGCTCGACGCGCCGACGCCGAAGCGCCACTTCACGGTCGGGATCGCCGACGACGTCGGCGGCACGAGCCTCGAGGTCGACGAGGCCTTCCGCACCGAGCCGGGCGACGTCGTGCGCTGCGTCTTCTACGGGCTCGGCGCCGACGGCACGGTCGGCGCGAACAAGAACTCGGCGAAGATCATCGGCGAGGAGACGCCGCTGCACGCGCAGGCGTACTTCGTCTACGACTCGAAGAAGTCCGGCTCGACGACCGTCTCGCATCTGCGCTTCGGGCCGCGGCCGATCCGCTCCTCGTACCTCGTCGAGCAGGCGCAGTTCGTCGCCTGCCACCAGTTCGACCTGCTCACGCGGATGGACGTGCTCGGCGTCGCCGCGCCCGGCGCGACCTTCCTGCTCTCGGCGCCGTACGGGCCCGACGAGATCTGGGAGCGCCTGCCGCACCGCGTGCAGGAGCAGATCGTCGCGAAGCGGCTCCGCGTGCACGTGATCGACGCGAAGCGCGTCGCCCGCGAGGCGGGCCTCCCCGGCCGCCCGAACACCGTCCTCCAGACCTGCTTCTTCGCCCTCTCGGGCGTCCTGCCGCGCAAGCGCGCGATCGGCGCGATCAAGGAGGCGATCGCGAAGACGTACGCGAAGCGCGGCCAGGAGATCGTGGACCGCAACTTCCGGGCCGTCGACCTGGCCCTCGATTCCCTCCACGAGGTCGGGATCCCCGACGCGCCCTCGGCCGCGAACGGCAACGCACCGGTCGCGGCCGGGGGCGTGCCCGACCTGCTCCGCGCGCTGCTCGCGGGGGAGGGCGACCGGCTGCCGGTGAGCGCGCTCCCCGCCGACGGCACCTTCCCGCTCGGCACCGCGCGCTTCGAGAAGCGGAACCTCGCCGAGGAGCTGCCGATCTGGGACGAGGCGCTCTGCATCGACTGCGCGAAGTGCGCGCTGGTCTGCCCGCACGCCGCGATCCGGATGAAGGTCTACGACCCGTCCGAGCTCGCCGGAGCGCCCGCCGGCTTCCGCTCCAAGGAGTGGCGCGCGAAGGACCTGCCCGGGATGGCGATGACGATCCAGGTCTCGCCCGACGACTGCACCGGCTGCCGGATCTGCGTCGAGACCTGCCCGGCCAAGGACAAGGAGCGCGAAGGCCACAAGTCGCTCGACTCGCTGCCGAAGGCCGACCACCTCGAGCGCGAGCGCGCGAGCTGGGAGTTCTTCCTCGGTCTGCCGGAGATCGACCGGACGACGGTGCAGCCGGCGACCGTGAAGGGCTCGCAGATGCTGCAGCCGCTGTTCGAGTTCTCGGGCGCGTGCTCCGGCTGCGGCGAGACGCCGTATCTCAAGCTCCTGACCCAGCTCTTCGGCGACCGGCTGCTCGTCGCGAACGCGACCGGCTGCTCCTCGATCTACGGCGGCAACCTGCCGACGACGCCGTGGACGACGAACGGCGACGGCCGCGGCCCGGCCTGGGCGAACTCGCTCTTCGAGGACAACGCCGAGTTCGGCTACGGCATGCGGCTCGCCCTCGACCAGCAGGGCGACCAGGCGCGGCGGCTGCTGCGCGAGCTCGACCTTCCCGGCGCGGCCGAGATCCTCGACGCCGTGCAGGACGACGAGGCGGGCATCGCCGCCCAGCGCGAGCGTGTCGGCGAGCTGAAGGAGCGGCTCGCCGGGGTGGAGGGTCCCGCGGCCGGCCGGCTGCTCACGCTCGCCGACACGCTCGTCCGCAAGTCCGTCTGGATCGTCGGCGGCGACGGCTGGGCCTACGACATCGGCTTCGGCGGCCTCGACCACGTGCTCGCGTCCGGCCGCGACGTGAACGTCCTCGTCCTCGACACCGAGGTCTACTCGAACACCGGCGGCCAGGCGTCGAAGTCGACGCCGCGCGGCGCGGTCGCGAAGTTCGCCGCGGGCGGCAAGCACACGCCGAAGAAGGATCTCGGCCTGATCGCCGCCGCCTACGGGCACGTCTACGTCGCGCAGATCGCGCTCGGCGCCGACAACCCGCAGACCGTGAAGGCGCTCGCCGAGGCGGAGGCGTATCCGGGCCCGTCGCTCGTGATCGCGTACAGCCACTGCATCGCCCACGGGATCGAGATGGCGACCGCGATGGCGCACCAGAAGGAGGCCGCGGACTCCGGCTACTGGCCGCTCTACCGGTACGACCCGCGGCTCGAGCAGCCGTTCCAGCTCGACTCGCGCGCGCCGAAGCTGCCGCTCGCGGAGTTCACCGCGAAGGAGAACCGCTTCGCGATCACCGCGCGCGCGAACCCGGCCGAGGCCGCCGCGCTCGCCGCCGAGGAGCAGCGCGACGTCGACGAGCGCTGGCGGCTCTACGAGCGCCTCGCGAACGGCGGCGGGCGCTAGCGCGCTACAGGTTCCGGCGCCAGATCAGGAACGCGAGCGGCGCGACGCAGCCGAGGACGAACCAGGGTGCGAGCGCGACCCGCGCGTACTCGGTGATCGACGTGTGGCTGCGCGCGCCGCCGGCGGCGGCGTGGATCGCGCCGGCGAGGCCGCCGACGTCGCCCTCGTGGAAGACGCGCCCGTGCATCAGCTTCGCGAACGCGTCGAGCGAGGCGCTGCTGCCCGGATCCTCGACGTAGCGCTGGTCGACGCCGTCCCGCTCGAAGACGTGCTCGCCGGAGCGCCAGACGTGCACGAGCAGCGGATGGATGTGCGCGTCGCGCGAGACCTCGTAGGTGATGTCGACCGGCAGCGCGCTCGACTCGCCGTCCGTGAAGACGACCAGGATCGGATGCGTGACCGTCGGCGGGAAGAACTGCTCGTCCGTCATGCCGGTGAGCGCGGTGAACGTCGTCGCCCGGTCCTTGTAGAGCTGGCTCGGCGGCGGCCGGTTGACGGCGATCGACTGCTGCACGGCGCGCTCGAAGAGCGCGAGGTCGGTCGTCGGCATCAGCACCGGCAGCGTCCGGTCGGTCATCGACGCGATCCCGACCGGGATGTCGCCGAGCTGCGAGGCGAGCTCGACCGCCTCCCGCTTCGAGCGCGCGATCCGCGACGGCGCGTTCCGCGCGGTTCGAGCCGTCATCGAGAGCGAGGTGTCGAAGACGAAGAACGCCTCCGCGTCCGCGCGCTGGCTGACCGCCTGCTGCCGGATGATCACCGGCTGGGCGGCGGCGACGCCGACGAGCGCCGGCACGAGCGCGAGCGCGACGATCGCGGCCGTCAGCCCCCGGCTCCGCTGCGGCGGCAGCGAGAAGAGCCGCCGCACCGCGGTGGCGCGGCGATGCGCGAACAGGACCGCCGCGAGCGGGACGGCCGCCGCGAGGACGAACAGCGAGTCGAGCGGCGTCAGGAACGAGAAGCCCATCAGAACCCGGAGCCGCCGACGGACGCGCCGCGTCCGCGACCGAAGCCGAAGCCGCCGCGGGCGTCCTTGCCGAAGCGCGACTTGCCGAGGTGCTCGATCCGGAGCACGAGCTCGAGGTTCGCCTTCGCGGCGTAGTTCGTCGGGTTCTCGCCGATCGCCCGCCGGAAGTAGCCGGCCGCGCGGTGGAGGGTCTGCATCTGCGTCTCGCTGTCGCTCGTCGGCGTGGTCACCGTCATCACGCCGAGCAGGTTCGCCGCCGTCGAGCGCTCCTCGCCCGTCGCGCCGCCCTCGAGCACCGCCTCGAGCTGGTCCTGCGCATCGACCCGGACCGAGTTCAGGTCGGCCTGCGTCTGCGGGTCGGAGCCGACGCGGCCGTACCAGAAGAGCTGCAGCGCCTGCCGGTAGTCGAGCGCGTCGCCGAGGCCGAGCAGGCGCCTCGCGGGGTCGCCGGGCAGCGCCGCGGGCGACCCCCAGAGGCCGACGTGGCCGTGGAGGGCGCGGAAGCGGAGGTCGTCGCGGGTGAGCGTCCGCTGCCAGCCGCGGACGTCGAGCGCGAACAGGAGCAGCACCGCGGCGAGCGCGAGGAAGCCGGCGGCGACGAGCAGCAGCCGGCTGCGGCCGAGGACGGCGGCCGCGCTCACGCGGTCGCCCCGATCTCGACGCGCGTGTTCAGGCGCTCGTTCGCGGCGAGCAGGAGCACGAGCAGGAGCCCGAGCCCGAGCAGCGTCCACGGCGTCCGGGCGGCGACGCTCTGCACCTGGCGGCCCGCCCGGTGCGTGAACGCGCGCGGGTCGACGAACGCGTTCGCGCCGAACAGCGACTGGAAGATCTGGACGTTGTCCGGGTCGGCGAAGAGCGGCACGATCCGCACCGGGATGTGCTCCTTCTTCAGCCGCAGCGACGCCGCGTAGAGCGGCTCGAGGTCGGCGGAGGAGTCGTCGAGGTCGCTGACGAGGAGGATCGCGCCGTGCTTCACGCCGGCGCGCTTCAGCGCCGCCTCGCCCTGCAGCAGGCCGCCCGCGATCCGCGTCCCGCCGCTGAACTGGTCCCACGGCGTCTTCCCGAAGATCGGCGCCCCGTGGGCGATGCTCTGCGGGTGGAAGAAGCGGAGGAAGTCGAGCAGCGCCCCCGGCGGCGAGTTCGGCGGCAGCAGCTCGTACGCGACGTCCGAGAACATGACGAGCCCGATCGCCTGGTTCGCGGAGACGATCCCCTTGAGCAGCGTCGCGACGCGCTCGTAGACCGGCCCGGCGATGCTCGCGGACATGTCGAGGACGACGACGCCGGTCGTCGCGCCGGACGGGAGCACCGCGGCGCGCCCGCTGCCGGCCGACCGCGCCGACGAGACCGCGAGCGCGAGCACCCCGGCGAGCGCGACAGCGAGCCCGACCCGCACGAGCGTCGTCCGCTTCGCCGACGGCGCGAGCCGCGACAGCTCCGCAAGCGGCGTCGAGTCGCGGCGGCGGAGCGTCGTCGCCCTCATGCGGTCTCACCCGCGGGCGGCAGGTCGGCGTGGGCGCGCTCGGAGATCGCCTGCACCTCTGCGTCCGCCGGCGCCTCGGGCGACCAGGCGAGCGCGCGCGCGGCCTCGGAGAGCGCGGACGCCGGGCTCGTCTCGAGCTCCTCCGCGACCCGTTCGAGCGCCTTGCGCTGGAGCGTGTCGTCGCCGCGCTCGCGCGCCCAGAAGAAGAGGGCAAGCGCCCGGTCGAGCGTGCTCGACGGGCCGAGCTGGGCGCGGCGGCCGTGGGGGAGGAGGCCCCAGCCGAAGCGGCCGAGCACCGCGAGCCCGATCAGCCCGGAGACGCCCGCGAGCGCGAGCCCGGCCCAGTAGAGGAGCCCGAACGAGACGGCGGTGCGCGGGGCGCCGACGGGCGCGAGCTGGTAGCGCCAGAGGAGCCGGTTGTAGTTGTGCAGGTAGTTCGCGGTGCCGGCGCTGATCTCCGAGAACGTCTCGACGATCGGGAAGCCGGCCGTGATCCCGTACAGCGGCTTGCCGTGCAGGTCGACGTAGTCGATCCGGGCCGGCCGGAAGAGGAAGAAGTGGTACTTGTCCGGGTTGCGCGGCACGCACTTCGACGTCAGGCAGCGGAGCGTCCACGTCCACGTGAGCTGCGCGAAGCGGCCGCTGCCGCTGCGGACGAAGCGGCTGTCGACCGGCTTGTACGGGGTGAAGACGGTCGTGACCCGCACGCGCGCCGGATCGACCCACTTCGTGTCGGCGACGACCGAGACGCGCGCGGTGACCGCGTCCCCGAACAGGTGGACGGCCGGGTCGATCGACGCGTACGCCTTCAGCGGCTTGCCCTCGCCGACCGCGGTGCCCGACGGGTGGTACGGGAGCAGCGCGGCCGCCGGCGCGGCGAGCGCGAGCGCGGCCAGCGACGCCAGGAGGAGCGCGCGCCTCATGCGACCTCGCCGCGGGCCATCACCCGCAGGTCGGCCCAGCGGAGGAAGGCGGAGAGGATGTCGCCGCGCCCGTGCGAGCCGACGACGACCGGCTCGATGCCGAGGCTCCGGAACGTCCGCGTCAGCTCCGACGAGCGGCCCTCGTTCTCCTCCCGCAGCCGCCGCGCCTCCCGGCGGGTCAGGTACACGGGCACGACGTGGCCGGTCGCCGGGTCGGCGTACGGGATCGTGATCCCGCCGACGTCGGGGAACGTGCTCTCCCAGAGCGGGTCCTGCAGCACGATCGGCACGAGCTCCCAGCGGTGCTCGAGCGCGCGCTGCCACACGAACGGGTCCGGCGGCACGAGGAAGTCGGAGACGACGAAGACGAACGCCTGCGTCGGCAGGTCGCGCTTGTGCTCGCCGAGGTGCTCGAGGCCGCGCGAGACGGTGTCCTCGGGGGCGTGGAACACGCGGTCGAAGGTGCCCCGCGCCGCGTGGCGCTCGGTGCGGGGCGGCCGCCAGTACGCCTCGCCCTCCGCGTAGTCGAGGTAGCCGGTGAGGCTGCGCGCGACGTGGGCGCTGTCGCCGATCAGCTCGAGGATCGCGAGCAGGGCGGCGGGCTTGTCGAGCGTCCGCAGCTCGGTCGCGCCGATCCCCATCGACGGCCGCCGGTCGGCGAGGACGACCACGCGCGGCGCCTCGTCCGCGTACAGCTCGCGGACGATGAACTCGTCGTCGGCGCGCGCCGCCGAGAGCCGGGCGGACGCGGCCCAGTCGATCCAGGCGACGTCGTCGCCGGGCCGGTACTCCCGCGAGCCGGCGACGTCGGAGCCCTCGCCGCGGCGCACGCTGCGCACGCCGCCGAACGCGAGGCCGATCACCCGTCGGCGGGGGACGAGCGGGAACGTGCCCGCGGTCATGTCCTAGAGGACCGCCGCCGCCGGAACGTCGAGGTCGATGTCGAAGCCCGGCTTCGGCGCGAGCTCGAGGCAGCGCGCCCGCACCTCTGCGGCGGTCGCCTCCCAGCCCCGGTCGCGGATCTCTGCGAGGAAGCTCGGCCGGAACAGGAGCCGGTGCAGGAGCACCGGCACGAACAGCCGCTCGACGTCCTCCGGAGTCACGTAGCGCCGCCCGTGTAGCACCGCCCAGGCGCGCGAGGCGCGGTTGAGCGCGAGCGTGCCGCGCACCGAGCTGCCGATCGCGACGACCTCCAGCCGCCGCGTCGCGCGGACGAGGTCGACGATCCAGCGGGCGACCGCCTCGTGCACGAAGACCTGCGGCACGGCGTCGCGGAGCACGCCGACCTCCTCGAGCGAGATCGCCGGCTGGAGGCGGGTCAACGGATGGCCGAGCATCTGCTCCTCGACGATCCGCGCCTCGTCCTCGGCGTCCGGGTAGCCGAGCGTCGTGCGGACGAAGAAGCGGTCGAGCTGCGCCTCGGGCAGCGGGAACGTGCCCTCGTACTCGATCGGGTTCTGGGTGGCGAGGACGAGGAACGGGTCGGCGAGCTTGCGGGTCACGGCGTCGACCGTGACCTGCTGCTCGGCCATCGCCTCCAGGAGCGCCGACTGCGTCTTCGGCATCGCGCGGTTGATCTCGTCGACGAGCACGACGTTCGCGAACACCGGGCCGGCGCGGAACTCGAAGTCCCGCTCCTTCTGGTTGAAGATCGAGAGCCCCGTCACGTCCGTGGGCTGCAGGTCGGGGGTGCACTGGATGCGGGTCGAGTGGGCGCCCTCGATCGACTGGGCGATCGCGCGCGCGAGCACGGTCTTCGCGGTGCCGGGGACGTCCTCCAGCAGGACGTGACCGCCGCAGATCAGGGCGCCGGCGACGAGCGTGATCTGCTCGCGCTTGCCGTGCACGACCGTCTCGACGTTGTCGAGGAAGCGTTGCGCCGTCTCGTGCGCGGCGGCGAGAGCGTCCGTACCCAAGCGAACCTCCGGGGGGAAGGGAAGGGCACCTGCAGCGTAGTCGTCTACGTGTGAGACGAAGAACAAAGATTTCTGTTGGTGACAACACGCGACACCGGCGCACAGCGGACGCCGGTGTCGCGTGCGCACGTCAGTCGATCTTGAACGCCGCGTGCTTGATCTGGGTGTACTCCTCCATCGAGTACGCCGACATGTCCTTGCCGTAGCCGGACTGCTTGTAGCCGCCGTGCGGCATCTCGGACGTGATCGGGAGCAGGTGGTCGTTCACCCAGACGGTGCCGAACTGGAGCCGGCGCACCGCGTTCAGCGCCCGGCCGACGTCGCGCGTCCAGACCGAGGCGGCGAGCCCGTAGCGGACGTCGTTCGCCCAGCGGATCGCCTCGTCGTCGTCGGCGAAGCGCTGCACGGTGACGACCGGGCCGAAGACCTCGTTCTGGACGATCTCCGCGTCCTGGGCGACGTCGGCGACGATCGTCGGCTGCACGAAGAAGCCCTTGTCGCCGTTCGCGCCCCCGCCGGTGAGCACGGTCGCGCCCTCCGCGCGCTCGAGGAAGCCGAGGATCCGCTCCTGCTGCGCCCGCGAGATCACCGACCCCATCTCGGTCTCGTCCGAGAGCGGGTCGCCGACCTTCAGCGACTCGACCTGCGGCACGAGCGCGGCGAGCAGGTCGTCGTAGATCTTCGGCCCGGCGATCACGCGCGAGCCGGCGGTGCAGTCCTGGCCGGAGTTCCAGTAGCCGGCGAGCCGGATCCCGGCCGCGACCGCCTCCGGGTCGGCGTCGTCGAACACGACCATCGGCGCCTTGCCGCCGAGCTCGAGGTGGACGCGCTTGAGCGTGTCGGCCGCGGTGCGCGCGATCGTCTTGCCGGTCGAGACGTCGCCGGTCAGCGAGACGAGCCGGACGTCCGGATGCTCGACGAGCCGCTGCCCGACCGGGACGCCGTCACCCGTGACGACCTGGAGGACGCCCTCCGGCAGCACCTCCTGCGCGAGCTGGACGAAGCGGAGGAGCGAGAGCGGCGTCTGCTCGGACGGCTTCATGATCTGGACGTTCCCGGCGGCGAGCGCGGGCCCCATCTTCCAGACCGCCATCATCAGCGGGTAGTTCCACGGGCAGACGCCGGCGACGATCCCGAGTGGCTCGCGGCGGATGATCGAGGTGTAGCCCTCGATGTACTCGCCCGCCGACTTGCCCTCGAGGTGGCGGGCCGCGCCCGCGAAGAAGCGGAGGTTGTCCGCCGAGAACGGCATCTCGTCGCGCGAGGCCAGCAGCGGCTTGCCGACGTTCACCGACTCGAGCTGGGCGAGCTCCTCGGCGTTCTCGTCGATCACGTCCGCGAGCTTGTGGAGGAGCTCCGAGCGGTCCTTCGGCGTCCGGTCGAGCCACGCCGGCAGCGCCTTCTTCGCCGCCGCGACCGCGCGGTCGACGTCCTCGGCGCCGCAGCGCGGCACCTGCGCGATCGTCTCCCCGGTCGCGGGCGCGATCACGTCCATCGTCTCGCCGGAGGCGGCGTCGGCCCACGCCCCGCCGATGAAGACCTGGTAGCTCGTGGTGGTGGCGCTCATGACGTTCCTCCTGTTTCAGTAGGCGGTGATCTGCGCGGTCTCGACGGCCTCGGTCACCTCGGCGGTCCCGCGCCGCAGCACGCCCGTGTCGCGCATCAGGCGCTGCGCGAGCAGGACCGGGATCGAGGTGAGGAGGATCATCGCGAACGCGATGACGTTGACGACGGGGAGCTCCTGGCCGAGCCGGATGTAGCCGAGGATCAGCAGCGGGATCGTGTTCTGCGAGCCGGCGGTGAACGTGGTGACGATCACCTCGTCGAACGAGAGCGCGAACGCGAGCAGGCCGCCCGCGACGAGCGCCGTAGAGAGGACCGGCCAGACGACGAAGCGGAACGTCTGGAAGCCGTCGGCGCCGAGATCCTGCGACGCCTCGATCAGCGACGGCGACGTCCGCCGCAGCCGTGCGAGCACGTTGTTGTAGACGACGACGACGCAGAAGGTCGCGTGGCCGACGACGATCGTCCACAGCGAGAGCGTCACGCTGCCGGTGACGAACGCGGAGTTGAGCGCGATCCCCGTCACGATCCCGGGGAGCGCGATCGGCAGCACGAACAGGAACGAGATCGACTCGCGCCCGAAGAAGCGGAAGCGGTGCACGCCGAACGCGGCCGCCGAGCCGAGGACGAGCGCGATCCCGGTCGCGATCAGGCCGACGCGCACCGAGAGCCAGAGCGAGCTGCGGATCTCGGCCGTCCAGGCGGCGTGGAACCAGTGCGTCGAGAAGGCGGGGATCGGCCAGCTCTGGACGTTCGACTTGTTGAACGCGTAGACGCAGATGAGGACGAGCGGGATCCAGAGGAAGGCGACGACGAGCGCCGACCAGATCCCGAGGGCGATCCGCGTGCGCGTCATCAGAGCGCCTCGAACGCGCCGAGCCTGCGCGCGAGCAGCAGGTAGACGCCCATCACGGCGAGCGGCACCGCCGCGAACGCGGCCGCGAACGGCGTCTGCTGGGTCGTGATGCTGTCGTAGACGACGTTGCCGATGAACTGCGACGAGGCGCCGCCCGCGAGCAGCGGCGTCACGTAGTCGCCGAGCGTGAGCGAGAACGTGAAGATCGAGCCGGCGACCACGCCCGGCAGCGCGAGCGGCAGGACGACGCGCCGGAAGGTCGTCCAGGCGCCGGCACCGAGATCCCGCGACGCCTCCACGTACGACTCCGGGATCCGCTCGAGCGCGCCGTAGACGGGCAGGATCATGAACGGCAGCCAGACGTACGTGAAGATCAGCCAGACCGCCCAGTTCGAGTAGCCGATGTGCAGGGCGGGGAGCCCGACCTTGCCGAGCGTCCAGTTGAGGACGCCGTGCTCGTCGAGGATCAGCCGCCAGATGTAGACGCGGACGAGGTAGCTCGACCAGAGCGGCAGCAGGACGGCGACGAACACGAACGCCCGGGAGCGGCGGCCGGCGACCCGCGCCATGAAGTAGCCGAGCGGGAAGGCGAGGATCGCGTCCGCGGCCGTGACCGCGGCGGCGATCCCGATCGTCCGCAGCGCGACCGAGCGGTACGCGCTCGCCTGCCAGAGCGTCCGGTAGTTGTCGAGGTTCCAGACGTGCTTCATCACCGACGTGAACGGGTCGATCGTCCAGAACGACGAGACGAAGAGCGCCGCCAGCGAGGCGACGTAGACGAGCACGAACGCCAGGAGCGGCGGCGCGAGCAGGAGCAGCGCCTTCGCCCAGCGGTGCCGCCAGAAGAAACCGGTGAGGCCGAGCCGGGCCGCCCGCAGGGGACGGCCCGGCTCGCCCGGAATCAGCCCTTGAGCTGGGTCCAGGCTTGCTGCCACTTCGTGTAGTCCATGCAGTTGTTCTGGCCGTTGCCGCACGCGGCGACCGGCGTCTTCCAGAACTTGATCGAGTTGAAGTACGCGGCAGACGCGCCGCAGTGGTACTGCCCGGCCGAGCCCGGCGCGAGCTTGTCCATGATCGAGCACGCCTTCGTGTTCGCGGGCGTCTCGCCGAAGTAGATCGCCTGCTGCGCCTGCACCTTCGGCGTCGAGACCCAGGCCATCCACTTGTACATGCAGTTCGGGTGCCTGGCGTGCGACGACATCATCCAGGTGTCCGCCCAGCCGGTCGCGCCCTCACGCGGGATCAGGTCCTTCACCGGCACCTTGTCCGCGATCAGCGTGTTCGTCTGGTACGGCCAGGACGCGCCGACGACCGCGTCGCCGTTCTTGAACAGGTCGATCTCGTCCGACGCGAGCGCCCAGTACTTCTTGATCAGCGGCTTCTGCGCCTTGAGCAGCGCGATCACCGCCGTGAACTGGGCCTGGTTCAGCTCGTACGGATCCCTGATCCCGAGCGACGGCTTCGCCTTCGAGAGGTAGAGCGCCGCGTCCGCGATCTGGATCGGGTTGTCCGGAACGGTGATCTTTCCCTTGTACTTCGGGCTGTAGATCGTCGCCCAGCTGGTCGGAGCCGGCTTCAGCTTCTTCGTGTTGTAGAGGAGCGTGTTCGGGCCCCACTGCAGCGAGATCCCGTAGTGCACGCCCTTGACCGTGTTGTGCGGGGGCGACTTCAGCGCCGGGATGAAGTTCTTGAAGTCCGGGATCAGCTTCGGGTTCACGGCCTGCACGTCGTGCCCGTAGATCAGGCGCAGGCTCGCGTCGCCGGAGGCCGAGACGCCGTCGTACTGGGTGCCGCCGCCCTGCCGCATCAGGGTGACCATCTCGTCCGACGAGCCGGCGTACTTCGCGTGCACCTGGCACCCGGTCGCCTTCTCGAACGGCTTCACCCACTGCGGCTGGGTGTAGCCCTCCCACGCGATCAGGTTGAGCTGCCCCTCGCCCTTCCCGATCTTCGTGGGCAGCCCGTTGCCGGCGGCGACGCCGGACGCGGGAACGCACAGGGCCGCGACGACCGCGGCCAGGAGCACGTGCCGCCCCTTGATCCTGCTGCTCACTTGCCCTCCTCTCCGAGTTCATACGTGTGCTCCGGCCGCCAGGAGAGCCGGACGCGCTTGCCCCGTTCCTCGAGCGCCTGCTGCGAGGTCGCTTCGAGGTTCTGGCGGACGACCACGAGCTCGCCCCCCGAGTCGAGCTCGACGATGTAGCGGGTGACCATCCCGACGTAGACGACCTCGCGGACGAGCCCCGGCTCCCCGGCTGAGGCCCACTCCGGCGCCGGCGAAGCCGGCGCCTCCGTTCCCGGCCGGGCTCCGTCGAGCCTACGCCCGGTGTCCTCGCTCATCAGGATCTTCTCCGGGCGGATCGTGAAGCGCCGCCCGTCGCGCTCGAGCACGTTCGAGACGCCGACGAAGCCGGCGACGAACTCGGTGCGCGGATGCTCGTACACCTCGGCGGGCGTCCCGATCTGCTCGATCCGCCCCTCGTTGAAGACGGCCAGGCGGTCGCTCATCGTCAGCGCCTCCTCCTGGTCGTGCGTCACGTAGACGAAGGTGATCCCGAGCTCGCGCTGGAGCTCCTTGAGGAAGACCTGCATCTCCTGGCGCAGCTTCAGGTCGAGCGCCCCGAGCGGCTCGTCGAGGAGCAGCACCGGCGGCCGGTTGACGAGCGCGCGCGCGAGCGCGACCCGCTGCCGCTGGCCGCCGGAGAGCTGCACCGGCCGGCGCGAGCCGAGCCCGGGGAGACGGACGCGCTCGAGCACCTCCTCGGCGCGCGCCCGGCGCTCGCGGCGCGGGACGCCCTTGACGCGCAGCCCGTACTCGACGTTCTCGACGACGGTCATGTGCGGGAAGAGCGCGTAGTCCTGGAAGACGGTGTTCACCTCGCGCTCGCTCGGGGCGGTGCGCGTCACGTCGGCGCCGCGCAGCTCGACGCGGCCCGCGTCCGGGCGCTCGAAGCCGGCGATCACGCGCAGCGTCGTCGTCTTGCCCGAGCCGGACGGGCCGAGCAGCGTGAAGAACTCGCCCTCGGCGATGTCGAGGTCGAGGCCGGCGACCGCGACGACGTCCCCGTACGCCCGCCGGATGCCGGTCAGGCGGACGGCCGGCGCGCCCGGCAGGGGCGGCGCCTCAGCCGGAGCCGGCGCCTGCGTCGCCAAGCGCTTCCTCCAGCAGGTCGAGACCCCGCTCCAGCTCCTCGTCCGTCGCCGTCAGCGGCGGCAGCAGCCGGATCACGTTCCCGTAGAGGCCGCACGAGAGCAGGATCAGCCCCTTCCGGAGCGCGGCGGCGGTGACCGCCTTCGCCGCGTCCGGGGACTGCTCCGCGAGCTCGAGCGCGAGCATCGTGCCGAGGCCGCGCAGCTCGCCGACGAGCGGCTGCCGCGCGGCGAGCGCCTCTAGCCCGCCGCGCAGCAGCGCCTCGACGTGCTCGGCGCGGGCGCGGAAGGCGGGGGAGGCGAGCTCGTCGAGGACGGCGACCGCGGCGGCGCACGCGAGCGGGTTGCCGCCGAAGGTGCCGCCGAGGCCGCCCGGGTGGACGGCGTCCATCAGCTCGGCGCGGCCGCTGACGGCCGCGAGCGGCAGCCCGCCGCCGAGCGTCTTGCCGCTGACGACCAGGTCGGGCTCGACGCCGAGGCGCTCGATCGCCCACATCGTCCCGGTGCGGCCGCAGCCGGACTGCACCTCGTCGTCGACGTAGACGATCCCGTGCTCGTCGCAGATCCGGCGCAGGGCCTGCACGAACTCGGCCGGCATCGGGATGAAGCCGCCCTCGCCCTGCACCGGCTCGAGCACCATGCACGCGACCGACGCCGGGTCGACGTCCTGCTTGAAGAGGAGCGCGAGCCCGTGCAGCGCGTCCTCGGTCGTGACCCCGCGGTACGGGTAGGGGGCGGGGGCGCGGTGGACGTCCGGCGCGAGCGGGCCGAAGCCCTGCTTGTAGACGAGCTTCGAGGTCATCGCCATGGTCAGGTTGGTGCGGCCGTGGAAGGCGCGGTCGAAGACGACGACGGCGGGGCGGCCGGTGGCGGCGCGGGCGATCTTGACCGCGTTCTCGACCGCCTCGGCGCCCGAGTTGACGAGCAGCGACTTGACGTCCTGCGCCTGTCCCGGCCAGGACTCGGCGAGCCGGCGGCAGACCTCGACGTACGGCTCGTACATGCCGACCATGAAGCACTGGTGCAGGAAGCGGTCGGCCTGCTCGTGGATGGCGCGGACGACCGTCTCCGGGCCGTGGCCGAGGTTCTGGCAGGCGATGCCGCCGCCGAAGTCGAGGTACTCGCGGCCGTCGGCGTCCCAGACGCGTGCGCCCTCGGCGCGGTCGACGACGAGCGCAGGGGTCGACACGCCGCGGGCGACGTAGCGCTCTCTTGCTGCGGCGATCCGCTCGCCGGCGGCGCGTTCCTCCACGGACATGGGCGCCGCGATTATCGCTGGCGCGATGCGGCGAATCAAACGCCATCTGCCTCGCAATGCGAGGCAAGCGGGCCACTTTGCTGAGGGAATGCGTGGCTAGAGGCGGAGCTCGACCGACTCGAGCACGATCGACTGCGCGAGCGGGTCGCGCGGGTCGATCGCCTCGACCTCGCAGGCGGCGCCTTCGGCGACGGTGCCGCGGGTCGCGTCGACGAAGTGCTCGACGAAGTGCGCGGGCGTCATGTGCGACATCGGGCCGATCCGCACCCGGACCGAGCGCACGCCGGCCGCGTGCTCCCGGGCCGCGACGGCCTCGATCTCGCGGACGAGGTCGGCGAGGAGGGCGCGCTCGTGCATCAGCGCGGTCCCCCGTCCTCGACCTCGCGACGGATCGCCGCGGCGACGACCTCGACCATCTCCTCCACCTCGGGGCTGAGCGGCGCGCCGGTGTCGAAGCGGCCGCCCTCGATGCCGTAGACGATCGTGTGCGCCGGCAGCCGGCCCAGCGCGCGGGCCAGCTCGACCGCCTCGGCGACGCCGAGCAGGTGCGTCGAGGAGCGCTGCAGCTCGGGCGGCAGCGGCCCCTCGTCCGCCGGGACGCGGCGCACCGTCCCCGGCTCGGCGCCCGACTCGGTCGCGTCGACGAGGATCGCCCGCTCGTGCCCGGCCCAGGAGTCGATCAGCCCGATCGGCTCGCCCTCGCACTCGACGACCGTCGCCTCCAGGCCGCCGAGCGCGCGGACGACGTGGAGCCCGACCGCGTCGTCGCCGCGAAGCTCGTTCCCGACGCCGACGACGACCGTCTTCATGACCGCTCGACGTCGAGCTTCAGGAAGTGCGTCGCGCACGAGATGCACGGGTCGTAGTTCCGGATCGCCTGCTCGCAGCGGAGCTGCAGCTCGTCGTCCGGCAGGTCGGCGTGCGCCGAGACGAACTCCCGCAGGTCGGCCTCGATCGAGCGCTGGTTCTGCGAGGTCGGCGGGACGATCTTCGCGTCGAGGATCGCGCCGTCCTCGGCGAGGCGGTAGCGGTGGTAGAGGATCCCGCGCGGCGCCTCGCTCGCGCCGTGGCCGACGCCGGCGCGCGGGACGACCTCGAGCGCGGGCTCGGGCGGCTGCTCGTAGGCGGCGACGAGGGCGAGCGCCTCCTCGCACGCGTGCACGATCTCGACCGCGCGGACGACGATCGAGCGGAACGGGTTCGCGACGACCGGCTCCAGCCCGACCTCCTCGGCGGCCGCCCGCGCCTGCGGCGAGAGCTTGTCGCGGTGGAGCGCCCAGCGCGCCAGCGGCCCGACGAGGTAGGTCTCGCCGTCGAGCCGCGCGTGCAGCGCGTTCGAGTGCTCCACGTGCTCCTCGACGACGTGGTCGAGGTAGGCGGGAAGCGGGAAGCCGCCGCCGCGCGAGGTGACGACCGCGTCGCCGCGGTCGATCGGGTAGCGGTCGCCGTCGACGAGCGCCGCGAACAGGTAGTCCTGCTCGAGGTGCGGGAAGTCGAGGCCGGCGACGACGCGCACCGTCTCGCGCGACGCGGCGAGCGCCCACTCGAGATCGGGGACGAGCGCGTCGAGCTCCGCGCGGGTCGGCGCCTTGTACCAGCCGCCGACGCGGACGTTGATCGGGTGCACCTCGCGGCCGCCGACGACGCGCATCACGTCGTTGCCGATCTTCTTCAGCCGCAGCGCCGTCTCGACGAGGCCGCGGTCGATCTTCGCGAGCTCGACCGCGCTCGGGACGCCGAGGAAGTCCGGCGCGTGGAGCATGTAGACGTGGAGCGTGTGCGACTCGATCCACTCGCCGCAGTAGAGGAGCCGGCGGAGCGCACGCAGCTGGCCGTCGACCTCGACGCCGGCGAGCGACTCCATCGCCTGGCAGGCGGCCATCTGGTACGCGACCGGGCAGATCCCGCAGATCCGCGCCGTGATGTCCGGCGCCTCGCGGAAGTCGCGGCCGCGGAGGAAGCCCTCGAAGAAGCGGGGCGGCTCGTAGATGCGCAGCTTGACGTCCGTGACCTCGCCGTCGCGCATCTTCACGAGCATCCCGCCCTCGCCCTCGACGCGGGCGAGGTAGTCGGTGCGGATCGTCTTCGTCCTCGGCTTGACGCTACTCATGCAGGGTCGCCTCCCGCCGGAAGGCCGGCGCGTTGCCGGTGATGCTGCGGAACGCGCGCAGGAGCTGCGGCCCGTCGGCGCCGAGCTCGCGCCACTGCGCCGCGAGCGAGTCCGTGTTCGCCTGCTCCTTCGGGCCGAAGCAGCCGAAGCAGCCGCGCGCGTAGGCGGGGCAGAGCGCGCCGCAGCCGGCCGCCGTGACCGGCCCGAGGCAGGGCGTGCCGTGCGCGACCATCACGCACGGGATCCCGGCGCGCTTGCACTCGACGCAGACGGCGTGCTGCTGGACGTTCGGGCGCCGGCCGGCGAGGAGCGCGCCGACGACCTCGAGCAGCTGCGCCTTCGCGATCGGGCAGCCCTGGAGCTCGAAGTCGACCGGGACGTGGTCGGCGATCGCGGTCGAGGTGCGCAGCGTCGAGATGTACTCCGGGTGCGCGTAGACCGCCTCGACGAAGTCGCCGAGGTGGGCGAAGTTGCGGAGCGCCTGGATGCCGCCGCTCGTCGCGCAGGCGCCGATCGAGACGAGCGTCTTCGAGACGCGCCGGATCTCGTGGATCCGCTCCGCGTCGTGCGGCGTCGTGATCGAGCCCTCGACCAGCGTCAGGTCGTACGGGCCCTTCGCGGTCGCGCTCGTCGCCTCGAGGAAGTACGCGATCTCGACCGCGCCGGTCAGCTCGAGCAGCTCGTCCTCGCAGTCGAGGAGCGAGAGCTGGCAGCCGTCGCAGGAGGAGAACTTCCAGACCGAGAGCCTCGGCCGGTGGCCGTTCAGGACCTTGTGCTTGCCGTTCCGGGTGCTCACAGCTCCCTCACCTCCAGCAGCGGCGCCATCTCGTCCCAGCGGTAGACAGGGCCGTCGCGGCAGATCAGGGTCGGGCCGAGCTGGCAGTGGCCGCAGAGGCCGACGCCGCAGCGCATCGTCCGCTCCATCGAGATCCAGATCCGCTCGGCCGGGATGCCGCGCTCGAGGAGCGCCTGGGCGGTGAAGCGCATCATGATCTCCGGCCCGACGACGAACGCGACGGCGTTCGCCGGGTCGAACGGCGCGGACGGGATCAGCTTGGTGACGACGCCGACCTTGCCGTGCCAGCCGGAGGTCGCCGAGTCCACGGTCACGTCGACGTCCATGTCGAGCCGGCCGCGCCAGCGCTCGAGCTCCCGCGTGAAGAGGAGGTCGTCGGGCGTGCGGCCGCCGTAGAGGAGGACGAGCCGCTCGAGCTCGGTGCGGTTCGCGAGCGCGTGGTAGAGCGCCGGCCGGAGCGGGGGGAGGCCGACGCCGCCGCCGACGAGGACGAGGTCGCGGCCGTGCGCCTCGGCGAGCGGCCAGCGGTTCCCGAACGGCCCGCGGACGCCGACGATCGCGCCGGGCCGCGCGGCGCACAGCGCCTTCGTCACGGCGCCGACCGCCCGGATCGTGTGGACGAGCGTGTCGCCCGCGTCCGGGTCGCCACTCGTCGAGATCGGCGCCTCGCCGACGCCGAACGCGTAGAGCATGTCGAACTGTCCCGGCCCGATCGGCTCGATCGCGTCGGCGACCGGCTCGAGCTCGAGCGTCCAGTTGTCGTGGTTCTCCCGCCGCGTCCGGGCGACGCGGTAGGGGAGGGGCGTCATCGCGCCGTGCGCGACCGCGGCCGGCTCAGCGACCGTTGCCATACACGTCCACCAGCTGGAGGCGCGCCTGCGTGATCACCTGCACGAGCTCGCCGGAGATCCGCGAGAGGAGCCGGTAGCCGAGCGCCGGGTCGTCGTCGCACTTGCCGCGCAGGCAGGCGCCGTCCAGCACGATCGCGCGCGTCGGCTCGATCGCGCGGGCGCTCAGCTGCCAGCGGTAGGGCGGGACGAGCCACGACCAGCCGGCGATCTCGCCGGGGCCGACCGTCTCGACGGTGAGCATGCCCTTGTTCGGCACGTACTGCTCGAGCGCGACGAGGCCGTGCCGGACGAGGTAGAAGGAGTCCGCCTCGTCGCCCTCCTTGAAGAGGCGGTCGCCCGCGTCGAAGGCGACGTTCTGGCCGCAGCCGGCGACGAGCTCGAGATCCTCCGGCTCGAGGTCGGCGAACACCGGGCTCTCCCGGATCAACGAGTCAAGCGTGCGCATGCTCTTCCTCCCGGCCGCGGATCGCGGCCACTTCCTCGCGGATGTCGATCCCGACCGGGCACCAGGCGATGCAGCGGCCGCAGCCGACGCAGCCGGAGACGCCGAACTGGTCCTCCCAGGTCGCGAGCTTGTGGGTCAGCCACTGCCGGTAGCGGGCGCGGGTCGACGGCCGCGTGTTGCCGCCGTGCATCTCGGCGTAGCGGAGCGAGAAGCAGGTGTCCCAGACGCGCTCGCGGGCGGCGCCCGTCCCGTCGAGCGTGGACGTGTCCTCGACGTGCGTGCAGAAGCAGGTCGGACAGACGAGCGTGCAGTTCCCGCAGGAGAGGCAGCGCTCGGCGACCTCGTCCCAGACCGGGCTCTCGAGGTTGCGGAGCAGCAGGTCGTGGACTCCGTCGACGTCGAAGCGGCCGCGCATCTCGTGGGCGGCGGAGGCGACGACGAGCCCGGCCGCGTCGACGTCGTCGCGGGTGGCGGCGCGGGTCGGCAGCTTGGCGAGGACGGCCTCGCCCGCGGTCGAGCCGGCGCGGACGAGGAAGCGGTGACCGCCCTCGAGCAGCTCGGTCAGCGCGAGGTCGAAGCCCTCGGTCGCGCCGGGCCCGGTCCCCTGGGCGGTGCAGAAGCAGAGCGAGGACGGCGTTCCGCACTCGACGGCGACGAGGAAGACGTCGGCGCGGCGGGCGGCGTAGTCGCGGTCCTGGAAGCGGCCGTCGAGGAAGACCCGGTCCTGCACGGCGATCGCGGCGAGTTCGCAGGGTCGCACGCCGACGAACGCGGTCGGGGTCGCGGCGGCGGGCTCTTCCTCGACCGCGAAGCCGCCGTCCTCGCGCCGCGCCTGCCAGAGCCGCACGCGCGACGGCAGCAGCTCGCTCTTCCACGACTGCGGGCCCGAGGCGTAGCCGAAGAGGGCGCCGTCGTCGCGGCGCTCGAGCCGGTAGGAGCCCGGCGCCTGCTCGTCCGTCCAGCCGGCGGGAAGGTCGGCGGCGGCGTCGGCCTCGCCGTGGACGATCGCGCCGTCGCGGACGACCGGCGCGACGATCCGGTAGCCGCGGCTCCGGAGGGCGTCGAAGAGGGAGTCGAGGTCGGCCGCGGCGAGGGTTTCCGCCATGGCTCGATCGTGCGCCCGGGGCCGGTGGAGCTGCATCGGTGGCGCGCCCGATGCACGTGCGGGTTTCCCACCGAGCGCGTCGTCGTTCTGCCGATGCGGCCGGCGCCGGCCTCCGCGACCCTCGCGGCATGTGCCTCGGGATTCCCGGCCGGGTGGTGGCCCGCCTCGACGACGGTCTCGCCCGCATCGACGTCTCCGGGGTCCGCCGCGACGTCAGCGTCGCGTTCACGCCCGAGGTCGAGCCGGGCGACTGGGTGCTCGTCCACGTCGGCTTCGCGCTCGCGCGGATCGACGAGGAGGAGGCGCGCGCGACGCTCGCGCTGATCGACGAGGCCCTCGCCGCCGAGGAGCTGGCGTCGTGAGGTTCGTCGACGAGTACCGGGACGGCCGGGCGGCGCACGCGCTCGCCGCCGAGCTGCGCTCCCTCGTCGAGCCGGGCCGGCGCGTCAAGCTGATGGAGGTCTGCGGCGGGCACACGCACGCGATCTACCGGCACGGCCTCGACGCGCTCCTGCCCGACGAGGTCGAGCTCGTCCACGGACCCGGCTGCCCGGTCTGCGTGATCCCGATGGGCCGCGTCGACGACGCGATCTCGCTCGCGGAGCGTCCCGAGGTCGCGTTCGCGAGCTTCGGCGACATGCTGCGGGTTCCAGGCGGGCGGCGGCGCAGCCTTCTCGAGGCGAAGGCGCGCGGCGCGGACGTGCGCACCGTCTACTCGCCACTGGACGCGCTCGCCATCGCCGAGCGCGAGCCGGAGCGCGAGGTCGTCTTCTTCGGGGTCGGCTTCGAGACGACCGCGCCCGCGACCGCGCTCACGCTGCTCCGGGCGCGCGAGCGCGACGTCCGCAACTTCTCCGTCTTCAGCAACCACGTCCTGATCGGCCCCGCGCTGCGCGCGATCCTCGACTCCCCGGAGGTGGATATCGACGGCTTCGTCGGCCCCGGACACGTCTCGACCGTGATCGGGACGCGCCCGTACGAGTTCGTCTGCCGCGAGTACGGGCGGCCGGTCGTCGTCGCCGGCTTCGAGCCGAACGACATCCTGCAGGCGGTCGCGATGCTGCTCCGCCAGCTCCGCGCCGGCCGCGCCGAGGTGGAGAACGAGTACGGCCGCGTCGTCCGCGCCGAGGGGAACCCGGATGCGCTCGCGGCGCTCGGCGAGGTCTTCGACGTGCGCGAGGACTTCGAGTGGCGCGGGCTGGGCGCGATCCCGCGCAGCGGCCTCCGGCTCGCGGAGGCGTTCGCCGACTGGGACGCCGAGCGGCGCTTCCCGGTTCCGGGCGCGCGGATCGAGGATCCGAAGGCGTGTCGCTGCGGCGACGTCCTCCGGGGCCGCGCGAAGCCGTTCGAGTGCGGCGTCTTCGGGACGGCGTGCACCCCGGAGCGCCCGCTCGGGACGTGCATGGTCTCGAGCGAGGGCGCGTGCGCCGCCTACTACGCGTACGGCCGGCATCGGCGCGTCGAGGTGCCGGCGTGAGCGACGCGGTCGTCACGCTCGCGGACGGCGCCGGCGGCAAGGCGTCGCGGAAGCTGGTCGAGGGGCTGTTCCTCGAGGAGCTCCGCAACCCGCTGCTCGAACCGCTCGGCGACGCGGCGATCGTCGGTCGCAACGGGACGCGGCTCGCGCTCACGACGGACTCGTACGTCGTCCGTCCGCTTCGCTTCCCGGGCGGCGACATCGGCGAGCTCGCCGTCAACGGGACGGTCAACGACCTCGCCGTCTCGGGCGCCCAGCCGCTCGCGCTGACGGCGGGGTTCGTGATCGAGGAGGGCTTTCCGCTCGCCGAGCTCCGCGGGATCGCGAGGTCGATGGCGGGCGCCGCGCTCGCAGCCGGGGTCGCCGTGGCGGCCGGCGACACGAAGGTCGTCGAGCGCGGCGCCGCAGACGGTCTCTACGTCACGACCGCCGGGGTCGGTTTGCTCGACCTGCGCGCGGTGCTCGGCTTCGACCGCGTCCGGGCGGGCGACCGGGTGCTCGTCTCCGGCGGGGTCGCCGAGCACGGGATCGCGGTCATGCTCGCCCGGGGCGACCTCGGGCTGGCGGTGGACGTCGAGAGCGACACCGCGCCGCTGAACGGGCTGACGGCGGCGCTCTGCGCGCTCGGGACGGAGCTGCGCTGGATGCGCGACCCGACCCGGGGCGGCCTCGCGACGACGCTGAACGAGCTCGCGACCGGCGCGGGGCTCTCGGTCGTGCTCGAGGAGGCGGCGATCCCGGTGCGCGAGGACGTGCGCGGCGCCTGCGAGCTGCTCGGCATCGACCCGCTCTACGTCGCGAACGAGGGGAAGCTCGTCGCGGTCGTCTCCCCGGAGGCTGCGGACGACGCGCTCGCGCTCCTGCGCGGCCATCCGCTCGGCGCGGGCGCCGCGCTCGTCGGCGAGCTGCGGGAGGACTCTCGTCCATTCGTCCTCGCCCGCACCCCGTTCGGGACGCGGATCGTCGACATGCTCGTCGGCGACCCGCTGCCTCGGATCTGCTGACTCCTCTTTCCACGACCGGGGTCAGACCCGGGCCAGACACCGTTACGGAAGTGTGACGGGATCCAGACGACGCCGGAGCGCGCGCCTGAGCGGCGGCGGCGGCCCGCGTCGACTGGCGGAGCTTGCAGGACGTTCGCGACGCGTTCTCCACGACCGGGGTCAGACCCGGGCCAGACACCGTTACGGAAGTGTGACGGGGCCTAGACGAAGCCGGCGCGCGCGCCCTGCGCGGCCGCCGCGGCCCGCGTCGACTGGCCGAGCTTGCGGAGGATGTTCGCGACGTGCCGATGCACCGTGTGCTCGCTGAGGACGAGCGAGCTCGCGATCTCGCGGTTCGACAGCCCTTCGGCGACGAGGCGCAGCACCTCGGTCTCCCGGCGCGAGAGCGGCGACCCGTCGCGCGCCGCGGCCGGCTCCGGCTCGCCGAGGAACCCGGCAAGCGCCCTGCGCACGTCGCGCGGGTCGTCGAGCCACGGGATGTGCGCGTCGCCGCCGAGCGCGACAAAGCGCGCGTTCGGCAGGAGCGCGGCGAGCTCGCGGCCGCGGCCGATCGGCACCGTCCGGTCGCCGCGCCGGTGCAGGACGAGCGCCTGCGCCGTCACGCGCGGCAGCAGCGGGCGCAGGTCGGAGAAGAGGTCGAGCTCGAGCCAGACGGCGGCGTTCTCGGCCGGCGCCGTGCCGCGCAGGTAGCGGGCGAGCGCCTCGACCTCGTCGCGGCTCGCCTTCGGGTCGTGGAGGCCGGCGAACATCTGGGTCGCGAGCGCCCAGCTCGAGCGTGCGAACTCGACGAGCGAGCGCCGGGTCGCCTCCGGGATGTCGTCGCGCGCCGCGTAGCCGCCGAAGAAGACCACCCGCTCGATCCGGCCCGGCGCGGCCGCGACGAGCGTCGAGACGGCGTGGACGGCGCACGAGGTCGCGAACGCGGTCACCGGGCCGCCGGCGGCCGCGTCGAGCACGGCGGCGAGCGAGCGCGCGTCGAGGTCGATCGACGCCGGCTCCGGCAGCCGCCGGTCGGAGAGCCCGACGCCGAGCCGGTCGTAGCGGACGATCCGGTGCGTCTGCGCGAGGTGCTCGTAGAAGCGCCGCGCCTGGGGCAGCTCCCACTCGGCCTCGAGATGCGACACGAACGGGGCGGGGAAGACGATCGTCGGGCCCTCGCCGGCGACCGCGTACGCGACGCGGCTGCCGTCGAGCTCGGCGAAGCGGATCTCCTGCTCCATCCCGGGATCATGCATGGCCCGATCGAGCCTGTGCATGGCCCGGTCGGGCCATGCCGTCAAGATGGCCCGCAGCGGCGAAGCGCAGCCCTCCGCCGGACGGCGACGATCGGCACATGCAGACGCGCTTCGTCGAGGGAGTCACGATTCGCCCGCTCCGCAACGGCGACACGGCCGAGGTGGCGGCGCTGTTCGCACGGCTCGGGGACGAGTCGCGGCGCCGCCGCTTCGGCGGCGCGAAGCCGCGCCTCTCGGGGCGCGCGAGCTGGCCGAGCTCGCCCGCGTCGACGGCGCGCACCACGTCCTCGTCGCCTACGTCCCCGGCGACCCCGCCCCGGCCGGGCTCGCGCAGCTGGTGCGCGACGGGACCGCCGCGGAGGTCGCGTTCGCGGTCGCGGACGAGCACCAGGGCCGCGGCATCGGCCGCGTCCTCTGCTCGGAGCTCGAGGCGCTGGCCCGCGCCGCCGGGATCCGCGAGCTCCACGCGGTCGTCTGCGGCGCGAACCCGCCGGCGGTGGCGCTGATGCGGGGCGGACGCCCGAGCTGGGACGGCGGCGAGCTCGAGCTCGTCGTCGGGCTCTAGCCGCTAGCCGGCAGGGGCGTCCCAGACGTTCTCGAACGTGCCGAAGCGGAGCTCCGAGTCGTAGTTGAAGCGCGTCTCGTCGACGCGGCGCACGTACTCGTCGCGATGCTCGGCGGCGAACTCGTTGTACGCCTCGGCCGACTCCCAGCGATCCACGACGAGGTAGCGGCCCGGCTGCTCGAGGTCGCGCAGCAGCTCGGTGCCGACGTAGCCGCGTCCCTGCCGGAAGAACTGCGCCCACTCGCCCTCCGGCCCGTAGACGCGCTCGAACTCGCCCGGGTCGTGCACCTCGTAGCTGAAGACGAGTGCGATCACGCGAGGAGGATAAGGTCCCCCGCATGAGCGCCGAGCCGGCACCGATCGCGGAGGAGCGCGCCGAGTACGCGGGCGTCCTCCGCTTCTACCACCTCGCGAAGCACCAGGAGTGGCAGGTCGACGACGTGCCCTGGGGCGAGATCCCGTTCGTCCCCGAGGGCAAGGGCTCGCCCGAACGCCAGACGCGGCGCCGCGACATCTGGCGCTCCGTGATCATGCAGCAGCTCCAGGCGGACGTGTTCGCGTGCGAGATGGCGTCCCAGCTGCTCGCCGCCGCGCCCGACCCGGAGGCGCGCCTCTACTACGCGACGATGGTGCAGGACGAGTCGCGCCACACCGAGGCGTGGCTGCGGCTGATCGCCCAGGTCGGCGGCGAGGGCGAGCGCGACCCGTACCTGGACGAGCTCGCGCACATGTTCCTCGAGGCCGACCTGCTCGAGGAGAAGGTCTTCCTGATGCAGGTCTTCTTCGAGCGGCTGATCATCCCGCGCTTCCGGCTGATCGCCCGCTCGTCGCGCGGGACGGTGCTCGAGGATCTCTGCAACCGGCTCGCGATCGACGACGGCATCCACCACGGCGCCGGCATGGCGTACGAGCGGGTGCTGCTGCAGAGCGCGGGCGCGAAGGTGCGGGCCCGCCTCGTCGAGGCGGCGAACACGATGCTGCCGATCTTCGCGAAGCACGTCCTCTGGCGCCCGAAGGCGCGCGAGGTGATCGGGACGCTGATGGAGACGCGCGACCGCGAACGGCTCCGCCAGGAGCTGAACCACGGCGTTCGGCTCGCGAACTCGCTCGGCCTGGACGTCTCGGACGTCCGCATGCCGGCCGGGTGAGCGGACGCGTAGGCTGGCCGCGTGGGGGGTCACGGGTTCACGATCAAGGCGCTCGACGAGTCGACCTGGGATGCGTTCGCCGAGCTCGTCGAGCGAAACAACGGCGTCTTCGGCGGCTGCTGGTGCATCGGCTTCCACGACGACGTCGGCAGCGGAGCGGATGTCCACCGGCAACGGAAGCTCGAGCGCGTCCGCGCGGGGACCACACACGCCGCGCTCGTCTTCGAGGGGGAGCAATGCGTCGGCTGGTGCCAGTTCGGCTCCCCTGCAGAGCTGCCGCGGATCAAGAGCCGCAAGGAGTACGAAAGGGGCGTGAAGGACCTACCGGAGTGGCGGATCGCCTGCAACTTCGTGGGCAAGGGGCATCGCCGCAAGGGTGTCGCCACGGCCGCCCTCGAGGGTGCCCTCGAGCTGATCGCCGGCCTCGGCGGCGGCACCGTCGAGGGATACCCGGAGGCAGCGGGCGCCGTGCCGGCGGGGTTCCTCTTCAACGGCGCCTTGTCGACGTACGAGAAGCTCGGCTTCACGCGCGACCGCATGATCGGCAAGCACCGCTGGGTCGTGCGCAAGGTCGTGCGGCCGACGATCGGGGCGCGCGGCTAGCCGCGATCCGCGTGCGCTCCGACGGGACGCCGCATCGACAGGCCCATCCGTGAGGGCATGAACAGGAAGCGCCTCTTCGTCCCGAAGGCGTACGGCTGGGGCTACTCGGTCAACCTCGCGCGGCTCCTCGGCCGCAAGCCCAAGTAACAGACCGTCACTCGGCGGCGGCGAGCCGGTCGCGGACGCCGCGCCGCGCCCGCTCGAGCACGGCCGGGTCGCCGAAGAGCAGGAAGGCGATGTTCGCGGTCACGATCAACGCGTTCGCCTCGAAGGCGATCTGCGCGGCGTCCGCCTGCTTGCGGATCTCGCCGCGCTCCTGCGCCTCGGCGACGGCCGCCTGGATCGTCCCGAGCCAGCCGCCGACCCATTCGACGACGCGGTCGCGCACCGCTCCGGGCCGCACGCTCAGCTCGGACGCGGCCGCGGTGAAGAAGCAACCGCCCGGGAAGACGCCGCGCTCGACGTGGGAGAGGAACGCCTCGCAGAGCGCGACCACGCGTGCCGTCCCCGGGGGCGCGGCCTGCCCGGGCTCGACGACCTCGCGCCGGAAGATCTCGTCGGCGGCGCCGATCGTCGCGAGCTGGAGCCCCGTCTTCGAGCGGAAGTGCGCGTAGAGCCCGCTCTTGCTCATCCCGACCTCGTCCGCCAGCCGTCCGATCGAGAGCCCGTCGAGGCCCTCGACGCTCGCGAGCTTCGCCGCCGCCTCGAGGATGGTGCGGCGGGTGCGCTCGCCGGCCGCCTTGCGGCCCGCAGGAGATGCGGCCTCGACCACCGCTTGACAACGTAGCACGATCGTTCGTACTGTCTCGCCCAGAGCACGAACGATCGTGCTGAATCGGGGAGGAGTCGCAGATGAAGGTGCTCGTCAACCTCGCGACCGGGCTGGAGGACGCCGAGCGCGTCACGGTCGCCTTCCTCGTCGCCACGGCCGCGGTCGCTCAGGGCAAGGAGGTCGTCGTCTGGGCGACGAAGGACGCTGTCCGCCTCGGGCTCCCGGGGGAGGCCGAGGGAGTCGCGTGCGAGGGCTGTCCGCCGCTCGAGCGGCTGTTCGCGCAGTTCGTCGACGGTGGCGGCCGACTGATGCTCTGCCCGATCTGCGTCTCGGCGCGGGGCCTCGACGACGCGGAGAAGGTCGCGAACGCGGAGATCGGCGGCGCCACGCCGATGCTCGAGTGGGCCGGCGACGGCGCTCTCGTCTTCTCGTACTAGCGCGTCAGTGCGACTCGTTTCCCTTTCGCCACTTCTCCTCGAGAACCGGGAAGGCGCGGTCGCAGCGGATCCAGGCGAATCCGTGGAAGTTCGAGAGGTCGAAGTTGGCCGGGTTGATCTGGAAGCACAGCGGCTGGTCCGAGGCGCGGTCGTCTTGGTAGTAGACGAGCCAGTACGGCCTGTCGCCGGGCTTGATCTTGACGACGTGCGCTCCGATCGAGACCCCGAGCTGGCCGGCGAAGAGCACGGGCTTCGTCGCAGGCGTGTCAGGGGTGCTCTTCCCGAGTCTCTGGGTCGCGAAGTAGAACGCGACCGCGGCTGCGGCGCAGGCGACGAGCGCTAGCACGACGAACGACCGGAAGCGATAGCCGACGGTCCGCCAGAGAATGGAGCGCTGGCGGAGGTCCGGCGGAAACGGCACGGTCGCTCCGAACACGGTGGCCGCCTCTCCCTCGACGAAGCCCCGTGGGTTGTTGAACGCCCGGAAGTACGTCAAGAGGATGACGAACACGAAGGCGAAGAGGCTCGGGAACGAGACGCCCACGTCGAACCAGAACGAACGCTGCCAGGCGAAGTAGGCGGAGACCCCGACGATGCCGAGGTACATCAAGCCGATCACAAAGAAGGCGATTGACATCGGCCAACTCCCGCGCGCCCACCAGACTCGGCCGATCAGGGCGCTGCCGAACGGCACGGGGAGTCCCGGCTTCGCGTCGGTTCCGTGAAGTCGGAGCTGCGCGTAGTGCCGGAGCGCTGCTTCGTAGAGCGCGATGATCTCACCTCTCGCAATGATCGTGTGGGCGCAGACAGCACCCCACGCGAGGAACGGGAGCGGGATCACCGGCAGGCCGATGACGAGGTACTCGGGCAGGCCTGCCGGATGAAGACTCTCGAAGGCGAGGAGCGAACCGACGAGGCTCAGGATCCCGATGATCGTCGCGAATACGCCCGTGAGAGTGGTGGTCGTCTGCGCGTCGAACGTGCGCTCGGTCGCGTAGGCCTGGAGCAGTACCTGCACCTGCGCCGCCCGCTGGCCGGTGTCATCCGACCAGCTGGCATCGACGACCCACTCGGGTTGCCTCTGGTCGCGCCGGCGCAGGCGTCGTCTGACCTTTGCCGTGCGTAAACGCACGCGGTTGCGGAGACGCGCCGGAAGCCGTTGCCCTGCCGCAGGCTGGTTCGCCACGAGCGTCGATCATGACGTCGCCGGCCGGTGTTAACAAGTGACGACAGGAACGAACGCCCCGTCCGGCGAATGCGTGCAGTTAGCGCAGGCCGCCGCGCTCGAAGTGGGCGCGGAAGAAGTTCTCGCTGCCGGCCGTGGCCATCGCCGCGCTCGCGCTGATCTCGAGCGCGAGCGCGGTCGCCGCCACGATCTGCGCGAGGCGGTAGACCCTGCCCGGGCCCGCGCAGCCGAGCAGGTCGAGCCAACGAGACGTCGTCGGCAGCGTCGTGCCGCCGCCGACCGTGCCGACCTCGATCCCGGGGAAGCGGATCGAGACGTGCAGGCCGCCGTCGACGCGCTGCTCGACGCCGTGCGCCATCGAGCTCGTCCCGACCATGCCGAGGTCCTGGCCGGTCGCCGCAAACACGGCCGCGACCGCGGACGCCGGCGTGAACGCGACCGACTGCATCCCGGACGCGACCGCGCCGTGCGTGCCGGCCCAGGCGAGCTCCTCGAGGTCGTGCAGCGTCGTCCGCAGCACGCGCTCGATCGCCGCCTCCGTCAGCAGCGTCTCGGCGATCACGGTCTTGCCGTGTCCCTGCTGGAAGAACTCGTACGACGGCTTCTTGTCGCCGCCCATGTTCGCCTCGAGCATCGTCCGCTCGATCGCCACCGGCGACTGCGGCAGCACGTACGCCATGTTCAGCGCGTACGCGTTGCGGGTCATCATGTTCGCCCCGACCGCGTCCCCGGTCGTGAAGCGCCAGAGGACGTGGCACATCGGGCCGACGACGTGCGTCTTCGCCTCGCGCAGCACCGCGTAGCGCGAGATCTCGGGATGGTCGGCGGCGCGCAGGAACTCGCGCATCGTCTCGACCTGCGACTCGATCCAGCGGGCGAGCTCGAGCGCGTCGCCGGCGCTCTTGCAGACGAAGCAGGATGCTCTGGTGATCCGGTCGGCGACCACGTACGTTCGGAAGCCGCCGGAGGCCTCGACCGCCTTCGCGCCGCGCTGCACGGACGCGGTCAAGCCGCCTTCCGTGTGCGCGAGCGGGACGACGACCTCCTCGAGCGCGCGCCCGGTCTCGACGACGTCCCCGTCGTCGGACAGCTCGTACTCGCCGAGCGACACCTGGAGCTGCGCGACCGAGACCGGGATCTCGACGACGCCCGTGACCGACTCCGCCGCCCGCGCGTAGGCCGCGAGGTCGGCCGTCGGCAGCCCGAGCGCCTCCTGGCGCGCGCGCACCGACGCGGGGTCGTTCTTGCGGGGCAGGCGTGGCATCGTGGGGAGCCTAGTGGAGCTTCGTTTCGAGGACGACCCGCTTGCGCGCTCGTTCGTGCGGCGCATCCCGGAGCTGCAGGCCCGGCACCGGGCGCTCGGGCTCACCGAGGAGGAGTCGCGCGCGACGATCGAGTCGCTGCCGAGGCACGTCCGCCTGCACCGCCTCTGCGGCGGCGAGCCGGGCGGCTGGTGGGTCGAGTGGATCGAGATGATCTGGGACGGGAAGCTCGCCGAGCTCGGACGGCTCCAGTTCGAGGACCGCGGCGACGGCGTCCTCGACGTCCACATCCCGGAGACCGGCCTGCCGCTCGACCCGGCCGCGTGCGACGCCTCGTTCGCCCGGGCGCGCGAGGTCTACCCGCGCCACCGCGTCGCGCAGTGCACGTCCTGGCTCCTCGACCCGCGGCTCGCCGACGCGCTGCCGGCGACCTCGAACATCGTCGCCTTCCAGCGCCGGTTCGAACTGCGCGGCGAGGGCGACGACGCGACCGAGGACGTCCTGCGCTTCGTCTTCCACACGTACGACCCCGACCTCGACCGGCTCGCGCCGCGCACGACA
>DASSNM010000055.1:0-20240 GCA_035688025.1 Gaiellaceae bacterium | reverse complement strand
TTCCTGGGCGGCGGCGGGATCTACCTCGGCCTCGGGATCCTCTCGCACGACTTCTGGTCGGCGCACATCTCGCACTCGGCGCCCGCCTGGTGGATCTTCGCGCTGATCACGGTCGCGATCGCCCTCGTCCTCAACTACCTCGGCGTCCGGATCGCGACGCGCGTGATGCTCGCGTTCGCGGCGATCTCGTTCGTGCCGATGATCATCCTCGCCTTCATCATCATCGGCAAGGGCGGCCACGGCGGGAACACGCTCTCGACGTTCGACCCGGGGACGACGAGCGTCGGCACCGTCTTCAACGGCGTCCTGCTCGGGATCCTGCTCTTCGTCGGCTTCGAGGCCGCGGCCTCGATCGGCGAGGAGAGCCACGACCCGTACCGGTCGATCCCGCGCGGCCTGCTCTGGACGGTCGCCGTCTCCGCGATCTTCTTCGTCGTCATGGCCTACGTCATCTCGATCGGGTACGGCCACGGCGCCGTCGCCGCCGGCAAGTGGGCGGGCGACCCGGCCTACCTCGACACGATGGCGACCCAGTACGTCGGGTCGTGGTACGCGACGATCATCGACCTGATCGTGCTCCTCGACGCGATGGGGCTCGCCCTGGCGATCTGCGTGACGATCGGCCGCGGCTACTTCGCGCTCGGACGCGACGGGCTGCTGCCGCGCGTGTTCGCGAAGACGTCGCGCCGGCACACCCCGTGGGTCGGCAACCTGATGGTCGTCGTCGGCTGCGTCGGGCTGATCGTCATCTCGGAGGGCACGAACTGGATGAAGAAGTTCGTGCCGATCTTCGGGACGAAGTCGTTCTCGACGTTCATCGTCTCGGCGACCGCGGGCTCGTTCGCGATCGAGTTCGTCTACCTGATCCTCGCGATCGCCGCGATCCCGTTCCTGATGCGGATCGGCGGCAAGTGGTGGCAGTACGTGATCGTGCTCGTCGCGGTCGCGATGCCGATCCTCGGCTTCAAGGGCGCGCTCAGCCCGGCCCCGCACGACACGTCGAACTTCAACTGGCTCGCGTTCTACTGGGCCCTCGCCGTCGTGGTGCTCGCCGGAGCGTGGTTCGCCGTGATGCAGATCTGGAAGCCGGAGCGGATCAAGGCGGCGGCGTCCCACGCCGCGGAGCACCACGGGGTGCCTCCGCTGGACGAGGACGTCGAGTTCCACCCGCTGCCGGAGAGCTAGCGCTCGCGGGCGGCGGCCGGGCTCAGCGCTCGGCCGCCGCCCTCTCCTCCGCCTCGTCCTCGGGGACGGCGAGGGCGACGTGGATCGTGTTCCCCGTGACCGCCGGCTGCTCGCCGACCGGCTCGAGGTCGCGGTCGAGCTCGACGACCGTGTTCTCGAGCCGGCCGATGCCCTCCACCTCGACGGCGACGACGTCGCCGGGCTCGACCGGCCGCGAGTGCGCGGGCGTGCCGGTGAGGAGCACGTCGCCGGGCTCGAGCGCGATCAGGCGCGCGAGGTCGGCGATCTGGTACGCGAACGAGAACATCAGGTCGGTGCCGGTGTGGCCCTCCTGGACGAGCTCCCCGTTCACGAACGTCCGCAGCGTCAGGTCGTCGGGGTCGACGTCGTCCGCGTCGACGATCGCCGGCCCGAGCGGGCAGAAGCCGTCCTGGCCCTTGACGCGCAGCATCGAGCCGCGGTCGGCGTGCCGGAAGTCGTGGACGCCCCAGTCGTTCGCGACGGTGTAGCCGCGCACGACCTCGAGCGCGTCCGCGACCGCGATCCCAGAGCAGCGCTCGCCGATCACGACCGCGACCTCGCCCTCGTAGTTGAGGAAGCGGCAGCCGCGCGGGCGCGCGACCGGGCGCCGGTGCGCCGAGAGCGAGCTCGGCGGCTTCATGAAGTAGGACGGCGTCTCCGGGAGCCTGCGCATCGCGTACTCGACCGCGCGGGAGCGATAGGTGAGATGGGTGGCGAGGATCTTCGAGGGCGGCTCCTCGAGCGGCGGGAGCCAGACCGCGTCCGCGGGCGCCTCGTCCGGGTCGATCCACCGCGGCCCGCCGGCGAGCTCGATCCGCGCGCGCCTCATGTCAGGTCCACGAACACGGACTTGAGCTCCGTGTAGGTCTCGAGGGAGTGGAGGCCGAGCTCGCGGCCGAAGCCCGACTGCTTGAAGCCGCCGAAGCTGACCGTCGGGCGGATCGAGCCGTACGCGTTGACCCAGACCGTGCCGGCGCGGAGCGCGCGGGCGAGCGCGTGCGCCTTCTTCACGTCGCGCGTCCAGATCGCGCCGGCCAGGCCGTACGGCGTGTCGTTGGCGAGCGCCGCCGCCTCCTGCGGGTCGTCGAACGGGATCGCCGCGACGACGGGGCCGAAGATCTCCTCGCGCGCGATCCGCATCTCGGGCGTCGCGGCCGCGAACACGGCCGGCGCGAGGAAGTAGCCGCGCTCGCGTCCCGCGTCGTCGCCGCCCGCGACGAGCTCGGCGCCCTCCGCCCGGCCGAGCTCGACGTACGAGCGGATCTTGTCCAGCTGCTCGCGGGAGACGATCGCGCCGACGTCGGTGCTCTCGTCGATCCCGGGACCGACCCGGAGAGCGCGCGCCGCGACGGCGAGCCGCTCCACGACCTCGTCGTAGGCGGCGCGCTCGACGAGCAGCCGGCTGCCGGCGATGCAGGCCATGCCGCCGTTCTCGAACGCGCCGGCGAGCGCGCCCTTCACCGCCGCGTCGAGGTCGGCGTCCGCGAAGACGACGTTCGGGTTCTTGCCGCCGAGCTCGAGGCTGACCCGCTTCAGGCTCGGCGCGGCCGCGGCCATGATCAGCTTCCCGACCTCGGTCGAGCCGGTGAAGGCGATCTTGTCCACCTGCGGGTGCGCGACGAGGGCCGCTCCGGTGCGGCCGTCGCCGGTGACGACGTTGACGACGCCGGCCGGGACGCCCGCCTCGAGGCAGAGCTCGCCGAGCCGGAGCGCCGAGAGCGGCGTCTGCTCGGCCGGCTTCAGCACGACCGTGTTGCCGCACGCGAGCGCCGGGCCGAGCTTCCACGACGCCATCAGCAGCGGGTAGTTCCAGGGGACGATCTGGCCGCAGACGCCCACCGGCTCGCGCACCGTGTAGGCGAGGAACCGCTCCTCGGTCGGGTTCGTCTCGCCGTGGATCTTCGACGGCCAGCCCGCGTAGTAGCGAAGCACCGTCGCGACGCCGGCGACGTCGCCGCGCGCCTCCGCGATCGCCTTGCCGTTGTCGAGGCTCTCGAGCGCCGCCAGCTCCTCGGCGTGCTCCTCGACGAGGCCGGCGAGCCGCTGCAGGACGACGGTCTTCGCGTCCGGGGAGAGGCGCGACCAGCGGCCGTCGTCGAACGCCGAGCGGGCGGCGCCGACCGCGGCGTCGACGTCCCCCTCGGTCGCCTGCGGCACGACCGCGAGCGGCTCCTCCGTGGACGGGTCCTCGACGGGCAGCTCCTCCCCGCCCCCGGACGCGACCCACTCGCCGCCGACGAGCAGGCGATGCTCGCGTGACGCGAACGCCCGTGCCGTGTCGACGCCCACGGCGCGAGTGTATACATTCGCCAAATGACGCCAAAGCTCGTCCTCGTCCTCAGCGAGAACTGGACGCTCACGCCGCCGCGCGACCTCCGCGCGCTCGTCCGGATGGCCGTCGAGGCGGAGGCCGCCGGCGCGGACGCGGTGATGGTCAGCGAGCACCTCGCGCTCGGCCCGAGCTCGAACGCGCACGGCGAGCCGGCCAACCCGCGCGAGTACGCGCTGCCGGGAAACCAGCCTCCGGACACGCCGTGGCCGAGCTCGCTCGTGCTGCTCTCGGCGATCGCGTCGGCGACGACGACGCTGCGGCTCGCGGCGAGCGCGATCATCGCGCCGCTCCGCCACCCGGTCGCGCTCGCGAAGGAGCTCGCGACGCTCGACCTGCTCAGCGAGGGACGGCTCGTCGTCCAGCCGACCGTGAGCTGGCACCGCGACGAGTACGACGCGCTCGGCGTCCCGTTCACGCGCCGCGGCGAGCTGCTCGACGAGCACCTCGCCGCGTGGCAGGCGCTCTGGCGCGACACGCCCGCGAGCTTCGAGGGCCGCCACTACTCGTTCCGCGACGTCTACGCGATCCCGAAGCCGTTCCGGCCGGACGGGGTGCGGCTCTGGTTCGGCGGCGAGTCGCTGCACGACCGGCTGCTGCGCCGCCTCGTCCGCTACGGGCACGGCTTCAACCCGCTCGGCCGCCCGTCGGAGGCCGACCTCGAGCGTCTCGGCGAGGCGTTCGCCGCCGCCGGCCGCGACCTGGCCGAGCTCGAGTTCGTCGGCGGCACGCGGGCGGTCTTCCCGTCGCCGGACGGCGTGGCCGACCTCGACGACGCGCTCGCGTCGATCCCGGAGCAGCTCGAGCGCGGGTTCACGTCGTTCTGCCTGAAGCCGTCGCAGTTCACGGACGACCCGGCCGAGGTCGGGCCGCTGTGCGCGCGGGCGGTCGCCCACCTGCGGACGCTCGGCTGAAACCGCACAACGTGGTGCCGCCTCCGCGAGGCCCGCGCTAGCGTCGAAGGATGGGTCGCACGCTGCTCGACAAGGTCTGGGAGCGCCATGTCGTGCGCCGCGAGGAGGGGCGTCCCGACCTGCTCTACGTCGACCTCCACCTCGTCCACGAGGTCACCTCGCCGCAGGCGTTCGAGGGGCTCCGCCTCGCCGGGCGGCCCGTCCGCCGGCCCGACCTGACGGTCGCGACGATGGATCACAACGTCGCGACCGGCGACGACACGCCGCTCGACCCGCTCTCCGCGCAGCAGCTCGAGGCGCTGCGTGCGAACTGCGCCGAGTTCGGCGTGCCGCTGCTCGCGACCGGCTCCGGCCGCGAGGGCATCGTCCACGTGATCGGCCCCGAGCAGGGGCTGACGCAGCCGGGGCTGACGGTCGTCTGCGGCGACTCGCACACCTCGACGCACGGCGCCTTCGGCGCGCTCGCGTTCGGGATCGGCACCTCCGAGGTCGAGCACGTGCTCGCGACGCAGACGCTGCCGCAGCGGAAGCCGCGCTCGCTGCGGATCCGGTTCGTCGGCGAGCCCGCGCCGGGCGTCACCGCCAAGGACTACGTGCTCGCCGCGATCGGCGAGATCGGCGTCGACGGCGGCGTCGGGCACGTGATCGAGTTCGCCGGTCCCGCGATCGAGGCGCTCTCGATGGAGGGGCGGATGACGATCTGCAACATGTCGATCGAGGCCGGCGCGCGCGCCGGGATGGTCGCGCCCGACGAGACGACCTTCGCCTACCTCCGCGAGCGCGGCGTCGAGGAGCGGCCCGAGTGGCGCGAGCTGCCGAGCGACCCGGACGCCGTCTTCGACCGCGAGGTCGAGATCGACGTCTCGCGGATCCGGCCGCAGGTCACCTGGGGCACGAACCCCGGCATGGTCGCGTCGATCGACGACGCCGTCCCCGAGCCCGCCGACGACGCCGCCCGCCGCGCGCTCGCCTACATGGGGCTCGAGGCGGGGACGCCGATCCGCGAGATCGCGGTCGACCGCGTCTTCATCGGCTCCTGCACGAACTCGCGGATCGAGGATCTCCGCGCGGCGGCCGTGGTCGTGCGCGGCCGGCGGGTCGCGGACGGCGTGCGCGCGATGGTCGTGCCGGGCTCCGCGCTCGTGAAGGCGCAGGCGGAGGCGGAGGGCCTCGACCGGATCTTCACGGAGGCCGGCTTCGAGTGGCGGCGCGCCGGCTGCTCGATGTGCCTCGGCATGAACCCGGACGTGCTCGGGCCGGGCGAGCGCTGCGCGTCCACGTCGAACCGCAACTTCGAGGGCCGCCAGGGCGCCGGCGGCCGCACGCACCTCGTCAGCCCCCAGATCGCGGCCGCGACCGCCCTCGCGGGCCACTTCGCCGAACCGTGAGAGCCTTCCGTTCCGTCACCTCGACCGCGGTCGTGCTCGACCGGCCCGACGTCGACACCGACCAGATCGTCCCGAAGCAGTTCCTGAAGCGGATCGAGCGCAGCGGCTTCGGCGAGTTCCTCTTCCACGACTGGCGCCGCGACCCCGACTTCGAGCTGAACCGCCGGCAGGGACGGATCCTGCTCGCGGGACGCAACTTCGGCTGCGGCTCGTCGCGCGAGCACGCGCCGTGGGCGCTCCAGGACTACGGCTTCGAGGCGATCGTCGCGCCGTCGTACGGCGACATCTTCCGGCAGAACTCGCTGAAGATCGGGCTGCTCCCGGTCGAGCTGCCGGCGGAGCAGGTGGCGGAGCTGATGGAGCGCGCCCGCGCCGGCGAGGAGCTCACGGTCGACCTCGAGGCGCGCACCGCCGGCGGCTTCCCGTTCGAGCTCGACGACTTCACGCGCCGCTGCCTGCTCGAGGGGCTCGACGAGATCGGGCTGACGCTCGAGCACGCGGACGACCTCGCGGCGTTCGAGGCGGCGCACCCGGCGCCGATCTCGACGCTGTCCCTCGCGTAGTCGTTCGGCTAGCCTTCGGCGCGAGGTGTCCGGGGTCGTACGTGCTCTGCTGCTGTGCGCGCTCGTCGCCGCTGTCGGCGCGGCCGCCGCGTCGGCGTCCGTGATCGGCCCGACCCCGCGGGCCGCCGCGCTCGCCGCGACGAAGAAGTTCGCCGCGCACGAGGTCGTCGCCTGGACCGAGCCGGGCGTCTCGTACACGCTCGGCGCGTGCCGGCTCCTCCACCGCAGGCCGTGGCTCGGGTACGCCTGCGGCTTCGAGCTGCACGGCGTCCCCGACTACTGTCACGGCGTCCTGACCGTCTCCGTCAAGCGCCTCGCGAACGGGACGAGCCGGGCGCAGGGCGTCAAGTCGAAGTACGTCGACACGCACGGCTGCTGAGCGCTAGGGGCGCCCTTCCGCCGCCAGCACCTCGCGCTTCATCAGGTCGAGCAGCCCGTGGTAGAGCTCGGCGAGGCCGGGCTCCGAGAGCGGCCCGCGGTTCGCGCGCTGCAGGTAGCGGAGCATCCACTCCTCGCGGGCGAGGTCGACGAAGCCGATCCCGTGCTCGTCCTTGTAGCGCTTGAGCCCGCCGACGAGGCGGAGCCGCTTGTTCACGAGCTCGACGAGCGCGCGGTCGATGTCCGAGATCTCGCGGCGGACGCGGACGACGTGCGGGTCCTCGGTGTGGGCGATGCTCACGCGGCCTCCTCCGGATGTCCGTCGTAGACGCCGACGACGCGGAGCGACTCGGCCTGCGCGGCGAGCTCGCGGAGCGCGAGCCGGACCGCCGGGTCGAGCGGGTGGCCGGCGACGACGGCGTCGAAGCGGTAGCGCCACGGCGTCGCCGGCAGCGGCCGCGAGACGAGCCGGACGAGGTCGAGCCCGGCGCGCGCGAACGGCTCGATGGCGGCGAAGAGCGCTCCCGGCCGGTGGTCGGTCGCGAACGTGAACGCCGTCCGCGGCGCGTCGCCCCCGCGGGCGAGGCGCGTGAACGGCGCGACCGAGACGAAGCGCGTGAACGCCACGCCGTCGCCGACGTCGTCGAGCAGCGGCGTCAGCCCGTTGAGCCGCGCGGCCTCCGCCGACGCGATCGCGGCCGCGTTCAGGTCGCCGCTCTCGGCGACGTGCCGGGCCGCCTCCGCGGTCGTCGCCGCCGGCACGACCCGCGCCCCGGGCAGCCGCTCGAGCAGGTCGCGGCACTGCTCGAGCGCGGTCGGGTGCGAGTGGACGGTTCGGATCTCCTCGAGCGGCAGCGGCCCGGCCGCGGCGAGGCAGTGGGTGACCGGGAGGATCGTCTCGCCGACGATCGAGAGCGCCCGCTCGTAGAGCAGGTCGTGCGTCTCGGCGACCGCGCCCGCGAGCGAGCTCTCGATCGGCAGCACGCCGTAGGCGACCTCCGCGGCGAGGACGGCGTCGGCGACGCCTCGGAAGCCGGTGACCGGGACGTGCGGGCCCGAGGGGAAGAGCGCGGCCGCCGCGGCAGCGGTGTGCGTGCCGGGTGGCCCCGGGTAGGCGACCGGAGGGGTCATCGCCGAAGACGGAGCGGCACGCGCAGGCCGCACCGCTGGCAGACGACGACGGCCGCGCCCTTCCTCTCGGCCCGCTCGACCGGGATCGGGTCGGAGCAGCTGCAGCGGTCCGGGTGGTTGACGGCGGTTCTGACGACGGACGAATGAAGGGTCGTGCTCACGACGAAAGGCCTCCTGCGACAGGTGGAGTCCCGCGGGGGAGATGTGCGCTAGCCGGCGGCGGCGGGGGAGCGAAAGCGCCGGCTAGCCGATAAAGGCGTACGCCGAGAAGCCGTGAATGAACGGAATGACCTGCGCGGCTTCGGCGCGGAACACCATTGGCTGGAGGCTAGGCATGCGCGGCGGCTCCGTCAACGGCGAGTTGTCCTCTTATCGCCTCGCCGAGCTCCGCGGTGGTCGCGGTCCCGCCGAGGTCCGGCGTCGGCGCGAGCGCGAGGCCGGCGTCGACCGCGGCCGCGAGGGCGCGCGCCTCCTCCGGGCGGCCGAGGCCGTGCTCGAGCAGGAGCGCGGTCGAGCGGAGCATCGCGGCCGGGTTTGCGATCCCGCGCCCCGCGATGTCGGGCGCGGAGCCGTGCACCGGCTCGAAGATCCCGGGGCCGCCGTCGGCGAGCGACGCGGACGGGGCGAGGCCGAGCCCGCCGGTGACCGCGGCGGCGAGGTCGCTGAGGATGTCGCCGAACATGTTCTCGGTCACGAGCACGTCGAAGCGCTCGGGATGGGTCGCGAGCTGCATCGCGCAGTTGTCGACGAGCATGTGCTCGACCCGCACGTCCGGATACTCGGGCGCGAGGCCGTCGACGACGCGCCGCCAGAGCCGCGACGTCTCCAGCACGTTCGCCTTGTCGACCGAGAGCAGCCGGCCGCCCCGTCCCCGCGCGAGCGCGAAGGCGCGGCGGGCGACGCGCTCGACCTGGCTCGGGTGGTACTCGCACGTGTCGAACACGGTGCCGTCCTCGCGTGTCCCGCGGGCGCCGAAGTAGAGCCCGCCGACGAGCTCGCGGACGATCAGCAGGTCGACCTCCCCCTGCACCGCCGGGCGCAGGTTCGCGTACGCGTCGAGCTCGGCGCGCAGGCGGAGCATGCCCTGCTCGGGGCGGACGTCGGCCGCGTCGAACTCGGGGTCGCCGATCGGCGCCTTGAGCACGGCTGTGGCGCCGCGGCAGGCCGCGAGCGTCTCCTCCGGCAGCGGGTTCCCGGTCGCCCGGATCGCGGCCGCGCCGAGCAGCTGCTCCTCGAGCTCGACGTCCGGTGCGAGCAGCTCGAGCGCGAGCCGCGCCTCGCGCGCGACCTCGGGCCCGACGCCGTCGCCCGGCAGGAGGACGACCTTCGGGCTAGTCGGCAAGCGCCGGCTCCTCCGAGATGCGGCGCGGCCGCCCGCGCGGGCGCGGGTCGAAGCCCGCCGCGATCATCGCCTCGTTCCAGCTGCCGAACACGCGAGCAACAGTCTGACGGGACGGATGGTTCTCGCCCGCCTGGTCCCACTCGCTCGTGAACGGGGGCCGGCTGTGCCTGCGGGCCCAGAGACCGATCGCGTACACGATCGTGTCGGGGGTCCACCGGAAGCCCGTCCGCGGGCCGGTTCTCATCACGCACCTCCTTGGGTCGGGTTACACGTGAGCCGCACCGAGCAGCTCCAGGATCGAGTCGGCGTCGGGCTCGACCACGGTCGGATCGAGCCGGTCGGCGACGAGGGCAGGGGTCTTGAGGCCGTCGCCCGTGACGAGCAGGACGACGCGGTCGGCCTCGCCGAGCTCGCCGCGGCGGACCGCCTCGCGGAGCGCGCCGAGCGCGACCCCGGGCGCTGTCTCGCCGAAGACGCCGGCGGTCTCCGCGAGCAGGGCGATGTTCTCGGGCACGTCCTCCTCGGGGACGGCGTGGATCGCGCCGCCGGAGGCGCGCGCGGTCGCGACCGCGAGCTCGCCGTCGGCGGGGCTGCCGATCGCGAGCGAGCGCGCGATCGTGTCCGGGCGCACCGGCCGGACGCGGCCGCCGTCGTGGAACGCGGTCGCGACCGGGGCGCAGCCCTCGGCCTGGCCGCCGACCAGGCGCGGCGTGCGGCCGCCGACGAGCTCGAGCTCGAGCAGCTCCGCGAAGCCCTGGTGGAGCTTCGAGTACATCGCGCCCGACGCGATCGGCGCGACGACCGCGTCCGGCAGCTCCCAGCCGAGCTGCTCGGCGATCTCGAAGGCGAGCGTCTTCGAGCCCTCGGCGTAGTAGGCGCGCAGGCCGACGTTGACGAACGCCCAGTCCAGCTCGAACGACAGCTCGACCGAGAGCCGCGAGCAGTCGTCGTAGCTGCCCTCGACCGCGATGATCCGCGCGCCGTGGACGGCGGTCGCGATCAGCTTCTCCGGCTCGAGGTCGGCCGGGCAGAGGACGACCGCGTCGATCCCCTCCGCGGCGGCGCGCGCCGCGACCGCGTTCGCGAGGTTGCCGGTCGAGGAGCAGGCGAGCGTCGTCCGCCCCAGCTCCAGCGCCTTCGCGGCCGCGACCGCGACGACGCGATCCTTGAACGAGTGCGTCGGGTTCGCGGTGTCGAGCTTCAGCCAGAGCTCGCCGACGCCGGTCGCCGCCGCGAGACGCGGAGCGGCGACGAGCGGCGTCAGCCCCGGCGCAAGCCGCGGCTCTCCGGGAGGGGTGACCGGGAGCAGCGGCGCGTAGCGCCAGAGGTTCGGCGGCCCCGCCTCGATCGACGCGCGGCTGACGCTGCGGCGCTGCTCGTCCCGGTCGTACACCGGGTCGAGCGGCCCGAAGCAGCGTGCGCACACGCCGACCGGGTCGAGGGGATAGCGCGTCTCGCAGACGCGGCAGCGAAGTGCGGTAGCGGGCACTGCTCCAACTCCTTTCGTCCGTCGCTCGGCATCCGACCGGGATTGGCACCTTGCGCGTACGAGCCGCGCAGGTTGCCGAGGCGTCACAGGGCCGGTTCCCTCAGCCTCTCTCGATGCGGAGCGGGACGAGCCCGCCGCCGTCCTGGGACTATACAAAAGAAAGTCGTCGAAACCGGACAACCTCACGACAGCACCGCCCCCTCGGACGCGGACGAGACGTGCGCCGCGTAGCGGGCGAGCACGCCGCTGCGGTAGCGCGGCTCCGGGTGGGTGACGTCGGCGAGGCGCGCGGCCAGCTCCTCGTCGCCGAGGAGGACGCGCAGCTCGCGGGCGTCGACGTCGAGCTCGATCGGGTCGCCGTCGCGGAGCGCCGCGATCGGGCCGCCGCGCGCCGCCTCGGGGGCGACGTGGCCGACCATCAGCCCGTGCGTCGCGCCGGAGAAGCGCCCGTCGGTGATCAGCGCCACCTCCTCGCCGAGCCCCTCGCCGACGAGCGCGGCGGTGACGTGGAGCATCTCCCGCATGCCGGGGCCGCCGGCCGGGCCCTCGTAGCGGATGACGACGACGTCGCCGGCGCGGATCGAGCGCGCCTTGACCGCGGCGAAGCACTCCTCCTCGGAGTCGAAGACGCGCGCCGGGCCGCGGTGGAAGCGGCGCTCGTGGCCGGCGAGCTTGACGACGCAGCCCTCCGGGGCGAGGTTGCCGCGCAGGATCGCGAGGCCGCCCGTCTCCTTCAGCGGCCGTTCGGCCGGGACGACGACCTGCTGGCCGGGGGTCTCCTGCGCCGCCTCGCCGACCTCGGCGAGCGTGCGGCCGTCGACCGTCGGGGCGTCGCCGTCGATCAGCCCGGCGCGGGCGAGCTCGCGGACGACGAGCGCGACGCCGCCGGCGGCGTGGAGGTCGGTGGCGACGAAGCGGCCGCCCGGCTTGATGTCCGCGACGACCGGCGTCCGCTCCGCGATCCGGTCGAACTCGTCGATCGTCAGCGGGATCCCGAGCTCGTGCGCGATCGCGAGCAGGTGGAGGACGGCGTTCGTCGAGCCCCCGGTCGCGGCGACCGCGGCGACCGCGTTCTCGAGCGCGGTGCGGGTCATCAGCTGCGAGGGGCGCACGTCGTCGCGGAGGACGCGCATCGCGAGCTTCCCCGCCTCGTAGGCGGCGTCCCGCTTCGCGGGGTCGGTGGCCGGGATGTCGTTCAGCCCGCACGGGCCGACGCCGAGGAAGTCGAGGACGGTCGCCATCGTGTTGGCGGTGAACTGGCCGCCGCACGCGCCCGCGCCCGGGCAGGCCGCGCCCTCGAGCTCGTGGACGTCCTCGGGGCTCAGCTTCCCGGCGGCCGCGGCGCCGACCGCCTCGAACACGTCCTGGATCGTGACGTCGCGGTCGCGGAAGCGGCCGGGCGCGATCGAGCCGTTGTAGAGGACGAGGCCGGGGACGTCGAGGCGGGCGAGCGCCATGACCGCGGCGGGGATCGTCTTGTCGCAGCCGACGAGGCAGACGAGCCCGTCGAGCAGGTGGCCGCGGACGACGAGCTCGATCGAGTCGGCGATCGTCTCCCGCGAGACGAGCGACGCGCGCATCCCCTCCGTCCCCATCGAGACGCCGTCGGAGACCGCGATCGTGTTGAACTCGACCGGGGTGCCGCCCGCCTCGAGGATGCCTCGGCGGACGTGGCGGGCGAGCTCGCGCTGGTTCCAGTTGCACGGCATCGTCTCGATCCAGGTCGTCGCGATGCCGACGAGCGGCCGGGCGAGCGCGTCGTCGTCGAGGCCGATGCTCTTGAGCATGGCGCGCGCGGGCGCGCGGTCGATGCCGTCGGTGAGGGCGGCGCTGCGGCGCTTCGCGGGGTCGGTCGGGCGGTCGTAGGGGTTGCTCACTTGGGGCCTGCTCCGGTGGTCGAGACGGGAAGGTGGAGGACGTCGTGGTCGGGGTAGCGGTCGGCGAGCTCGACCGCGACCTCGCCGGCGCAGGCGCGCTCGGCCCAGACGATCACGGTCGGGCCGGAGCCGGAGAGGGTCGCGCCGAGCGCGCCCGCGGGCAGGGCGGCGCGGATCGCGGCGAGGTGGGGCGCGTGCGCGGCGCGGTAGGGCTCGTGCAGGCGGTCGCCGGCGCTCGCGGAGAGCAGCGCCGGGTCGCCGGCGGCGAGCGCGGCGCCGAGCAGGGCGGCGCGGCCGGCGCTGAAGGCGGCGTCGGCGTGCGGGAGCGTGTCGGGGAGGGCGGCGCGCGCCTCGGCGGTGCGGACGCGCGACGGCGGGACGACGCCGATCGCGGCGGCGGGAAGGTCGTCGGCGATGCGGGCGATCCGTCCGTCCCAGGTCAGGCAGACGCCGCCCGCGAGGGCGGCGGCGAGGTTGTCGGCGTGGCCCTCGAGGTCGAGTCCCTCGGCGAGCAGCTCGTCGGCGGTCGGCTCCTCGCCGGCGGCGAGCGCGCCCGCGACCAGGCCGAGCGCGACGACGGCGGCGCTCGAGCCGAGCCCGCGCTCGCGCGGGATCCGGTCGGTGAAGCGGAACGCGTAGCGGCCGGGGTCGGCGAAGCGGGAGAACGCGCGGACGGCGAGATGCTCCGGGTCGGGCGGCGTCCCGTTCGCGGGCCGGAGCTCGAGCTCGTTCCAGAGGTCGAACGCGACCGCGGCGATGTCGAAGCCGGCGCCGAGGTTCGCGCTCGTGGCGGGGGCGCGCACGATCACGCCGTGAGCCTTTCGTGACGGTGTCTGACACCGGGCCATGCCCCGCGCGGCCACGTCCCGGCCGGGAAGACCGCGCCGAAATCGGCCGTACGCAGGGAAGAACCGCGCGAGGAAGTCGTGACGCTTTCGTTCGTGTGTCTGACACCGGGACATGTCCCGAACAGCCAGGAGCGGCTCATGCGGCCACCGCGTCCGGGTCCTTCAGGCCGTGGCCGGTGATCACGCAGACGACGCGGGTGCCCGGGTCGAGACGGGCCGCCTCCACCGCGGCGACGCCGGCGGCGCTCGCGGGCTCGCAGAAGACGCCCTCCTCGCGGGCCAGCAGGCGCCAGGCTCGGTTCAGCTGCTCCTCCGTGAGCGGGACGAGCGTCCCGCCGGAGCGGGCGAGCACCTCCTCCACCGCCGGGCGGTGCACCGGCTCGACGATCCGGATCGCCGACGCGAACGTGTCCGCGCGCCGCTCCGCCTCGCCGAGCAGGAAGCGCGGCAGCGCGCCGCCGAACCCCTGCGCATAGGCGACCGTGTTGCCGCCGCCGCCGTACGGGAGCGCCAGCGCGTCCGGCAGGCCGCCGAGCTGCTCGACCACCTCGCGGGCGGCGCCGCTCTGGCCCTCGATCCGGTCCGGGTTGATCGAGTTGACGTTGACGAAGCCCTCCTCGGCGGCGAGCCGGCGCGCCTCGCGATGCGCGTCCTCGAACGAGCCGTCGAGCTCGCGCAGCTCCGCCCCCGCCGCCCGCGCCTGCGCGACCTTGCCGCGCGCGACCGCGCCGCGTGCGCCGAGGACGACTGCCCGCAGCCCCGCCCGCGCCGCATACGCGGCCGCCGACGCGGCCGTGTTCCCGGTCGAGGCGCAGACGACGCCGGGCGCCCCGCGCTCGAGCGCGCGCGAGACGGCGAGCGCCATGCCGCGGTCCTTGAAGGAGCCGGTCGGGTTCGCCCCCTCCCACTTCAGCCACACCTCCACCCCGAGCCGCTCCGACAGCCGCGGCGCGGGCAGCAGAGGCGTCCCGCCCTCGCCGAGCGTGATCACAGCGCACGCTCCGTGATGACCGGTGCGAGAAAAGGGCGGCGCAGCACCTCCGGGAACGTCGCGATCTCGGCGGCGGCGCGCGCGAGCTCGCCGTGGGGGGTCTCGTGGACGACCAGGTCGAGCGTCGCCTCGCCGTTCCGCAGCTTCTGCACGAGCTGCGCGACCGAGATCTCGTGCGCGGCGAGGCGGCTGGTCACGTGCGCGAGCACGCCGGGCCGGTCGGCGACCTCGAGATGGACGTAGAACGGCGACCGCCACGCGCCCGGGTCGAGCCGGGGCAGCTCGCGCCAGCAGGCGTCGTTCTGGAGGAAGCCCGTGCCGGCCGTGCCGACGACGCTGACCAGGTCGGCGACGACCGCGGACGCCGTCTCGATCCCGCCCGCGCCCGGGCCCTCGAGCGTGATCTCGCGGATCGCGTCGCCCTGCAGCATGACCGCGTTGAACGCGCCGTCCACCGCCGCGAGCGTGTGCGCCCGGTCGACGAGCGCCGGCTGGACGCGCACGTCCACCGCGTCGCCGGCCAGCGTCGCGATCCCGACGAGCCGCACGACCATCCCGAGGTCGGCCGCGGCGGCCACGTGCGCCGGCTCGACCTCCTCGATCCCGCGCCGCTCGACCTCGTCGAGCGCGACCCGCGAGCCGAACGCGACGGTCGCGAGGATCGCCATCTTCGCCGCCGCGTCCGCGCCGTTCACGTCGTCGCTCGGATCCGCCTCCGCGTAGCCGAGCGCCTGCGCCTCCGCGAGCGCCTCGGCGTAGCTGCCGCCCGCCTCCATCCGCGAGAGCACGAAGTTCGTCGTCCCGTTCACGATCCCGAGCACGCGGTGCACGTTCGAGACCACCAGCGACTCGCGCAGCACCTTCACCACCGGGATCGCCGCGCACACCGACGCCTCGAAACGGAGCTGGACTCCCGCGCTCGACGCGACCGCGAACAGGTCCGAGCCCTCGCGGGCGACGAGCTGCTTGTTCGCCGAGACGACCGGCTTGCCCGCGTGGAGCAGGTCGCGGACGTAGCCGCCGGCCGGCTCGATTCCGCCCATCACCTCGGCCACGACCGTCACCGCCGGGTCGTCGCGGACGGCCGCGAAGTCGGTCGTCAGCACGCCGTCGCCCGGCGCGTACGCACGCTCCTTGCCCGGATCGCGGACGAGCGCGCGCACGACCCGCAGCCGGTGCCCGGTCGCGCGCTCGATCTCGTCGCCGCTCTCCTCGAGCAGGCGGTGCACCGCCGAGCCGACGGTGCCGTAGCCCAGCAGGGCGACCCCGACGTCAACCGACGCCAAGCAGACCCTCCACCCCGGCCAGCGACCGCAGCTCCTTCCCGACCCGCTCGATCTCCCGGGCGCGCTCGGCGCCCGCGCGGCGCAGCTCGGCGAACCCGGGCCGCCCCGCGTCGTCGTCGGCGAACAGCTCCTTCGCGAAGGCGCCGCTGCGCACCTCCTCGAGGATCGCGCGCATCCGCTCCTTCGTGCCCTCGTCGACGACCCGCGGGCCGCGGGAGAGGTCGCCGTACTCGGCGACGTCCGAGACGGAGTAGCGCATGTACTCGTAGCCGCCCTGGTAGAGCAGGTCGACGATCAGCTTCAGCTCGTTCAGGCACTCGTAGTAGGCGATCTCCGGCTGGTAGCCCGCCTCGACGAGCGTGTCGAAGCCGGCCTGGACGAGGGCCGGGACGCCGCCGCAGAGGACGGCCTGCTCGCCGAAGAGGTCCGACTCCGTCTCCTCCGCGAACGTCGTCTCGAGCAGCCCGACGCGCCCGCAGCCGATGCCGACGCCGTAGGCGAGCGCGAGCTCGAGCGCGCGGCCGCTCGCGTCGCGGTGGATCGCGACGAGCCCGGGCGTGCCGGCGCCGGAGACGTACAGCTCGCGGACGCGGTGCCCCGGCGCCTTCGGCGCGACCATGATCACGTCGTGGTCGTCCGGCGGGACGATCCGGCCGAAGTGGACGTTCAGCCCGTGCGCGAACAGGATCGCCGCGCCCGGCGCGAGGTTCGGCGCGACCTCGGCGTCCCAGACGTCCTTCTGGACGTGGTCGGGGACGAGCAGCGCCACGACCTGCGCGCCGCGGACGGCCTCGCCGATCGGACGCACGTCGAGCCCGGCCTCCTCGGCGGCGGCGCGGGAGCCGCTGCCCTCGCGCAGGCCGACGACGACGTCGACGCCGGAGTCGTGGAGGTTGAGCGCGTGCGCGTGCCCCTGGCTGCCGAAGCCGACGACGGCGACGGTGCCGTCGAGGAGGGAGAGATCGCCGTCGCGGTGGATCGTTGCCATGTGGGTGGACTCCTTAGACGAGGACTTTGGGTCGGGAACGGGCGCCGCCCCGGGCGGCGCGGGCGAGGCCGATGCGGCCGGTGCGGACGAGCTCCTGCAGGCCGTGCGGGCGGACGAGCTCCTCGAAGGAGTCGACGTCCTCCGGCGAGCCGGTCAGCTCGAAGACGATCGCGTCGGGGCCGAGGTCGGCGACGCGGGCGCCGAAGACCTCGCCGAGCGCCATCAGCTCGGCGCGGGCGCTCGGCGGCGCCGCGACCTTGAGCAGAGCGAGCTCGCGCTCGATCGACTCGCCCGGCGGCAGCTCCGAGACGCGGAGCACGTTGACGAGCTTGTGCATCTGCTTCTCGATCTGCTCGAGCGAGTGCCGCTCGCAGTCGACGCGCAGCGTGATCCGCGAGACGTCGTGGCGCTCGGTCGGCCCGACCGCGAGCGACTCGATGTTGTAGCCGCGGCGCGCGAACATGCTCGTGATCCGGGTCAGCGCGCCGGGCGTGTTCTCGAGCAGGACGGAGAGCGTGTGCCTCACAGGGCCAGCGCCTCCGCGTCGTGTGCCGGGTCGTACTCGATGACGTCGGTCGCGGCCGCGCCGGTCGGGATCATCGGGAAGCAGTGCTCGCGCGGGTCGACGCGGCAGTCGACGACCGCGGTGCGGCCGCACGCGACCGCCTCGGCGAGCGCCGACTCGAGCTCGTCCTCCGTCTCCGCGGTCAGCCCGACCGCGCCGTAGGCGCGTGCGAGCGCGGCGTAGTCGGGGAGCGCGTGCGTGAGGTGGATCTGCGAGAAGCGCTCCTCGAAGAACATGTCCTGCCACTGCCGGACCATCCCGAGGTAGCCGTTGTTGACGACGACGACGACGATCGGCAGCTCCTCGAGCACCGCGGTCGCGAGCTCCTGCGAGGTCATCTGGAAGCAGCCGTCGCCGTCGACGCAGATCACGGTCGCGTCCGGGCGGGCCGCCTTCGCGCCGACCGCGGCCGGCAGTCCGTAGCCCATCGTCCCGAGGCCGCCGGAGCTGACGAACGTGCGCGGCCGGTCGCAGACGAGGTACTGCATCGCCCACATCTGGTGCTGGCCGACCCCGGTCGTCCAGACGACGTCGTCGCGGCCGGCGGTCAGGTCGCGCAGCGCCTCGAGGACGCGCTGCGGCTTGAGCGGCCCGCCGTTGCCGTTGCCGTAGCGGAGCGGGAAGCGCTCGCGCCACTCGGCGATCTGCGCGAGCCAGGCGTCGGTGCGGCCGGGCGTCGCCGGCAGCGTCCGCGCGAGCTCCGCGAGCACCGGCTGCAGCGGCCCGACGACGGGCACGTCCGCGCGGCGGATCTTCGAGATCTCGGCCGCGTCCACGTCGAGGTGGACGACCGTCGCGCCCGGCGCGAAGGCCGAGAGCTTGCCGGTGACGCGGTCGTCGAAGCGCGAGCCGGCGGCGACGATCAGGTCGGCCTTGTTCAGCGCCCAGTTCGACCACTTCGGCCCGTGCATGCCGGGATGCCCGGCGAACAGCTCGTGGCTCTCCGGGAAGGCGCCCTTCGCCATCAGCGTCGTCACGACCGGGATCCGGCCCGCCTCGGCGAGCGCGAGCAGCGCGTCGGTCGCGTGCGCGTTCAGCACGCCGCCGCCCGCGTAGAGGATCGGCCGCTCGGCGGCGGCGATCGCCTCGGCCGCGGCCGCGAGCTGGCGCGGATGCCCGCGCCTCGGCGGCTTCCAGCCGGGCAGGTCGACCTCGTCGGGATACGCGAACTCGAGCTCGGCCTCCTGCACGTCGCGCGGCACGTCCACGAGCACCGGCCCGCAGCGTCCCGTCCGCGCGACGTGGAACGCCGCCTTGAGCACGTGCGGCAGGTCGTCGACGTCCTGCACGAGCCAGGAGTGCTTGACGATCGGGATCGTGATCCCGGTGATGTCGCACTCCTGGAACGCGTCGGTGCCGATCAGCGTCGAGCGCACCTGGCCGGTGATGCAGACGAGCGGCGTCGAGTCCATCCACGCGTCCGCGATCGGGGTGACGAGGTTCGTCGCGCCGGGGCCCGAGGTCGCGACCGCGACGCCGACGCGGCCGGACGCGCGGGCGTAGCCCTCCGCCATGTGGCCCGCCCCCTGCTCGTGCCGGGCGAGCACGTGGCGGACGGTCGTGCCGCGCGCGATCGCGTCGTAGAGCGGCAGGATCGCCCCGCCCGGGATCCCGAACATCACCTCGACGCCCTCCGCCTCGAGCGCGCGGAGGATCGCGTCCGCGCCGGTCGTCCTCGTCCCGCTCACGCGCGCTCCGGCCAGAACTCGGCGTTGCGGAGCGAGAGCTGGAAGCCGGCGACGACGCGCGAGGTGAACTCGCGGGTCGAGGCGCCGATGCCGCGGCGGAGCAGGTCCGGGGTGCGCGGCCCGTCGACGAGCGCGGCCGAGACCGCTCCCGCGAGCGTCGCCGCCGCGCCCGGCTGGCCGAGGCCGTGGTCGAGCGCCATCGCGCTCGCCAGCAGCATGCTGCTCGGGTTGACGACGCCCGCACCGCCGAGCGCGAACCCGCCCTCGGGCGCGGGCATGAACAGGCTCGGCCCGTGCTCGGCGAGGAGCCCGTGCGCGGCGACGCGGGCGGACGCCGGCGCCGCGACGATCTCGACGAGCGGCTCCGCCCACGTCTCGTCGACCGCGATCACGTCGAAGCGCGCCGCGTCGAAGGCGGCGAGCGGGATCGCGACCTTCGGCGACAGCCGTTCCAGGGAGACGTGCTCGTGCGCGGCCGCGACGACGTCGGCCAGCTCGTGCCAGTCGGGGTCGCCGACCACGGCGACCCGCAGCCGGCGGGACTCGGCGATCCCGAGCGCCGCCTCGAGCGCCCACTCGCGGCTCGATTCGTGCAGTGGCGCGACGACCGCGACGTCCGCGTCCCGGCCGAAGCGGACCCGGGTCACGCGCGCCCGCAGGTCGAGCTCCGCCATCACCTCCGCGAGCGTCGGATCCTCTGCGCCGGCGACGAGCACCGCGTCGGCGTCGAGCACCGCCGCGCGCGTCGCGGGCGGGAACGCCTGGCCCGACCGCGCGACCGCGGCGGCCCCGAACGGCACGTGCTCGTCCGCGAGCGAGAACCCGTGCAGGCGGCCGACCGCGACGAGGGCGAGCGTCGCCTCCGCCATCAGCTCCGGCGCCGTGTGCGCGCCTGCGAGACAGGCGATCCGGGCGCGCCTGCTCACGCCGGCACCCCCTCGAACAGCTCCTCGAGCTCGACCTGCTCGCCGCGGTCGGCGAGCGCCTTGAAGCGGCGGAAGGCCGCGTTCAGCTCCTCGCCCGCCAGCTCGACGCCGCGCTCGGCGAGCGCGCGCGCGAACGCGTGACGGCCGGAGTGCTTGCCGAGCGGCAGCGTCATCCGGTGCCCGACCTCGCGCGGGTCGACGATCTGGTAGGTGCGCGGGTCCTTGAGCATCCCGTCCTGGTGGATGCCGGCCTCGTGCGCGAACGCGTTCGCGCCGACGACCGCCTTGTTCGGCTGGACGACGTAGCCGGTGCGCTCGGAGACGAGCCGCG
>DASSNM010000052.1:0-18882 GCA_035688025.1 Gaiellaceae bacterium | reverse complement strand
AGTCGAACTGGATCGCCATTCAGCCTCCGTACAGGTTGCCGGTTTCGGACAGCTCGAGGATCTCGTCGTCGGGATCGGCCGCCCACAGTCCCTCCGCCGACGGGGCGAGCCAGTGCTCGCCCGGCGCCAGGTCGCCGACCGCGATCCGCTCCGCGAAGGGCGCGGTCAGCCCGTTGAGCGGCAGCGCGAGCGTCGCCGCGCGCACGACCTCCGCGCCGACGCGGATCTCGGCCTCCGCGTCGAGCTCCAGCCGCGCGAGCGTGGGCAGCCGGTGCGAGACGTCGACGGTGACGTTGAAGCCCCAGGTGAGCGTGGACATCCCCGGCTGCTCGAGCGGGTTCGAGAAGCGGATCCGGCCGGCGCCGTCGTCCTCGACCGAGCCGAGCAGGAACTGGATCAGCTCCGGCTCGACCTCGTAGCGCTCGCAGCCCTCGACGGCGAGCGTCCCGGCCAGCTCGACGTCCTTCCAGAGCAGGAACAGCGTCGTCCGGTGGTCGTTCCAGCGGTGCGTCCAGACCTTCGCCCACGGCGGCGTCGCCTCGCCGCGCGGGTGGCGGATCGCCGCCGCCGCGAACGGATGCTCGCGCGGATGGTGCGCCACGGTCACGCCGCGCGCCGCGCCGCCGCCCGCGTTCTCGAGGTGGAGGCTCCCGTCCGCGCCGCGCCAGCGCAGGTCGGGGAGCGAGCCGTTCCGGACGCGGACGGGCGAGCTCCACGCACGGTGGCAGTCGGCCTGGACGACCTCGACGAAGTACGGCGTCCAGGGCGACTCCGGCCGGGGGAGCTCGAACTCGACGGTCGCCTCGCGCACGTCGCCGAGGCGCCGCTCCGCGACGAGCCCGGACGGGTCGTAGACGCCGATCCGCGCGATCGTGTCCGTGCCCGCGACCTCGACGCTCAGCGTGAACGGCCCGTCGGCGACGAGCTCCTCGCCCATGCGGACGCCGCCGGCGCGGACGTCGAGGAAGATCCGCTCGCCGGAGGTGCCGTACGTCCAGCGGCTGCGGTACCCGTCGACGACCCCCTGCCGCGTCAGCTCGCGCGCGCGGACTGCGGTGATCCCCTGCGGGCGGAGGTGCACGGGCGACGGGCCACCCGGGTGCCGCCGGCCCGGGAGGCCGGTGTGCGTGTCGGAGTCCGCGACGAAGCCGACGTCGATCCCGCGCCCCGCCCACTCGTAGAACGGCCGCGCGCGCTCGTGCGTCAGCCCGCCGATCAGCTCGTCCTGCTCGGTCGGCGGCTGGAAGTCCATGCCCCAGTCGGAGTAGCCCTCGACCGCGGGCACGAGCGGCTCGCCCGCCGCGGTCGAGCCGGCGGCGAGGTGGTTGTACGGCACGTAGGTCGCGTGCATGTGCGGCAGCACGAGGGCGTTCGCCTCGCTCAGGATCTCCTCGACCGCGGCGAGGAACGCGCCGTCCTCGTCGACGAAGATCCGCTCGAAGCTCTCCTCGCTCGCGTCCGCCCAGAGGACGTTGAAGTGGAGCGGCGAGTACGGCGAGAGCTCGTAGCCGATCAGCGTCGCGAACGAGCCCGGCCGGTGGTGCGCCTCCGCCGCGCGCAGGTTCTCGAGGTACGCCTCGCGTGCGGTCGGCCACCTGCCGAACCGGTACGGGTAGAGGCGGCCGAGCCGGTTGTCCTCCCGCGGCGTGACGTTGACGTGGTCGGTGAGCGCGAGGAAGTCGAGGCCCGAGACGTCGCGGCCGAAGCGGTAGTAGTGGTCGGGGCCGTCGCCCCAGCACTCGGAGTGCCAGTCGTGGCCGTGCAGCTGGCCCCAGCGGATCGGGACGTCGACCCGCTCGCGGACGACGATCGGGTTGCTCTCGAAGGCGCGGTCGCCGAGGCGGGCGACGAGGCGGTGCACGCCGGGCCGGGAGATCGTCACGCCGTCGACGCGCGCCGTCGAGCCGTCGGCGGCGCGCAGCTCGACCTGCTCCGGAAGGCCGTCCGGCCCTGGGTCGAAGCGGACGACGCCCTCGAACGCGGGGTGGGCGGGGCTGTCGTAGGCGTCGACCACGGCGAGCCGGACTGCGAACGGGCTGCCGGCGGCGACGAGCGAGGGCGCGAAGACGCGCAGCGCCGACGCGGGCGCGGCCTCGATCGAGCAGCGCGGCAGCGACGCTCCCCAGCCGGCCTCGAACCAGTCGGTCTCGCCGGGCTCGCCCTCGACGCCCGAGTGGACGTCGAACGCGAGCTCGTGCACCGGCGAGGGCGTGACGATTGCGAGCAGCTCCCCGTCCTCCGACTCGTTGCCGATCCGCAGGCCGAAGCTCTGTCCCGGGCGCATCCCGTGCGGGAGGACGAGCCGGACGGGCTTGAAGCCCCAGGGGGTCTGCGGCTCGGCCTCGATCCTCACCTCCGGCGGCTCGCCGTCGCAGGCGACGACGCGCAGGCCCTCGCTCATCGGGCAGAACCGCGTGCTCTTCACGCTCAGCGGCTCGAGGTCGAAGCGGAACCAGGCGCCGGGCGGCAGCGCCGCGCCGCCGTTCGCGTAGCGCAGCTCGAGCCGGGTCTCCTGCCCGGACACGAGCTCCCTCGGCTCGATCGACCAGCGGCCCGGCGCAGGCTGGCTCGGCACGACTGCACCATATATGATGCCTGCGATCAGGAAGCGAGTCGAGGAGGGTTCATGGAAGCCGGTACGGCGGCGATCACGACGACGGAGGAGGCGCTGGCGGCCCTCGGAGCGACCGAGGACGTCCTCTCGCCCGAGGACTACGCGTTCCTCGACGAGAACGGCTACCTCGTGCTCCCGAACGTCGTCGACGCGGACTGGCTCGAGGGCCTGCGCGCGCGGATCTCGGAGCTGCAGGCGCTCGAGGGCGAGACCGCCGGCAGCGAGGTGCCCAAGCAGGAGGGCGTCGACATGCTCGGCAACCTCTTCGACAAGGGCGAGGTCTTCGAGCGGATGCTGCGCGTGCCGCAGGTCCTCGCGGCCTCGCACCACGTGCTCCGGAACGAGATCAAGGTGTGCGCGCTGAACCTCCGCTCCGCCCGGCCGGGCGAGGGGAACCAGGCGCTGCACTCCGACTACGGCACGCTCCGCGACGACGGCTCGTACAAGCTCGTCAACTCCATGTGGCTCGTCGACGACTTCACGCCGGAGAACGGCGCGACCCGGATCGTCCCCGGCACGCACCGCGGCGGCCGCCTGCCCGCGGACGAGATGGACGACCCGTCGCAGCCGCACCCCGACCAGATCCTGCTCACCGCGAAGGCGGGCACGGTCGTCATCTTCAACGGGCACACGTGGCACGGCGGCACGCAGAACCGGACCGACACGCCGCGGCGCGGGCTGACCTTCGCCTACCAGCATCGCGACGAGCCGCAGCAGTTCGTGCTCGCGGGGCACATGCGCCAGGAGGTGCTCGACCGGCTCTCGCCGGCGGAGCGCTTCCTGCTCGACGTCTGAGCCGCGGCGAGCCGTGCCGAACGCGATCTCGTTCATGACCGCGAACTTCGTCGCGCGCGAGACGGGGTACGCGATGCGCGACTGGGGCCACGGCCACCACGCGACGAGCGACGCCTTCGCGCCGCTCGCGACGTTCGCGGAGCGGTTCGACGGGCTCCTGGGCGAGATCCGGGAGCTCGGCTTCGACGCGATCGACCTCTGGAGCGCGCACCTCGCCCCGGAATGGGCGACCGACGCGCACGTCGAGGCGGCGCGGGCCGCACTCGACCGGCACGGGCTCTCGGTCGCGTCGTACGCGACGTCGGTGAGTCCCGGGGACGTCGACCGGGTCTGCGAGCTCGCGTCCGCGGTCGGCGTCGACCTGCTCACCGGCGGCTTCTCGAGCGACGTCGAGCGGCTCGCGCCGGCGCTCGAGCGTCACGGCGTGCGGCTCGGCTTCGAGAACCATCCCGAGCGGACGCCGGCGGAGGTGCTGGCGACGATCGACCGCGGCGGCCCGATGCTCGGCGCGACCGTCGACACCGGCTGGTGGGGCACGCAGGGCTACGACCCGGTCCGGGCGATCGAGGAGCTCGACGGGCGCATCCTCCACGTCCACCTGAAGGACGTCCTCGCCCGCGGCGCCCACGACACGTGCCGCTGGGGGCTCGGCGTCGTGCCGATCGAGGACTGCGTCCGCGCGCTCGGCCGGATCGGCTACGAGGGGCCGCTCTCGGTCGAGCACGAGCCGCCGGACGTCGACCCGAGCGACGACGCGCGGGCGATGCGCGCCGAGCTCGCGGGGTGGCTCGCGTGAGGGTCGCGCTCGTCGGCGCGGGCGTGATCGCGGCCCAGTACGCCGCCTGCATCGGCGACCGGCCGCGGCTCGAGCTCGCCGGCGCGACGGACACGATCCCCGAACGCGCCGAGGAGCTCGTCGCCGCCCACGGCGGCCGCGCCTACGCGTCGCTCGCGGAGCTGCTCGCGGACGGCTCGGTCGACACGCTCGTCAACCTGACCACCGCGCGCTGGCACGCCGAGGTCACGCGCGCCGGGCTGGAGGCGGGCAAGCACGTCTACAGCGAGAAGCCGCTCGCGCTCGACGCCGCCGACGCGTGGGCGCTCGCCGGGCTTGCGCGCGAGCGCGATCTCCGGCTCGCCTGCGCGCCCGCGACCATGCTCGGGGAGGCGCAGCAGACGGCCTGGAAGCTCGTGCGCGAGGGCCGCCTCGGACGGGTGCGCGCGGTGAACGCGGAGGCGAACTGGGGCCGCATCGAGGCGTGGCACCCGGCCCCGGAGACGTTCTACGAGGTCGGCCCGCTCGGCGACGTCGGCATCTACCCGCTCGCGATCGTCACCTCGATCTTCGGCCCGGTCCGCCGCGTGACCGGCTTCGCGACGACGCTCGTGCCCGAACGCGTGCGGCTGGACGGGCGCCCGTTCACGGTCACGACGCCCGACACCTGGCTCGCGGCGCTCGAGCTCGAGAGCGGCGTGCTCGTGCGGCTCTCGGCCTCGTTCTCGGTCAACCCCGGCAAGCAGCGCGGCCTCGAGATCCACGGCGACGACGCCTCGCTCTGGCTGCCCGAGTTCCTGCGCTTCGACTCGCCGCTCGAGCTCTCCGGCGGCGGCGAGGAGTACACGCCCGTGCCGCTCCTCGGCGAGCCGTACGAGGGTGTCGACTGGGCCCGCGGCCTCGCCGAGCTGGCCGACGCGATCGAGTCGGGGCGGCCGCACCGGACGAGCGCCGAGCAGGCAGCGCACCTGGTCGAGGTGCTGGACGCGGTCGACCGCTCCCGCCGCGAGGGCGGGCCGGTCGAGCTCGCCTCCTCGTTCGACCCGCCCGAGCCGCTCGACCCGGGCGTCGCGGCCGTAGGGTGAGCGCGTGCTCGACACCGGGATCCCGACTCCGAGCCTCGGTCGCACCCACTCGGCGCGCCGCCGCATCCGCCTCGCCGACGTCGACCGCGAGGGCCGGCTGCGGCTCGACGCGGTCGCCCGCTTCCTGCAGGACGCCGCGATCGACGACGTCCAGGAGACCGGCTGGGGGCTGCCGGAGCACGTCTGGTTCGTGCGCCGCATCCGGATCGACGTGCTCGCCCCGTTCCTCGCGGACACGGAGGTCGAGCTGACCACCTGGTGCAGCGGCGTCGCCGCGATCGGCGCGGGCCGCCGCTGGTCGCTGCGCGGCGACGCGGGCGGCCGGGTCGAGGTCGACAGCGTCTGGATCCACCTCGACGCGGGCGGCAGGCCCGCGCGGATCGAGGGCTTCGGCGTCTACGAGGAGGCGGCCGGCGGGCGCCGCGTCTCGACGAAGCTCGAGCTTCCCGACCCGCCGGCGGACGCGCCGCGCCGGCCGTGGGCGCTGCGCGCGACCGACGTCGACCGGAACGGCCACGTGAACAACGCGATCCACTGGCAGGCCGTCGAGGAGCTGCTGCCCGAGCTCGGCGTCGACCCGCGGCGGCCGCTGCGGGCCGAGCTCGACTACCGAGACCCGGTCGACGCGGGCGAGCCGCTCGAGCTCGCAACCTTCGGCGACGCAGTCGCCTTCGTCGTCGGCGAGTCCGTGCGCGCGGTCGCCCGGGTGGTGGGGCGATGACGAGCGACGAGAAGCGCGCGCTGGTCGTCCGCTACTACGACGCCTGCTCCGCCGGCGACGTCGAGGCGCTGCTGGCGACGGTGACGGACGACGTCGTCCACTACTTCCTCGCCCCGAACCCCGGCTCGCAGCCGGTCGCCGGCGCCGACCACCTCGCCCGCTACTGGCGCAAGGCGCAGGCGCTGATCGACGGGCGCTGGACGGTCGACGCGATCGTCGCCGAGGGCGACGAGGCCGTGATCGAGTGGACGCTCTTCTGGACGACGAGCGGCGGCGAGCGCGTGGCCACGCGCGGCGCCGAGTGGTACCGCTTCCGCGACGGCCGGATCGCCGAGATCCGCGCCTACTACCAGCAGCGCGAGCGCACGACCGAGCTCGAGGGCTACGACTACGCCGGCCGCGGCTACGCCGAGCTCGGCCGCGAGGAGCACCGCGTATGAGCGCCGTCCGCGTCGAGGACGACGGCCCCGTCCGCGTCGTCACGATCGACCGGCCCGAGAAGCTGAACTCGCTCGACGCTGCGACCCGGGCCGAGCTCCGCGAGGCGCTCGAGGCGGCGGCCGACGAGTCCGTCCGCGCGGTCGTCCTCACCGGCGCGGGCCGCGCCTTCTGCACCGGCCAGGACGTCGGCGCGGGGGAGGAGCTCGTGGACGCCGAGGCGACCGTGCGCGACACGTACAACCCGCTCGCCCGCGCGCTGCGGACGCTGCCGAAGCCGGTCGTCGCCGCGGTCAACGGCCCTGCGGTCGGCGCGGGGCTCGGGCTCGCCCTCTGCTGCGACCTGCGCGTGATGGCCCGCTCGGCGTTCCTCTCCTGCATCTTCAGCCAGGTCGCGCTCGTCCCGGACACCGGCACGACCGTCGCGCTCCTGCGCGCGCTCGGCCACGCGCACGCCTTCGAGGCCGCGGTCACCGGCCGCCGGATCGGGGCGGAGGAGGCGCTCGCGGCGCGGCTCGTGAACGAGGTCGTCGACGACGAGCAGGTCGAGGCGCGCGCCCGCGAGCTCGCGCACTCGCTCGCGGACGGGCCGGCGCTCGCGTACCGGCTGACGAAGGAGCTCCTGGTCGCCGCCGCGGAGCGGAGCGAGGCGGAGCTGCTCGCGCTCGAGGCCGAGTCCCAGGGCCGGGCCGCGCGCGACCCGGATCACGCCGCGGCGATCGAGGCGTTCTTCAGGAAGCGGAAGGCCTGAACAGCCGCTTCTCGGCGGCGAGCGGCGGCGCCCACTCGAGCCGCTCCGCGCCGGCGAACCGCAGGTAGGCGCCGAGCGCCTCGCCCATCGCCTCGACGAAGCCTCCGGCGCGACCGGGCGCGAAGCCGTCCTCCCACCACGCGCCGAGCACCTCGACGACGCCGTGCTCGCGGTCGATCCGCGGCTCGATCCGCCCGACGAGGCGGCCGCCGAAGAGGATCGGGAGCACGTAGTAGCCCCAGCGGCGCTTCTCGGCCCGGAAGAAGCCCTCCCAGACGAACGCGAAGCCGAACAGGCTCGCGAGCAGGGCCGTGTCCCAGAGCAGCGAGTCGAACGGCGCCACGAACGCGACCGTGGGCGCGGGCCCCGGCGGCGCCTCGAGCAGCGCGAGCTCGTCGGCGACGACGAGGCGCTTGCCGCGGACGCCCTCGACCTCGACCTGGACGAGCGCGCCGCTCTCGACGAGCTCCCGGCGCAGCTCGTTGCGCTCCGGCGGGTTCGCGATCCGCGCGAAGGTGCCGCCGGCGCCGCCCGGGCCGAGCAGGCCGTGGGCGCGGTAGCGGGAGAGGAGCTTGTGACGCAGCTGCTCGCGTTCCGGCACCTCCCGCGCGAGCACGTCCGCAGGCAGCAGCCGCTCGACGAGGTCGTAGTAGCGGAGGTTGCCCTCGCGCCGGGCGAGGCCGACGACGCCCGCGACCGTGTACGCCTCGAGGACGGAGCGCACCGCGTTCTCCGGGATCCCGAACCAGTTCTTCGTCGCGCCGCTCGTCCGCTCGAAGTCGGCGGAGCTGAGCGGCCCCTCCGCGCGGATGCGCTCGAGCACCTGCTCGGCGACCGCGGCGTTCTCGGCGAGCGCCTCGGCGTGGAAGCGCGTCCCCTTGCGGCCGGCGTTGACGCGGTACCAGGGGATCTCCTCGGTCGGGACGAACGAGAGCGCCTTGTTCGTCGTCTCGAAGATCGCGCGGCGCGCGTAGAGCTCGTCGCACCAGGCGGGCTCGTAGCCGGCGACGCGCGCGTGCAGCATCAGGTCGTGGTTGCGGCCGGCGACCGCGATCGGGTCGAACTGGATCGAGCCGAGCCGGCGCAGGACCTCGAGCACCGCCTCCGGGCCTCCCGCGAGCGAGCGGGCGGGCGAGAGGAAGTGCCGCGCGACGAGAAAGCGGCGCGCCGCCTCGGCGGTGACCTTCACCCGCCGGACACTAGTCGCGCGCCGGCCGCCCGGCCCGGACCGCGTCCGGGCCGGGCGTGCCGCGGCGCGCTAGCGCACGCGGTAGCTCAGCAGGTCGCTGAAGCCGCCGAGGTAGCCCTTGCCGGCCTGGTTCACGCTCAGGGCGGCGCGAACCCAGGATCCGGCGAACGTGGGCGTGAAGGTCGCGTTCGAGCCCGCGTCGAGCGGGGCCTTCATGACCGTCCGCCAGCTGCCGTTCGCCTGCTGCTGCTGGAGCCTGATCTCGCGGCCGCGGAACGACCTGCCCGCCTGCACGTGGACGCGGACCTGGCCGTTGGCGAGCTCGTGCACGGTAATCAGCGGCTTGACGCCGACCGGCACCCAGGCGCTGTGCTCGGTCCCGGACCAGGTCGCCTGGTAGCGGGTCAGGATCCGCGGCGAGACGCGGAAGCTCCACCAGCCGCCGGCCGCCGTCGTCGCGGTCGCGAGGTGGATCGCCGTCGACTGGCCGAACGGCTTCGCGTACAGCTCGACCGGCTCGCCGGCCTTGCCGTTCAGCAGGTGGCCGGCGAGCTCGACCGACTTCCCGTAGAGGACGGTCGAGTTGGCCGGGACGAGCGTCAGGTTGTAGGCCGTGTAGCCGATGGAGTGGCTGTAGCCGCCGAGGTAGCCGCGGCCGGCCTCGTTGACGCTGAGGGCGAGCCGGAGCCGCGAGCTGGCGAGCGTCGGGGCGAAGGTGACGGTCGAGTTCGGGCCGAGCGCCCGCTGCACGACCGTCTTCCAGCTCCCGTCGGCCTGCTGCTGCTGGAGCTTGACGAGCCGGCCCCGGAACGACTTGGCGGCCTGCACCTGGGCGCGCACCTCGCCGTTCGTCAGCTCGCCGAGCGTCAGGATCGGCCGGACGCCGATCGTCAGCGTCCTGCTCCGCCAGGCGCCGAGGCGGGCGCTGTAGGACGTCTGGATCGTCGGGTGGGCGAGCCAGCGGAAGCTCCCGCCCTTGCCGGTGACGACCGTCGCGACCGGCTGCAGCGACTTCATGTCGAAGGTGCGGGCGAGGATGGTGACCTTCTGGCCGGCGTGCCCGTTCGTGAAGCGGCCCGCCACCGTCACCTGGTGGCCGTAGAGGACGGTGAACCCGGTGACGGAGAGCGTCAGCCGATGGCTCGCTGCCTGGGCGGAGGCGGCGGCGAAGACGAACGAGGCGGCCGCGACCATCGCAAGAAGACGACGCACTGTGAACCTCCTGTGGGAATGGCGACGAAGCAAATGCCCATCCGCACGAATGCGAACCGTGCCGCGTCGCGGGTCGCGGGTCGCGGGCGCGGCCTCTAGCATCCGAGGCAGCCGCGATGTCCGAGATCACGAGCCAGGCGGGGCCGGGAGGCCTGGGCGGAGGCGACCGGTTCGCCGGCGCTCCGGGCGACGCCGTCGACGCGACGGTCGCCGCCGGCCTCGAGGTCAAGCCCCGCAGCCAGTGGGCGTACGCGCGCAGGCGCTTCGTCCAGCACCGGCTCGCGATGGCGAGCCTGGTCGTCCTCGTGTTCGTCTTCGGGGTCGGGATCTTCTCCGACTACATCGCGCCGTACTCGTATCTCCGGTTCGACCTGACGAATCTGGTGCACCCGCCGACGACGCAGGGGCACCACTTCTTCGGCACCGACGAGATCGGCCGCGACTACTTCAGCGCCGTCATCTACGGGATCCGCACCTCGCTCGAGGTGGGCGTCTTCGTCGCCTTCCTCGCCTCGCTGCTCGGGCTGGTGATCGGCGCGGTCGCCGGCTACTTCGGCGGCTGGATCGACAACCTGCTGATGCGGATCACCGACCTCGTGCTGACGCTGCCGCTGCTCGCGATCCTGCTCGTCGTCGCGGCGCTGCTCGGCCAGGGCGGGCAGTGGCGCGTCTCGTTCATCCTCGCCGGCTTCTACTGGACGGTGCTGGCGCGCATCGTGCGCGGCAACTTCCTCTCGCTGCGGGAGAAGGAGTACGTGGAGGCGGCGAAGGCGTCCGGCTCGGGGAACCTGCGGATCATGTTCCGCCACATCCTCCCGAACACGCTCGGCCCGATCGTCGTCAACGGCACCTTCGCGGTCGCGTCGGCGATCCTCACGGAGGCGGCGCTCTCGTTCCTCGGCTTCGGGATCAAGCCGTCGACGCCGTCGCTCGGCAAGCTGACCGCGTCGGGCCAGTCGGATCCGCAGGCCTGGTGGCTGACCGTCTTCCCGGGGCTGGTGATCGTGATCATCGTCCTCTGCATCAACTTCGTCGGCGACGGCCTGCGCGACGCGCTCGACCCGACGCAGCGGCGCGTCCGCGCCTGAGGTGCGCCGCCCCGGGCCGTCACCGGGCGGCCGGCAGCCGCACGGTGACGCGCAGCCCGCCGGCGGCGCGCGGCGCGAGCGTGAGCGTCCCGTCGTGCGCCTGGGCGATGCTCTTGACGATCGCGAGCCCGAGCCCGACGCCGGCCTGGTCGGTGCGGACGCGCTCGGTGCCGCGGTGGAACGGCTCCGCGAGCGTCGCGACGAGCTGCGGGGCGAGCTGCTCGCCGGTGTTCTCGACGGTCAGCTCGGCGCTCTCCGGCCGGGCGCTCGTGCTGACCCAGACGGTGCCCCGCTCGGGCAGGTTGTGGACGATCGCGTTGTGGACGAGGTTCGTGCTCAGCTGCAGCAGCAGCGCGTGCGAGCCGACGGTCGGGGTCGGGTCGCCGGAGGTTTCGATGTTGAGGCCGCGCTTCTCGGCGAGCGGCAGGAGCGTCTCGGTCGCCTCCTCCGCCACGAGCGAGAGGTCGACCTGCTCGCGGGTGAAGGCGCGCCGGTCGGCGCGGCTGAGCAGGAGCAGCGCCTCGGTGACGTCGATCGCCCGCGCGTTGACGGCGTGGAGCCGCTCGACGAGCTCGTCGGTGTCGCGGTCGCGGTCGTTGCGGGCGACGTCGAGGAGCGTCTGGGCGATCGCGAGCGGGGTGCGGAGCTCGTGGGAGGCGTTCGCCGCGAATCGCCGCTGCTCGGCGACGTGCGCCTCCAGCCGCGCGAGCATCGCGTCGAAGCTGTCGGCGAGCTCGCGGAACTCGTCCTGCGCGCCCTCCAGCTCGATCCGGTGCGAGAGCGACCCGCTCGCGGCGAGGCGCGTCGCGTCGGTGATGCGGCTCAGCGGGGCGAGCATCCGGCCGGCGAGGAGCCAGCCGCCGACGAGGCCGAACACGAGCAGGAACGTCATCACGACGGCCGCGACGGGCGCGAAGTCGCGCAGGAGGTCGGCGTGGCTGCGCACCATGAAGAGCACGCCGGGGTGCACGCCGCGCGAGAGCGAGAAGTAGCCGGCGACGAGCAGCACCGCGCCGGCCAGCATCAGGAAGCCGGCGTAGCTGAGCGTGAGCTTCAGCCGGACGCTGAGGCCGGGCGGTCTAGCCATGCTCTCCGGCCTCGATCCGGTAGCCGACCCCGGGCACCGTCGCGATCAGCCACGGCTCGCCGAGCCGCTTGCGCAGCGCCGAGACGGTGATGCGGACGGCGTTCGTGAACGGGTCGGCGTTCTCGTCCCAGGCCCTGGCGAGGAGCTCCTCGGCGCTGACGACGCCGCCCTCGGCGGCCATGAGGACGTCGAGCACCGCGAACTGCTTCCGGGTCAGCGCGACGTAGCGCCCGTCGCGGTAGACCTCGCGGCGGAACGGGTCGAGCCGCAGGCCGGCGAGCTCGCGCACGGGCGGCCGGCTGTGGGCCCGCCTGCGGTCGAGCGCCCGGAGCCGGAGCACGAGCTCGCGCAGGTCGAACGGCTTGGTCAGGTAGTCGTCCGCGCCGAGCTCGAAGCCGGTCGCCTTGTCGTCGAGCCGGTCGGCGGCGGTGAGCATCAGGATCGGCATGCCGCTGCCGGAGGCGACGATGCGGGCGGCGATCTCGTCGCCGGACGGCCCGGGGACGTCGCGGTCGAGGACGGCGATGTCGTAGGCGTTCAGGTCGAGGAGCTCGAGCGCGGTGTCGCCGTCGCCCGCGATGTCGGCGGCGATCGCCTCCAGGCGGAGGCCGTCGCGGATCGCCTCCGCGAGGTAGGGCTCGTCCTCGACGAGCAGCACGCGCATGCCCCGATGCTAGAGCCGCCGCATATCGCCGGCATATCGAAAACGGGATACGTGCCCGCAACGCGGCGCTTCCTTGAATGGCGGCATGACCCGCCGCGAGCCGGTACGGACGCCCGCTCGGATCCGGATCCGCTGGTTCCGCGTCGCCGGCCTGCTGGTCGCCGTCGCGGCGCTCGCGGCGCTCGGTCAGCGCCTGCTCGCGTCCTCGTCCTCGCCGGCCGCCACGACCGCCGCCGTCCTCGAGGCCGAGCGCGGGGACGCGCTGCCCGGCACGGTCTGGCCGGCGGAGGGCCAGGCAGCGTTCGTCCGCGACGGCGAGTCGCAGATCCACGCCGGCCCGAACCAGCATCCGGCGGCGATCGCGAGCGTGGCGAAGGTGATGACCGCCTACCTCGTGCTCCGCGACCACCCGCTCGGGCCGGGCGAGGACGGCCCGACGATCGTGCTCACGGAGGCGGACGTCGCCGACACCGAGCGCCGCCGCGCGCAGGAGGAGTCGGTCGTCCCGGTGGCGGCCGGGGAGGAGCTGAGCGAGCGGCAGGCGCTGCAGGCGCTGCTGCTGCCGTCGGCGAACAACGTCGCGGCCGTCCTGGCGCGCTGGGACGCCGGCTCGGAGGAGCGGTTCGTCGCCCGGATGAACGCGGCCGCGCGGTCGCTCGGCATGACGCGGACGCGCTACACCGACCCGAGCGGCTACGACGACGGCACCGTCTCGACCGCGGCCGACCAGGTGCGCGTCGTCGTCCGGGCGATGCAGGTGCCCGCGTTCGCGAGCATCGTCGCGATGCGGGCCGCGTGGCTGCCGGTCGCCGGGGTGGTGCGCAACACGGACACGCTGCTCGGCCGCGGCGGCTTCGTCGGCGTCAAGACCGGCTCGGACGACGCGGCGGGCGGCTGCTTCGCCTTCCGGGCCGTCCGCTGGATCGGCGGCAGGCGGAGGACGATCACCGGCGTGGTGCTCGGCCAGCCGGGCCGGAACCGGATCGAGGCGGGCCTCGAGGCCGCCGCTGCGCTGGTCGACCGCCTCGCCGGCGCGCCGGCCCGGCTCAGCGGGCCCCCGGGCGCACCAGCCCGGACTCGTACGCGTAGATGACGGCCTGGACGCGGTCGCGGAGAGCGAGCTTCGAGAGGACGTGGTTGACGTGCGTCTTCACGGTCGCGTCGCTGACGACGAGCCGCTGCGCGATCTCCGCGTTCGAGAGCCCGGCGGCGAGCAGGTGCAGCACCTCGAGCTCGCGCTCGGTCAGCTCGCCGAGCCGGGCCTGCGCCTCCGGCCGCGGCCGCCGCAGCCACTCCTCGATCAGCCGGCGCGTGAGCGAGGGGGCGAGGAGCGCCTCGCCGGCGGTGACCGTCCGTACCGCGTCGACGAGGCGCTCGGGCGGGGCGGACTTGAGCAGGAAACCCGCGGCGCCGGCCTCGAGCGCGCGGTAGACGTACTCGTCCCGGTCGAAGGTGGTGAGCACGAGCACGTGCGCGCCGGAGGGGCCGGCCGCGATCCGCCGCGTCGCCTCGATCCCGTCGACGCCGGGCATGCGGACGTCCATCAGCACGACGTCGGGCCGCTCGCGCTCGACGAGCTCGACCGCGGCGGCGCCGTCGCCCGCCTCGCCGACGACCGCGAGGTCGGCCTCGCTCTCGAGGATCATCCGGAAGCCCGCCCGCACGAGCTCCTGGTCGTCGGCGAGGACGGTGCGGATCACCGGTCGCTCCGGAGCGGAATGGTCGCGCGGACGGCGAACCCGCCGTCCTCCCGGCGGCCCGCCTCGAGCGTGCCGCCGTAGAGCGCCGCGCGCTCGCGCATGCCGATCAGGCCGTGACCTCCTCCGCCGCCGCCGTTGCGGCCCGGCCCGCCGCCGGGGTCGACGACCTCGATCGCCAGCCGGTCCTGGTCGTAGCGGAGGCTGACCGCGGCGCTCTCGCCGCCGTGCTTGCGCGCGTTGGTCAGCGCCTCCTGGACGATCCGGTACGCCGACAGGTCGGCGCCGGGCGGCAGGCGCGCCGGCTCGCCCGCGACCGTCAGCTCGACCGCGAGCCCCGCCAGCCGCGTCTGCTCGAGCAGCTCCTCGAGCCGTTCGAGTCCGGGCTGCGGCTCCAGCCCGATCTCCTCGCCGCCCTCGCGCAGGACGCCGACGAGGCGGCTCATCTCGCCGAGCGCCTGCCGGCCGATCTCCTGGATCGACCTGAGCGCGGCCAGCGCCCGCTCGGGGCTCTGCGCCGCCACGCGCTCGCCGGCGCCGGCCTGGACGACGATCACGCCGAGCGAGTGGGCGACGACGTCGTGGAGCTCGCGCGCGATCCGTCCGCGCTCCTCCTCGACCGCGCGCTCCTGCTCGCGTTCGAGCGCCTCCGCTCGGGCGGCCTGCTCGGCGGCCTCGAGCGTGCGTCCGTGCAGCGCCCGGCCGACGATCCACGGCGCGACGACGAAGAGGGCGACGAACAGCCGGTCGGCGACGCCGTAGCGCTCCCCGTTCGCCTGGGCGAGCTGGATGGCAGCGAGCGAGGCGGCGAGCGCGACGCCGAGACCGGCGGCTGCCCGCTCGAGCCGCTCGTACTGGGCGACGGAGTAGACCGTGATCAGCCCGACGACGATCGGCATCACCGGCGTGTGGAGCGAGACGCCCGCCGCCGTCTGCACGAACATCGCGCCCGAGCCCGCCGCCACCGCGGGGAGCGGGGCGCGGCGGCGCCAGGCGACGGCCGCGGCCTGCACGATCGCGGCCGGGACGCTGGCGGCGTAGGGCGTCAGCCCGTCCGCCGCGACCTCGACGAGCGCGAGCGCGGCGACCGCCGCCCCGAGGAGCAGGTCGAGCCGCGGCGGCAGCGGGCGGATGCGCATCCCGGAAGCCTGACCGATCCCGCGGCCGCCGTCACTCGGCCGCGCGGTCGATCCCGTCTCCACCCCTCGGTGGAGATCGCCGCCGGCGAAGATCCACCCGCGCCGGCGCGAAGATCGAGCCCGCGGGCGACGACGCCGCGGACGCGCGGACCTAGCCTCCCCGGAGTCGTGCAACGACCCGAAGGAGACACGATGCCCAACCGCTACACCGCGCTCGCCGGGCTCTTCGCCCTCGACGTCGCGCTCTTCGCCCTCAGCGGCGTCCCCGCGTTCAAGAACGCCCACCACGGCGTGAAGTACGTGCTCGGCGGCGTCGGCTGGTTCGGCGGCCTCGCCTGCACGCTCGCCCTGATCGTGCTCGCGCTCGCGACGCTCGCCCAGAACCTCCGCCGCCGGCGCGCCGCCGGCAACTGACCGCCCCAGACCTCGAAAGGACAGCCGATGCCCGTTCGCATCCTCCTCGCCGCCCTGGCCGCCGCCGTGCTCGCGCCGATCGCCCAGGCGGCGCCCGCCGGAGCCCTGCACCTCGAGCTGCCGGCCACGAAGAGCACCTACGTCGACCTGAACCGCAAGGGCTACAGCCCCGGCGACTACTTCCTCAGCAGCGGCCGTCTGCTCGACCGCGGCAGCCACAGGCCCGTCGGCCGGCTCGGCGGCGTGTGGACGATCCTCAGCCGCAAGGCGGATCACGCGACCTTCGACCTCGGCCTGGCCGGCGGCACGATCTTCGTCTCCGGCCGGATCGTCCACGCCGCCCCGAGCAGCACGCTCGCCGTCACCGGCGGCACCGGCATCTACGCGGGACGCCGCGGCACGGTCGTCTTCCGCTACCTCAGCGAGACGACCGCCGCCCTCGACGTCCGCCTCGACTGAGAGCCGCGCCCGGTCGCGGAGCCCCTGCCCGGCGGGGGCTCCGCGGCGGGCGAGAGCCACGCGGCCCGAGCCAGACCGCCTGAGTGCCACATCTGTGGTACAAAGATGGCATGGCCCGTGTGAGGATCAGCACAACGGTCGACGAGCAGCTCCTCGCAGCGGCGCGACTGATGCGGGCCGGCCTCAACGACTCCACTCTCATCGACGAGGCGCTGAACGCTCTTCTCGTTCGCAATCGTGCGGCGGAGATCGATGCGGCCTATGCGGCGTACGACCGTCTGCCGCTCGACGAAGGCGACGAGTGGGGCGACCTCGCCTCGTTTCGGGCGGCTGCCGGCTCGTCATGACCGTTTTCCCGGCGCGGGGGGAGGTGTGGTGGTGTGAGCTCCCGGAGATCGGGCGCCGCCCGGTCGTGGTGCTGTCGCGGGACGCGGCCATCCCGCGCCTTCGGCGCGCATTGATCGGACCCTGCACGACGACGATCCGCGGAATTCCGAGCGAGGTCCTGCTGGAGCCGGACGACGATCCCGTACCGCGCACCTCTGTCGTGAACCTCGATTCGGTCGAGAGCGTCTCGCTCGGGGCGCTCGTCGAGCGGCTCGGCCGGCTGAGCGACGAGCGGATGCGTCAGGTCTGTCGCGCGCTCGAGATCGCAGTCGCCTGCGAAGGCTGAACCGCGCGTCGTGCAGCCGGTGCGCCCGGAGTGAGCGCTCGCCGGCGCGACCGACATGTGCGGCGGCGGCACCTCACCCGCGCGCCGGTAGGACGCGAGCCGGCGCAGCCGGCTCGCACGCGAGCGCGAGGAAAGCGAGCCGACGGCCCTGCGCGCGAAGCGCGCACGGCCGAGGCGAAGCGGTCTCTCGGGAAACATGGGCTCGACTTCGCCTTGCGCAAACCACGCGTTTGGGGCTGAGCGAGTGAGCCGCTCGCTGCCGCCGCCGACATGCGCGGCGGCGGCACCTCACCGCCCGCCGTCAGAACGCGAGCCGGCGCAGCCGGCTCGCACCCGAGCGAGAGGAAAGCGAGAGCCGATGGCCCCGCGCGCCGCAGGCGCGCACGGCCGAGGCGAAGCGGTCGAGCGGGAAAATGGACCCAACTTGGCGTTGTACAAACCACGCGGTCATCCCTGCCGACGCGCTCTCGATCCATTGACAGGGGCTACGGGAGCGTGACCGAAGGGTTACGGCTGCCTACTCGGCCGCCAGGACTGCTGGCACGGTGAGGCGGCCGATCTGGCTGAGTGGGGCGAGCGATGCGAGGAGGGCAGCGAGGGTCCCTCCGACGGCCGCGGCGAGTGCGGCCATGCCGAGCGGGCCTAACGGAATGGAGAGGATGAGGCCGCCGACCAGTAGCGCGAGCACGGCGCCTGCGAAGCTGCCGAGGAGGCCAAGGCCGAAGCCCTCGAGCAGGACGATCACGCGGAGGTGGCGGTTGGTCCAGCCGAAGGTGCGCAGGGTCACGAGCTCGGCTTGGCGTTCGCGCAGATTGAGGTAGACGACGTCGGCGACCGAGAGTGCGGCCAGGGCGAGAGTGAGGGCTATGGCGGCGAAGTCGGCGCCGCGCACCTGCAGCGAGACGGCGTTGCCGAGCAGGGTGCCGACCAGCGTCCCCTGGAAGGCGCGCTCGATCCCGATCAGCACCGCCAACGCGGCGACCCCGATCGTCAGCCCGCTCGCGCCCAGCAGCGTCCGCACCGGCAGCCGGGTCAAGTTGACGAGCGCCAGCGTGACGAGTCGGCGTACCGGCCGGGCGCGGCGACGGGCGCTCACCGGCGGCCGTAGCGCATCGAGCGGCAGCCCGCGCGCGGCCAGCCAGGCCGGCAGCGCCCCCGCCGCCACCGCGAGCAGGAGCGCGATCGGCAGCACGAGCAGCACCCGCAGCAGCGGCAGGCTGAGCGAGAAGACGGCAACGAGCACCGCTGCCAGCGCAGTGCCGGCCGCGCCCGCCAGAAGCCCGACCAAGACGAGTTCGCCCAGCACCACTGCGAAGATCGCACGCCGCGTCCAGCCGAGCGTCAGCAGCGTGCCGATCTCCGCTCTGCGCGCCCGCACCGCAGCCAGAGCGCCGTTGCCGAGGAAGAAGCCACAGATGACCAGGATCAGCGCGAACAGCGCCAGGTCCTTGCGATCCAGTGCGCGCAGAAACGAGACGGTAACGCCCTTCTTCGACCACGCTTCGCGCAGGAGCAGCGCCGGCCGCCCGAACTTCCCCTTCGGCAGCGAGATCTCGACCGGGTGCGGCGACGAGCCCGCGGTGATGTCGACCGCGAGGCCCGTTTCGGTGTGGATCCGCTGCGCCACTAGCTTGATCCGCTCCAGCGAAAGCGGATCCGGGCCGCTCACACCCGCGACCTTGACACGGATCGCCGAGATCGGCGCGAGCCGCTGCGCCTTCGGGATGGCGGTCCGGTTCTTGCCGTTGGAGAGGCTCTGCTGGGCCGTGTAGCCGGTCGACCAATTCTTGGGCTCGAGGAAGGTCTTGAGTGCTTGCATGGTCGTCAGCAGAAGCGGCGGCGATTGGATGTAGCCGCCGAGGTTCTGGCTCGGCCTGAGCGCATGGCCGTACAGCGCCTGCTCGGCGGCGGCGTTTCCGGCGCGGAGGCTGGGCGGGTAGTAGGTCTCGAGCGGCACCTTCGTCAGTGGCGAGAACCCGGGCAGCTTGTTCGGGTCGAAGCGTCCGACGACTTCGAGCGGGTGGAACTGGGCGATGCCGTTCTGGGCGAAGGTGTTGGTTTCGACGCGTTCGTGCAGCCGT
>DASSNM010000043.1:0-11034 GCA_035688025.1 Gaiellaceae bacterium | reverse complement strand
CGCGGCCCTTCCTCCTCCGCGAGCTGCACATCGTGCAGCCGAAGCTTGTCGTCGTCATGGGCGAGGCGGCGCGCACGTTCCTCAACGAGACGCGCTTCCCGCTCGCGCGCGACGTGGCCGCGGCGGAGGGCGAGCTGCAGGAGCTGACGCCGACGATCCAGGCGCTCCTGACCCCGGACATCGACGAGTCGCTCGACGAGCAGCCCGCGAAGACCGCGTTCTGGAACGCCTTCAAGGTGCTCGGCGACTGGTGGGCGTCGACGCCTCCGTACTAGCGTCGCGGCGGGTCGCGGCCTTCGTCGCGCTCGGCGCGGCGGTCGGGACGTGGTTCGTCGTCGCGCCGCACCTCTCGCCGCTGCACCTCTGGCCGGCGGTGATCGTCGTCTCGGCGGCGGTGCTGCCCGGCACGCTGCTGCTCGTGCTGGTGGCGCTGCCGCTCTGGACGCGGCGCTGGCTCCTGCCGGCCGCGGCGGCGCTCGTGCTCGTCGCGTGGGGCTGCGAGGTCGAGAACTGGGGGCTGGCGGCGAACTTCGCGAAGCTGTGGGCGGCGGTGTTCGCCGGCTGGGCGTTCATGCGCCTGTTCGAGGAGCTCTCCTGGGTCGTGGTGATCGCGGTCGTGACCCCGGTCGTCGACGCGATCTCGGTCTGGCGCGGGCCGACGCACGCGATCACCGAGCACCACTTCGAGGTCTACACGTCGGTCGCGATCGCGTTCCTCGTCCCCGGCGGCGGGGCTGCGTATCTCGGGCCGCCGGACATCCTCTTCTACGCGCTGTTCCTCGCCGCGGCGCTCCGTTGGCGGCTGCGCCCGGTCTGGACGTGGGTCGCGATGACCGGGATGTACTCGCTGACGATCGTCGTCGCGAACGCGGCCGAGGTCGGCGGCCTGCCGGCGCTGCCGTTCCTCTCCTTCGGCTTCCTCGCCGCCAACGCCGACCTGCTCTGGCGGCGGCTCCGGCCGGCCGGGCGCGCGGCGTGATCTTCCTGCTCGTCTCGCGCTACACGGCGCCGCTCGAGCGGATCGAGGCGCTGATCCCGGCGCATCGCGAGTATCTCGTCCGGCTGCGCGACGAGGGCGTGCTCGTCGTCTCCGGGCGCCGCGACCCGTGGACGGGCGGCGCGATCGTCCTCCGCGGCACGCGCGAGCGTGCGCAGGCCGCGGTCGCCGAGGATCCGTTCACGGCGGCGGCCGCCGCGGAGACGGAGATCGTCGCCGTCGACCCGCTCTTCTGGGCCGACGGCCTCGAGCGCTACCTGTAGCGCCCTGTCCCGTCCGGCCATGTCCCCGGACCTGGTCCCGGGACATGGCCCGCGGGGACATGGCCTCGCGAGCGCCTGCTCCGCGATCGCTCTCCTGGCGCGGGCTCCTGTCCGTTTCGGCCGTGTCCCCGGACCTGGTCCCGGGACATGGCCGGAAGGGACTAGAAGCCGAGCGTCTCGCCGTCCGCGGGGACGAGCGCCGCAGGCACTGCGGCGCGGAGCTCGGCGCGCGTCTCGAGGCAGTGGTTGATCGCCTCCAGGTGCACCGCGACGACGCGCGGGACTCGCTCCGCGACGCGGGCGACGTCGCCGGAGTCCATCGTGATCGGCTCCGAGTCGAGGAACCGCGCGGCGCCCGCGTTCACGACCGCGACCTCCGGGCTGTGCCGCTCCAGCGCGTCCTCGACCTCGCCGCACCAGACCGTGTCGCCCGCGAGATACAGCACCGGCTCCCCCGGCGCCGCGAGCACGAACCCCGACACCGGGCCGAGCGCGTCCGCGACCGCGCCGTGCCCGTGCCGGCCGCCGGTGCGCGCGATCCGCACCCCCTCCCACTCCAGCTCGTCGTCGACCGGCCGCACGTCTCCGAACCCCGCCTCGCGGATCGCGCCCGCGCTCTCCGGCTGCGTGAGGACGGGCGCCTCCTTCGGCAGTCGCTCGCGCGCGGCCGCGTCCCAGTGGTCGTTGTGCAGGTGTGTGACGAGGATCGCGTCGAGCGGCTCGAGCGCGACCGGCGGCAGCGGCACCAGCGGGTTCCGCACCGGGTTCGGCGTGTTCTCGATCGGCGGATAGACCCCCGCGTCGCCCAGCATCGGGTCGACGAGCACACGCCGGCCCGCGAGCTCGAGCACGAGCGTCGCGTGCCGGACGAGCGTCAGCCTCACGCCGCCGACCGCTCGAGGAGCGCGACGCACTCGACGTGCGGCGTGTGCGGGAACATGTCCACCGGCGTCACGCGCCGGAGCTCGTAGCCGTACTCCTCGCGCAGCGCCTTCACGTCGCCGGCGAGCGTCGTCGGGTTGCAGGAGACGTAGACGAGCCGGGGCGCGCCGATCCCCCCGAGCCGGCGGAGCGCCTTGCCCGCGAGCCCGGCCCGCGGCGGGTCGACGACGACCACGTCCGGCGGCCCGGAGCGCTCCAGCAGCTCCTCGACCACCTGGCCGACGTTCCCCGCGTAGAACGCCGCGTTCGCGACCCCGTTCAGCTCCGCGTTCTCGAGCGCGCACGCGACCGACTCCTCCGACACCTCGATCCCCCACACGGTCAGCGCGTCGCGGGCCATCGATAGCCCGATCGTGCCGATGCCGCAGTAGAGATCCCAGACCGTCTCGCCGCCGGTCAGCCCCGCCGCCTCGCGCGCGAGCGCGTACAGCCGCTCGGCCATCGCCGTGTTCGTCTGCAGGAACGCGTTCGGGCGGACGCGGAAGCGCAGCCCGGAGAGCTCCTCCTCGATCCACGGCTCGCCCCAGAGCAGCCGCGTCGGCAGGTTCGTCACCTCGGCGGGCGTGTCGTTGGCCGCCCAGTGGATCGAGCGGACCTCGGGGACGCGGCGGAGCACGTCGACGAGATAGCCGGTCTCGAATTTCTCGCCGGGCGCGGTGACGAGCTGGACGAGCGCCTGCCCGGTGTTGCGGCCCTGGCGGACGACGAGGTGCCGCAGGTAGCCGCTGCCGTCCTCCTGCGAGTACGCGGCGAGCCCCTCCTCGCGAGCCCAGTCGCGGACGGCCTCGCGGATCCGGTTGCCGGCGTCGTCGGCGAGCCAGCAGCGCTCGACCTCGAGCACCTCGTCCCAGCGGCCCGCCTTGTGGAAGCCGAGCGCCGCGCCGGACGGCGTCTGCGTGAACGAGTACTCGAGCTTGTTGCGGTAGTGGAAGATCTCCGGCTCGCACGGGACGATCGGCTCGAGCGGCGGCTCGGCGACGCCGCCGAGGCGGACGAGCGAGTCGCGCACCTGCGCCTCCTTCTGCGCGAGCTGCGCCTCGTAGGCGAGGTCCTGGAAGCGGCAGCCGCCGCACGCCGGGTAATGCGCGCACGGCGCCTCGACCCGTTGCGGGCCCGGGACGAGCACCTCGGTCGCGAGCGCCTCCGCGTGGCTGCGCTTGACCTTCGTGACGCGCGCGCGGACGCGGTCGCCGGGGAGCCCGCGCCGGACGAAGACGACGAAGCCGCCCGTCCGCGCGACGCCGTTCCCGCCGAAGGCGAGCGACTCGACGTCGAGCTCGAGCTCGTCTCCCTTCGCGACGGGGGCGGCCATCGGGCCAGCCTAGCTAGCCGTACCTCGGATGCAGCGGCAGGAGGAGCGGCCGGCGCGGGCGCTGCGAGAAGTCGAAGTCGCGGCGCAGGTCGCCGAGGATCGGCGCGCGCTCGCGGACGTCGGGGCGCGGGTCGGGGCGGCCGTCGGTGCGCGGGTCGAGCCGCTGCCCGTGCAGGAAGTCGTCCTCGATGAACTTCAGGTACGCGTCGAAGCTCAGCGTCTGGTGGTCGACGAAGCCGCGCCGCGCGTACGGGCTGATCACGAGCGCGGGGACGCGCAGCCCGTAGCCCTGCCGGTCGACGTGCGGCGGGCGGACGTGGTCGTAGAAGCCGCCCCAGTCGTCCCACGCGAGGAAGATCGCGGTCGAGCGCCAGTCCTTCCCCGACATGATCGCGTTCACGAGCCCGGTGACGTACGCCTGGCCGCGGCGGATGTCCGCGGGCGGATGGTCGCTCGTCGACTGCACGGGCGTGATCCACGAGACGGCCGGCAGCGTGCCCGCGCGGGCGGCGCGGTAGAACGTGCGGAGCGGCGCCACGTCGGCGAGCTGGTGGTCGTGGCGGACGGTGTCGAACCAGGGCAGCGGATTCCAGATCCCCGGGGTCTTCGCGTCCTGGTGGATCGGGACGCAGATCATCGAGTTGTCGCGGCAGTCGGGCTCGGCCCCCTTCGCGACGTAGTAGCGCCAGCTGACGTGGTCGCGGTGGAGGAGATAGGTCAGGTCGGTCCACGCGTAGTCGGGCGGCAGTCCGGTCGTGTTCTGGGGCTGCCGGGGCGGCGAGCCCGGCGCCTGCACGGCGGCGCGGCAGCTCATCGGGTCGCCCTTGCGGCGGCAGCGCGCCGACCAGCCGGAGACGAGGTAGAGGTGCGACGGGAGGCTCCACGACGCGTCCGACTCGAACATGTGGTCCTGCAGGACGAAGTGCCGCGCGTACGCCCAGTAGTTCGGGATCTCGTGCCAGTCGTGGTAGCCCATGACGTCCGGCTTCCCGGGCCTCAGCGAGCAGGCGGGCGCCTGGACGTGGAGCCGGCAGGCCCGCCTGAGCCCCTCGCGCGCCTGGCCGACGAACCCGTCCATCCTCCCGCCGTCGACGTCCGCGACGGCGTCCACGTGGTCGTGCGGGCCGCCCGCGTTCCGCGCCGCGGTGTCGTGGTACGGGCGCACGCAGCGATGCGTGACGGGGTCGGGGCTGCACACGGTCGGCACGCCGTCGCGCATCGGGATCCCGTCGGCGCCCGGGTAGGTGCCGAAGTACGAGTCGAACGAGCGGTTCTCCTGCATGATCACGACGACGTGCCGGATCTTGTGGATGCCCGCGAGCGTCGCCGCCCGTGCGACGGAACGCCGAGCGGGGCCGACCGCCAGGCCGGCCAGCAGCACGGCCGCCACCAGACCGAGCATCGCCCTCTTCACCGGGGCTGACGCTAGCCCGCTCGTCTAAGAGGAAGATGAAGCCTGCGCCGCCCGCGCCTGGTCGAGATACGCCTGCCAGTCGGCGGAGCTCATCTCCCGGGCCGGCCGCACCGGCAGGAGCAGCGGCGGGCGCGGCGGCTGCGCGAAGTCGAAGTCCCGCCGCAGGTCGCCGAGGATCCGCGCGTTCTCGCGGACGTCGGGGCGCGGGTCGGGGCGGCCGTCGGTGCGCGGGTCGATGCGGGCGCCGTGCAGGAAGTCGTCCTCGACGAACTTCAGGTAGGCGTCGAAGCTCAGCGTCTGGTGGTCGACGAAGCCGCGCCGGGCGTACGGGCTGATCAGGAGCCCGGGCACGCGCAGGCCGTACCCCTGCGCGTCGACGCTCGGCGGCCGCACGTGGTCGTAGAAGCCGCCCCAGTCGTCCCAGGCGAGGAAGATCGCGGTGGAGCTCCAGGCGGGGCTGCGCATGATCGCGTCCACGAGCCCGGTCACGTACGCCTGGCCGGCGCTGATCGCCGCGGGCGGATGGTCGCTGACCGCCTGCGCCGGCGTGATCCACGAGACCGCGGGCAGATTCCCGAAGCGCGCGTCGTCGTAGAACCGCGCGAGCGAGACGACGTTCCCGACCTCGCCGTCGCGGCGGACCGTCTCGAACCACGGCAGCGGATTCCAGATGCTCGGAGTGCGCGCGTCCTGCGGCGCCGGCGAGCAGAACATCGCGTCGTCGCCGCAGTCGGGCTGATCCCCGGAGGCGACGTACGAGCGCCAGCTGACCCCGTACCGGTGGAGCAGGTAGGTGAGGTCGGTCCATGCGTAGGAAGGGCCGTCCGTCTCGACGCCCTCCGACGCGCGCGGCGGATGGCCGGGGAGCTCGACCGCGGGCCTGCAGCTCTTCGGCTTCGCGCTCGCGCAGCGCGCCGACCAGCCGGAGACGAGGTAGAGGTGCGCGGGCAGGCTCCAGGAGGCGTCCGACTGGAACATCCGGTCCTGCAGCACGTACTGGTCGGCGTAGACCCAGTAGTTCGGGATCTCGCGCCAGTCGTGGTAGCCCATCACGTCCGGCTGGCCGTGCGCGCCCGCGCAGATCGGCGAGAGGGTCGACGGGTCGCAGGCGGCGAGGCCGCGCCGCGCCTGCGCCTCGAAGCCGTCCATCCGGCCGCCGTGGACGTCGGCGAGCGCGGCGGCGTGCGTGTGCGGCCCGCCGGAGTCGACGTCGCGGACGTCGTGGTAGGGCACGACGCAGTCCTCGCTCGCCGGGTCCGGCGCGCACACCGCGGGCGCGCCGTCGACGGTCGGGATCCCGTTCGCGTGCGGGTAGGTGCCGAAGTAGGAGTCGAACGACCGGTTCTCCTGCATGATCACGACCACGTGCCGGATCAGGTGGATGCCGGTGAGCGGCGGCGCCGCCCCGCGCGCCCGCTGCAGCTCGGCCGAGACGCCGACGCCGGCGAGGAGCGCGAGAGCGAGGACCAGGCGCCGCGCCATGGAGGCCGGGCGTACCCCAGGCCCCGGACCTCACACCTGGCGCGGCGCGACGCCTAGGCGAGCGCGGTGACGAAGACCCTGCGGTCGCGCGGGCCGTCGTACTCGCAGAAGTAGATGCCCTGATAGGTGCCGAGCGCGAGCTTGCCGTCGCGGAGCGGCACGAGCACCTGCGGCCCGGTCAGCGTCGAGCGGACATGCGAGGGCGCGTTCGGGCCGTCCGGGTCGTCGACGTGCTTCCACTGCCAGTCCTCGACGACGACGCGCTGCATGGCGCTCTCGATGTCCTCGCCGACGAGCGGGTCGGCGGCCTCGTTGATCGTGACTCCCGCGGTCGTGTGCGGGACGTAGACGAGCGCGGCGGCGGCGCCGTCCGCCTCGGCGAGCGCGTCCTGCACGAGGCTCGTGATGTCGATCAGCTGGGTCTTGCGGTCGGTCTTCAGGGTGATCTCGCGCACGGGGCTATCCTAGGCAGCCGCATGGCGAGCCCGCTGAGTCAACGGCAGCTGGACGAGCTCAGCGCCGGCGCCGACCGCTTCATCGCCGAGCTCGACGAGGAGACCTATCTCCACTACGCGGGCCTGAAGGACAGCTACGAGCTGGCGCCGATCTACGAGCGCCACGCCGAGCTGACGACGCTCGACACCGCGCTCGGCCTCGGCGCGTCGGTCGACGGCGACCGGCGGATCCGCGAGCTCTGGAAGTTCGCCTGCGAGCAGTACCTCGGCAACTTCATCCGCGAGGAGGCGGAGCGGGTCGCCGAGCTGGAGGCGACGCTCGCGGCCGAGGTGGACGGCGAGCAGGTGCCGTTCCGGATGCTGAAGCCGCGGCTGATGAACGAGGAGGACCGCGGCGTCCGCGAGCGGCTCGAGCGGGCGCGCAACGAGCTGACCGAGGAGCACCTGAACCCGCTCTTCGTCCAGGCGTCGGCGGTCGTCGACCGCGAGACCGCGAACCTCGGCGCGACCACCTACGCCGACCTCTACCGGCGCTTCGGCCGCCCGCTCGACGCGCTCGCCGAGCAGTGCCGGGAGTTCCTCGACTCGACCGAGCGGCTCTGGCGCGAGACCGGCGACCGGATCTTCCGCGCCCGCACCGGGATCGCGCTCGAGGACGCGGAGCGCTGGGACGCGGGCCGCGTCTGGCGCGGCGCCGGCTGGGACGCGGCGTTCCCGGCGGCGCGGATGCTGCCCGCGCTCGAGGCGACGCTCGGCGACCTGGGGATCGACCTGCGCGCGCAGCGGAACGTCGAGCTCGACCTCGCCGACCGGCCGAGCAAGGATCCGCGGGCGTTCTGCGCCCCGATCGAGGTGCCCGGGCGCGTCGTCCTCGTGCTGAAGCCGCAGGGCGGCCCCGACGACTGGCGCGCGCTCTTCCACGAGGCGGGACACACCGAGCACTTCGCGCACACGTCCGACTCGCTCTCCCCCGAGGAGAAGCGGCTCGGCGACACCGCGGTCACCGAGGGCTGGGCGATGCTGGTCGAGCACCTGACCTTCGACCCGGTCTGGCTCGAGCGGCGGCTCGACTTCCCGCGCCCGTACGAGTTCGCCGCCGAGGGCTCGGCGCAGCTCCTCTGGCTCGTACGCCGCTACTCGGCGAAGCTCCTCTACGAGCTCGAGCTCCACGACGGCGCCGACCTCGCCGCGATGCGGCCGCGCTACGTCGAGCTGCTCGGCGGCGCGCTCGGGGTCGAGCCGAGCGGCACCGACTTCCTCGCCGACGTCGACCCCGGATTCTACGCGGCCGACTACCTGCGCGCGTGGGCGTTCGAGGCGCAGCTGCGCGCGTTCCTGCGCGAGCGGTTCGGCAACGCGTGGTTCGCCCGCCGCGACGCGGGCTCGCTGCTCCGCGAGCTCTGGAGCGAGGGCCAGAAGCACACGGCGGACGAGCTGCTGCGCGAGGTGACCGGCGAGACCCTCGAGCTCGGCGCGGTCGGCGACCGGATCCGCGAGGCGCTCGCCGCGGCCTGAGCGCGCGGCGAGCGCCTCGAGCGAATCGGCTACTTCTTCTCGGACGTCCCCTCGATCGTCTTCCGACCGTTGGTGCCGAGCACCTCGATCTTGCGCGGCTTCGGCTGCTCCGGCTTGCGCACGTGCACCTGCAGCACGCCGTTCTCGTAGTGCGCGCTCACCGAGTCCTCGGTCGTGCCCTGCGGCACGCCGATCGTGCGCGTGAAGGTGCCGAAGCGGCGCTCGAAGCGGAAGTAGCGCCCGTCCTCGACGGTGTGCTCGCGCTCGCGCTCGGCGGTGACCGTCAGCGCGCCGTCCTCGAGCTCGACCGAGATCTTGTCCTCGGGGATGCCGGGCAGGTCGAGCGCGTAGACGACCTCGTCCTCGGTCTCCCAGACGTCGGCCGTCGGCACCCAGCTCTGCATCGCCTGGCCGTTCCCCTCGAAGAGGCCGTTCATGAACCGGCTCATCTCGTTCTGGAAGGTCGCGAGCTCCCGGAAGGGCTCCCAGCGAACAAGCGTGGCCATCTGCGATTCCTCCTTCTCGTCCAACTACCTGTTGCGCACTGAAGGATAAAACCTGAGTGGCTTGCTGTCAAGTCGTGCGGGCGCGTAGACTCCGGCTCGCGTGCTGCCGCTCCGCGACAACGCTCCGACCCGGACGACGCCGTACGTCACGGTCTGGCTGATCGTCGCGAACGCGCTCGTCTGGTTCTGGGAGCTGCGGGCGCCCGGCGTCGACGTCCACGTCTTGCGCGACGGCTTCTACCCGTGCGCCGTGCACGCGCCGTGCGCCGCCGGCGTGCACCCGCTGCCGTGGTGGGAGGGCGTCTTCACCGGGATGTTCATGCACGCGAGCTGGCAGCACATCCTCGGCAACATGCTCTTCCTCTGGATCTTCGGCAACAACGTCGAGGACGCGATGGGGCATCTGCGCTTCCTCGGCTGGTACCTCGCCGCCGGGGTGGCGGCGATGGCGGCGCAGACGTTCGTCACGTTCGAGTTCGCCGGCGTGCAGGCGGCGAGCATCCCGAACATCGGCGCGAGCGGCGCGATCGCCGGCGTCCTCGGCGCCTACTTCGTCCTCCTCCCCCGCGCCCGCGTCCTGACCCTGATCTTCTTCGGGATCGTCTGGCTGCGGGAGATCCCGGCGGTCTGGTTCCTCGGCGTCTGGATCGTGCTGCAGCTGTTCACGGGCGGGCTCTCGCTCGTGCAGCCGGCGTCGGGCGGCGGGGTCGCGTTCTTCGCGCACGTCGGCGGCTTCGCGTTCGGGGTGCTGACGGTGCTGCTGGTGGCCCGGCGGCGGCCGGTGACGCCGTGAGGTTCGAGGAGCGGGTCGACCGCGCGCTCGCGTCGCTGCCGCCGGATCTGCTCGCCGCGGTGCGCAACCTCGAGATCTCGGTCGAGGACGAGCATCCGGACGACCCCGACCTGTTCGGCCTCTACGAGGGCGTGCCGCTGCCCGAGCGCGGCGACTGGGCGGGATCGCTGCCCGACCGGATCCGCATCTTCCGGCTGCCGCTCGTCGAGTCGTTCCCGGATCCGGACGAGCTCGAGAACGAGATCCGGATCACCGTCCTCCACGAGCTGGCGCACTACTTCGGGCTCGACGAGGACCGACTCGACGAGCTCGGGTATTCCTGAGGATTGGCCCGGAATGTCCTGGGCAGGTCGTCCGTTTGAGACGACCATGAGGACACTGAACGGGATCCACGAGGAGATCGAGCGCCTGAGCGAGGAGCGCACCGAGCTCTGGCACAGGCTCTCGGCCGAGTACGACCCCGAGATCCGGAACGACATCCGCGCGCTCGACGCGCGGCTCGACGGGCTCTGGGACGAGCACCGCTCCCTGCGGGCGCGGCTCCGCTTCGGCGATCGCGAGGCGATCGTCGCGCGGGCGCGCGTCGAGGAGCGGCTCGAGCGGGCGGCCTAGGGGACGGGCCGCGCGCCTGTCGAACCCTCACCCGAGGGATCGACAGGCGCACCGGCGCGGACGATGCTTGCCGGGCAGTCTGCGGCGCGATCGAACCACCGGAGGAAGCGCCGTGACCGCCCGCCCGTCTCCCGATTCCCACACCGGCCCCGTCGAGCGCGAGGGGTTGCTCGCAGCGCTCGCCGCGGAGCCGTCCCGTCGGGAGCCGGCGGTCCGGCGCTCCAACGAGGCGCGGGCCGGGCTGGCAGAGGGGGTCATCCCGGCCCCGCCGCCGGTGGACGACCTGACGTGGTGGGCGAAGCAGCTCGGCCTGCCGCTCGAAGCCGCGTAGCCGCCGCGCGCCCCGCCCCGCTCTACACTGGACCGCGCACGGGGCGTTAGCTCAGCTGGGAGAGCGCCGGCTTTGCAAGCCGGAGGTCATCGGTTCGATCCCGATACGCTCCACTCCAAGAGCCGGCGCAGCCGGCTCTTGTTCGTTCTGCCTCTCCCGCGTCGCCCGCTCCGCGCCCGAATCGGGCGGCTCCGCTTTCCGCTCGCTCGCAAGCGAGCCGGCGGCCGCCGGCTCGCGCGGCGCGAGGGTCGAGCGGAAGCGGGCCGCGCCCGCACGTCACACATCCGTGACGGTGCTTCGGCAAGCCGAAGCACGGTTCCACGAAGTCATCGTTCCAGGAGGAGGGCCGAAGGGCGGCGACGGTTTCGCGGATCTGGTCTTGAAGGCAGGCGGGACTTGGTGGATCTGGGAA
>DASSNM010000042.1:0-12459 GCA_035688025.1 Gaiellaceae bacterium | reverse complement strand
GGTCGACCCCGAAGCGCTCGAGCAGCGACCGGTCGGGCTCGAAGTCGGAGAGGTAGTACTCCTCCTTCAGCCCGGGATACTGGACGAGCTTCGGCGGACGCACCCCGTACGGACGCAGCCGCTGAGGCGGGATCGCCGCCGGCACGACGACCCGCGTCGCCGCCCGGCAGCCGAGTTGGTGCTGCAACGTCGCGAACTCGTAGTCGAACGTCGTCGAGCTCGGGACGCCGAGCCGTCGCGCCGTGATCGTCAGCTCGTGCGAGCCGTGCGCGAGCGCAACGTCGAAGCGCCGCCCCTTCGCCCAGCGGTGGAGCGCGCCGAGCCGCTGCGTCATCTGCCGCGCCTTGTGCAGCCGCGAACGGCCGCCGTGCTTGCCGATCACCGCGTCCGGCTCGAGGCCGTGCAGCGCCAGCAGCTGCAGCGTCTGCGAGTACTCGCGCGCGGTGATCTCCACCTCGTCGCCGCGCCCGCGCAGGATCTCGACCAGCGGCCGGAACACGAGCACGTGCGCGGACGCGGTCATGTCGATCCACACCCTCACGCCCCTGGCCGCCTTTCGCTCCCGCCCGGCGGAGCCGGTCCCCGCGAGAGGCCGGCGACGCCGACGCCGCGCTCCGAGGTCCGGGGCGAGCTCACGCTGCGAGCATCTCCATCCGGGCGGATCGCACGCGCGGCGGCTCCCGCTCGACGTGGTGCTCGTACCAGAGCGTGAACGCGAGCAGCCCCCAGAGCTGGCGGCTCCAGTCCTCGCGCCCGGCGACGTGTTCGTCGAGGATCCTGGAGACGGCGGCCGGCCGGAAGAACCCCTGCCGCTCGAGCGTCGCGGCAGAGAGCGTCTCGCGCGCGAACGGCGCCAGCTCGCCGCGCAGCCACGCCGCCGCCGGGATCGAGAAGCCGCGCTTGCGCCCGTGTACGACCTCGCGCGGCAGCAGCGGCTCGACCGCCTTCCGCAGCAGCACCTTCTTCGCGAGCCCGCGCACCTTGTGGCGAGCCGGCAGCGCGAACGCGAGGTTCGTGACCATCGGGTCGAGGAACGGCACGCGCGCCTCGAGCGAGTGCGCCATCGACGCACGGTCGGTCTTCACGAGCAGGTCGTCCACCAGGTAGATGCCGAAGTCGACGTCCTGCAGGCGCGCCAGCTCGTCCGCTCCCTCCGTCTCGCGGTAGCGGTCGCGATAGACGTCGACGGGGTCGAACTCGCTGCGCCGGCCGGTCAGCTCGGCCCGCACGTCGGGCGCGAAGATCTCCTTCCAGCCGTGGTGCCGCTCGAGCGGCGGCAGGTGCGCCGCCCGGACGAAGCGCTTCGCGCGGTACTCGAGGCTCGCCTTCCTGCTCGACGAGGGCAGCGCCTCCACGAACGGGCGCGCCAGCCGCGCCAGGCCGCCGAACCGGTCGGCGAGCAGGTCGGCCGCATACGTGTAGTAGCCGCCGAACAGCTCGTCGCCGCCCTCGCCCGACAGCGCGACCTTGACGTGCTCGGACGCGAGCTGCGAGACGAGATACGTCGGCAGCGCGGACGAGTCGGCGAACGGCTCGTCGAACGCCGCCGCGAGCGCCTCCAGCAGCAGCTCCGGATCGGGGCGCACGAGCAGCTCGTGGTGGTTCGTGCCGTACCGCTCCGCCACGAGGCGCGCGTCGTCGCGCTCGTCGAAGCTCCGCTCCTCGAAGCCGATCGTGAACGTGTGCACCGCCTCGGAGCTCTCCTCCGCCGCGAAGGCGGCCAGCGCCGCCGAGTCGACGCCGCCCGACAGGAGCACGCCCACCGGCACGTCCGCGATCAGGTGCGCCCGCACCGAGTCGCGGAGCCGCGCCCGCAGCTCCTCGACGAGCTCCGCCTCGTCGCCCTCGCGCAGCTCGTCCGCCGGAAGCGGCCCGGGACGGGCGTACCGCTCGAGCGCGACCGCGCCGTCCTCCCAGACGAGCAGATGACCGGGCGGCAGCTTGCGGACGTCGCGGAAGATCGAGAGCGGCGCCGGGATCGAGTTGAAGGCCAGGAACGCCTCGACCGCGTCCAGGTCGATCTCGCCGCGCGGCAGCGCCCGCAGCTCGGAGGCGAACCGCAGCTCGCCGCCCGCGTCGCGCCAGTAGAGCGGCTTGATCCCGTAGCGGTCGCGCGCGAGCACGAGCCGCCGCCTGCGCGCGTCCCAGATCGCGACCGCGAACATGCCCCGCAGCCGCTCCGCGAAGCCGAGACCGTGCTCCTCGTACGCGTGGACGAGCGTCTCCGTGTCGCAGTGGGTGCGGAAGCGGTGGCCGGCGCGCTCGAGCTCGCGGCGCAGCTCCGGCGAGTTGTAGATCTCGCCGTTCTGGACGACCACGCAGGTGCCGTCCTCGTTCGCGATCGGCTGGTCGCCGTGCGCGAGGTCGACGATCGACAGGCGGCGCGCGGCGAGGCCGACCGGCCCGTCGAGGTGCTCGCCGCCGCTGTCCGGGCCGCGGTGGACGAGCAGCTCGCTCATCGCGGCGAGCGCGACCGGATCCGGCGGCCCGGCGGTCGAGGCGATCCCGCAGATTCCGCACATCGGCCGAACTCTACGGGCAGGACACGCTCCCGCTGCGCGCCGCCTCGGCGGCCGCCCGGAACGCGTCGGCGGCCGGCTTGCGGCCGCGGCCGCGCCAGATCAGCCCCGACTGCCAGCCGGCGAGGCTCGGCTCGTCCACGAGCTCGAAGTTGAAGAACGCCCGCACCGTCGGCTGGCAGGCGGCGAGCCGGATCGCCGTCCGCAGCCGCTCCGCCTGGGTCGCCGGAGTCACGGTCACCGCCGTCTCGCGGCCCGTGTACCCGGAGCTCCGGGGCGCCTGTGTCTGGAAGCCATCCTCCAGGTACCAGACGTCGAGCGCGTGCTGCGGCGTACCCGAGAAGCCGTCGCGCAGCGTCGCCGCGAGCCGCTCGTAGTCGCCCTCGCCGAGGAAGCCGGCCGGATGGGTCGCGAGCGGCGACTCGGCGGACGTCCGCGGATACGGGTTGTGGCCGAAGCCGTCGACGATCGGCGCGCTCCGCCCGCTCGCCCGCAGGGCGGCCGCGACCCCGAGCAGGAAGGCGGCCGGCGCATGGGCGGAGGCGGTCGAGTCGAGCACGTCCACGTCCGGGCGGACGGCGTGGAGGAGGTCGAAGCAGCGCGCGAGCAGGCGCTCGTAGCCGGCCGCGCCGCCGCGCCACGCCGTCGCCGAGTTCGCCTCGTTCCAGACGACGACCGCGCGCGCGTCGGGCACGAGCGCGAGCGCGGCGCGCGCGTAGGAGCAGAAGCGCTCGCGCGCCGGCGCCGTCAGCGGCGAGCGCGCGGCGGGACCGAAGACGGCGAGCACGACGCGCGTCCGTCGCGCCGCGGTCTCGGCTCGCGCGAGCTCCGCCTTCCGGGTGCCGTTCGGCCGGGTGCCGCCGTTCCACGGCACCCAGATCCGCACGGCATCGGCGCCGAGCGCCTGCTGGCGACGGACGACGGCGAGCGGCTCGCCCGTCCACTTGAGCGTGTCGTCGTCGACGCCGACGATCAGCGGCGGCGGGCCGGGGCGGAGCGAGAGGTAGAGGACGACGCCGCCTGCGGCGAGCGCGGCGACGAGGACGAGCCCGGCGAGGACGGCGATCAGGCGTCGGGTCGTACGAGCCCTCGCAGCGACTGCCGGATCACGCGCCAGCCGGTCGCGACGACGGTGCGCAGGTAGAGCCGCGCCGAGCGGTCGGCGATCCACTCGAGGTCGTGTGCCAGCTTCTCGGCCATCGAGGTCTCGTAACCGCGACGCACCTGCGCGAACCCGGTCAGGCCGGGACGGACGACGAGCCGCTGCCAGTACGCGGGCAGGTCGTGCGCGAGCTCCTCGAAGAACACCGGCCGGATCGGCCGCGGCCCGACGAGGCTCATGTCGCCGCGGAGCACGTTCCAGAACTGCGGGATCTCGTCGAGCTGGGTCGCCTTCAGCCAGCGGCCGATCGGCGCGAACTCGGCCTGCGTCCGCCGCACGAGCTCCTCGCCGAGGAACGGGCCGAGGCGCTGCTCGGCTCCCGGCTTCAGCGTCCGGAACTTGTACATCGTGAAGACGTGCCCGCCGCGGCCGACGCGCTCGCCGCGGTAGAAGACCGGCCGGCCGCTCGTCACCAGCACGAGCAGCGCGATCGCGAGCGAGAGCGGCAGCGCGACGACGAGGAAGAGGACGGAGAGGGTCAGGTCGAGCGCCCGCAGCAGCCCGTCGCGGCTCCGGGCCGGCGTGTCGCGTGCGAGCTGCCGGTAGCCGCGGACGAGCGTGTCCTCGACGGTCGTGTCGGGCACCTTGCGGATGGTAGACCCCGGCCCGGCCTCCGTTCGCGCGCGACGGCTCCGATAACGTTGGCTTATGGACACGAAGCAGCTGGCGGCGTTCTGCGCGGTGGTCGAGCGGCGCAGCTTCTCGCAGGCGGCCGACCAGCTCGGGGTGACCCAGCCGGCGGTCAGCCTGCAGATCCGCTCGCTCGAGAAGCGGCTCGGCCAGCAGCTCCTCGACCGCTCCGGCCGCCGCGTGGAGCCGACCGAGGCGGGCGAGCGGCTCTACCGGAGCGCGCAGAAGCTGCTCGCCATGGAGGAGCAGCTGCTGCAGGAGCTCGGCGAGGAGACCGACGGCGAGCTCGGCGGCAAGCTCGAGATCGGCGCCTCCACCGGCCCGGGCGGCACGGTCGTGCCGCGGCTGCTCGGCGAGTTCCAGCGCCAGCACCCGGAGGTGCACGTGGCGCTGACCGTGGCCGACACGCAGAGCGTCGTCGACGCCGTCGGCCGCCGCGAGCTCGAGCTGGGCGTCGTCGGCGCCTCGCGCCGCCACCGCGGCGTCGTCTACGAGCCCTTCTTCCGCGACGAGGTCGTGCTCGCCGTGCCGAAGGGGCACCGCTTCGCGGGCGCGACGATGACCCTCGAAGAGCTTCGCGCCGAGCCGCTCGTGCTGATGCAGGAGGGCGCGGGCGTCCGCCAGGTGGTCGAGGACGAGCTGCGCGAGCGCAACGTCCGGCTGCGCGACCTCGACGTCCGGCTCGAGCTCGGGCTGCAGGAGTCGGCGCGCGCCGCGGTGCTCGGCGGCTTCGGCGCCGCGTTCATCTCGCGCCTCGCGATCGCGGACGACCTCGCCGCCGGCGCGCTCGCGGTCGCGCAGGTGGACGGGCTTGAGCCGGCGCGCGAGATCTCGCTCGTCCGCGCGTCGGGTCGCGCCGAGACGCGTGTCGCCCAGGCGTTCGTCGAGTTCGCCCGGAAGCGGCTCGCGTGATCGTCCGCTGGGGGCTCGGCACGCTTCCGGCCGCCGCGGCCGAGGCTGGCGTCTTCTCGCCGTTCGTCGTCGCGAGCCCGCGCTGGGACGGCCTCGAGCTCGGGCTCGGGTCGCACGGCCGCTGGCGGGAGACGCCGTCGGACCGGCTCGCGGAGGCGGCCGCGCTCGCCGAGGGCGCGGACGGGATCCTCGCCGTCGGCGGCGGCAGCGCGATCGACCTCGGCAAGGCGATCTCCGCCGGCACGGGCCTGCCCCTCGTCTCCCTGCCGACGACGTACTCGGGCGCCGAGTGGACGACATACTTCGGCGTCCGCGACCCGGAGCGGCGGATGCGCGGCGGCGGGGCCGGCGCGCACCCGGCGGCGATCGTCTACGAGCCCGAGCTGACGCTCGACCTGCCGCGCGAGACGACCGTCGGCACCGCACTGAACGCGCTCGCCCACTGCGCCGAAGCGCTCTACGCCGACGGCCACAACCCGGCCGCGGACGAGGAGGCGCTCGCCGGCGCCCGCCTGATCTCGGAATGGCTGCCGCGGGTGGTCGAGTCGCCGCGCGACCTCGAGGCGCGCACCGAGCTGCTGCGCGGCGCCTGCCACGGCGGCGCCGCTCTCGCCGGCTCGATGCTCGCGCTCGCGCACGCGCTGGCCCAGGCGATCGGCGGCGCGTACGGGCTCCCGCACGGGACGCTGAACGGCATCTGCCTGCCGCCGGTGCTCCGCTTCAACGCGCGCGTCGCCCCCGACGCTGTTCGCCGCTTCGGCGAGGCGATCGGCGCGCCCGACGACCCGGGCGCCCGCGTCGAGGAGCTGTGCGCGCTCGGCGGTGCGACCCGGCTGCGCGACCTCGGCGTGCCCGAGCACGACGTGCCCGAGCTCGCCGGCTCGGCCGCCCGGCGCGGCGGCAACCTGGCCAACCCGCACCAGGCGAGCCCGGAGGAGATCGAGCTGCTGCTCCGCGAGGTCTGGTAGCGGACGTCACCGGAAGCGCTGGCCCTCGTCCCGCCGGTAGCCCCACGCGGCGAGCGCGCCGAACACGAGCGTGTACGCGGCCAGGGCGACCCAGTGCCTCGCACCCCACGACGCGCCGGCGACGGCCTGCCAGAGAACATCTCCCCACTGCCGCGTCGGCGTGTAGGGGGAGATGCGCATCACCTGGCGCGGCAGGTCGCCCGGGCCCGTCCAGAGGCCGCCGGCGTACGCGAGCAGCATGTACAGGACGTTCGCCACCGGGAGCGCGCTCTTCGGCGACGACCAGTAGGCGACGGCGACGCCGAGCGTCACGAACGGGACGCTGCCGAGCAGCAGCCCGACGACCAGGCGAGCCCATCGCGCCGCGTCGAGGCCTGCCGAGGTCGTCGCCAGGGCGACGACGAGCAGCACCGCCACGGACGCGGCCGCGAAGAACAGGGCGGCGAGGACCCTGCCGGCGAGCCGGGCGACCGAGGGCGCAGGCAGCGTCCGGAGGTAGGTCGCCCACGGGGTCACACGTTCGATCGCCGCCGAGACGCCGAACTGGAAGAACCCGACCCCGAGCACCGCGAACGCGGCGTAGGAGGCGACCAGCACCTCGGGATGCTCTCCGGCGCGGGGGAGGCCGAAGAGCAGGAAGAAGAGCGCCGGGAAGCCGAGGGTGGCGATGCTGAATCCCGGAAAGCGCAGAAGCTCGAGCGTCTGCGTGCGCGCGTAGACCAGGGCGAGCCTCATGCCGCGCCGCCGGTCAGCAGCAGGTACGCGTCCTGGAGCGACCGGTCGCCGCCCGCGGTCAGCTCCTCGGCGGAGCCCTCGGCGACGACACGACCGTGCGAGAGGACGACGATCCTGTCGGCCAGCTGCTCGGCCTCCTCCAGGTGGTGCGTCGTGAGCAGTGCGCTTCCTCCGGCCGCCGCATATGCGCGCACGGAGTCCCACACCCAGAGGCGCGTCTCCACGTCGAGGCCGGCGGTCGGCTCGTCGAGGACGGCGAGTCTCGGCTGCGAGGCGAACGCGAGGGCGATCGCGAGTCGGCGACGCTGGCCTCCGGAGAGGCCGCCGGCCTGTCGCGCGGCCAGCTCCTCGAGGCGGAACCGCGCCAGCACGTCGGCCGTGTCGCCGCGCCCGGGACGGTGCGCGAGGACGAAGTCGACGATCTCCCGCACTCGCAGCGTCGGCGGGAACGACATCTCCTGCGGTGTCGCGGCGACGTCGAGTCGCGCCTGGCGGGAGCCCGGATCGCGCCCGAGCACGCGCACGGTGCCGGCGTCCGCTCGGCGGAGCCCGAGGACGATCGAGACGAACGTCGTCTTCCCGGCGCCGTTCGGACCGAGGAGCGCGACGATCTCGCCGCGGTCGAGCTCCAGGTCGACGCCGGCGAGCGCGAGCAGGCGCCCGAAGCGCTTCTCGACGCCGCGCGCCTCGATGACCGCGGCCGCCACGGGCGCGCCGGCGGACGTCGCGAGGAGGTTGTAGGCGGCGTGCGCGGCGATCGCGGCCGCGATTCCGCCCGCGAACAGGAACGCGAGCCCGAAGCCGACGCCCGTGAGCAGGTGCACCGCCGCGCCGCGGCGGCCCTGCGCCGGATAGTGCGTGAGCGCGAACGCGGCGCTCGAGACGGCGAGCGCCGCGGCGACCCCCGCGACCGGCAGGAGCCGACCGAGGACCACGGCCCGCCAGAGGAGCTCCTCGCCGGCGCCGACCGCGACCGCCGGCGCCACGAGATACGAGCCGCCGCCGGCCGCCGACAGCGCCGGCCCGCGCCGCGCGAGCAGCCAGAAGAGCGCCGCCCCGACCAGTGCTCCGCCCGCGATCGGCTCCGGGCGCATCAGCTCTCCGTCCCGCCGACGACCAGCCCGTAGAGCACGGACTGGTCGACCCCGTCCAGCCCGAGGAGCGCGTCGACCTCGGCGTCGTAGAACCCGCCCAGCGGCAGCACGGTCAGCTCCAGAGCCGCCGCGGCGAGCACGACGTTCTGCGCGGCGTGTCCGGCCTCGAGGAGGGCGAAGCGGTATCCCCGCTGCCCGTACTTGAAGCGGGTGCGCCAGAACGTCGCGGCGAGGAAGAGCACGACGCAGGCGTGCTCGACGAGCTCCGGCGCGGGAACCGCCGCCGCCAGGTCAGGCGGGTCGCTCGCGAGCCGAGCGAGCGTCGCGTCGATCGGATCGAACTGCCACACGCCCGGCGCCAGGCCGCGGACACGCAGGGCGACCGCGTACAGGTCGAGCGGATACAGCGCGCCGCCGGACGGCACGGTGCGGCGGCCCGAGGACGCGGTGCCGTAGGCGGTGCGCAGGAGGAGCGACAACGTCGCCGCGTCCACGCACGTGCCCGGCAGAGGCGGACGGCTCCGTCGACGGGCGAGCGCCTCCCACACCGTGACCTCGGGCGGCCGCGCCGGGGCGATCGAGACCGACGGCAGATGCGGGTTCCTTCGTCGCTGCCGGAGCGCCAGCTCCTGGAGCGCCGGGCTGGCGGCGAGTCGCGCGATGCCCTCGCCCTGGCGGGCAGCGAGCGCCGGGTAGAGCCGCGACGCCTCGTGATAGGTCTCGGCGGGGTCGTCGAGGCTCTCCTCGAGGTAGACCGCCGAGCGCAGGAACGGCAGCGGGGTCGGGGTCACGGGAACGGGTGGGGGTCGGGGTTGAGGTCGCGTTCGGTGAGCGGCGCGTCGTAGAAGCCGAGCCGGAACGGCTCTTCGTAGAGTCGGGTCCCGCCCAGGTACCGGGCGGCGTGCTCGACGTCGAGGGCGCAGAGCTCCGGCACGAGCACCTTCACGACTCGAAGGCCGGCCTCCCGGACGTCGGCCGACGTGACGTCGACCGCGTACGCCGACAGCCCGCGGCGGTGCAGCCGGTCGCAGAGCGCCTCGATCCGCTGCAACGGCGTGTCGCCCTCGAGGGAAGGGACGGAGGCTGCGTCGCGACGCTGCTCGGAGCCGTCGAGGAAGGCGCAGGCCGCGAGGTTCTCCTCGTAGGCGTAGTGGTGGATGTGCTCCTCGAAGTCGCGGATCTCGTCGGGCGGCGGCAACGCGGCAGCGGCGGGGTCGGCGGCGCGGAGCGCGGTCGCCCACGTCCGGACACGGACGGCCTCGTCGAGCGCTTTCTCCGCCGCGTGCGCCACGGTCGCCGCCGCGGCGGCGCCCACTCCGAGCGGCGCCTCGCCGGGGACGTCGCTGCGGGCGACGCCGAGGACGCAGGGCACCTCCCAGACCGGGCTCAGGTCGATCGCCCCGACCCGCAGGCCCGTCGGCCGGACGTAGCGGCGGTCGAACTGCGCGAGCGGGTGCGAGCCGCTCCAGGTCAGCCGCGGCCAGCTCAGCCGCGCCTTCCACGTGAGCATGAAGGCGTCGCGCTCGAGCACCTCGAGCAGCCCGCTGAGAGTCGCCTCCTCCGCCGAGACGTGACACGCGAGCCCGCTGCTCGTGGCGCTCGCGACGCGAGCCTCGCCCGGCCGGAGGCTCCAGCTCAGATACGCCAGCTGCGCCGGCAGCAGCGCCGCGTCGCCGTCGGGCAGACGGAAGCCCTCGACCCACGCGACCGCCGTCGAGTCGTCGAACGGCGCGTACGGGAAACCCGCCTGCGCGTACTGGCCGCGGCTGTGGAGGGCGAACCGTGCGGGCGCGACCGCGTCGTCGCCGAGCGTCGCCGCGCAGTCCACGGCGGCCGCGACCTCGTCCGAGGCGCACGCGGCGTAGCGCTCGACCGCCTCGGCGATCGCCGCGGCGCGTGCTGCCGCGCGCGTCCGTCCCGAGCCGGCGCCGATCTGCTTGCCGCCGTGGCCGACGAGCGGCGGAAGGTGTCCGGTCTCGCAGCACAGGTTGTGGAGCCGGATGTCGGCCGGCTCGCCGAGCACCTCCTCGACAGAGCGCACGATCCCGACGTACGGGGACACGAGCGCGTCGAGGCGCCGGAGCGCGACCGCCGTCGGGGTCGCCGGCCGGTCGAGGAGCCTAGGCGGCAATCCGGTGCACCTCGCTCCAGGGGGAGGGCGCGGCGATCTCGGCCGCGAGCGAGCATTCGGGACAGCGCGGAACGCGGTGGACGACGTGGCGCGACGCAGCGGCAGGCGACTGCTCGAGTGCGAGCAGCACGCCGACCGCGCCACCGTCGCCGAGGCCGAGGTGCCGGAGCGCGACCAGCGCCGCCTGCCCGGCGAGCACGGCGTCGAGCGCCGGAGCGGACGGAAAGTCGCCGAGGCCGTCGTCCGGGAGCGGCGAGACGTTCGCGGCCCGGCGCCGCCGGTAGCACTCGTAGCACGCGGACTGGCCGGGAACGAAGAGCGGGCCGACCGCCGCCAGCTGGCCGTCGAACGGGAGGACCTGCAGCCAGGCGAAGCCGCGTTCGAGCGCGACGCGATTCCAGTCGCGCAGGAGCCCGAGCTCCGCGGCGGCGGGCGCGACGACCACGAGGTCGCCGACCGGCCAGACGCCGTCGTCCCACGCCGCCGCCTCGACCTCGAGCGGCGAGAGCAGGTCGGGGAGCAGCCGCGCCGCTCCGCCGGAGCCGAGGACGGACACCCGCGCGCCGGCGAGGCGCTCGGCGACGGCCTGCGTGTCGCTCGCGTAGGGGTCGCTCGCGGCGAGCAGCTCGACCGTCCGCAGCGCCCCCGGATCGAGGGTCTCCGGCGGCGCCTCGTCGAGCAGCCGGTGCGAGCCGAGCAGGGAGAGCGCGTTGAGGATCGCCGGGCGCGCCGGCTCGCCGAGCTCGGCGACGATCGCCTCGACCGTCCGCGTCCCGTCCAGGAGCGGCAGGAGCCGCGGCAACAGGCGCTGCGCGACCTCGCCGCCGAACTCGAGGACAGACCCGCCGTAGCGGAGGATCACGCCGCGGTCGCGGTGGGCGATGCGGTACCACGGCTTGAGCCGCGGGCGGTTCGGAGTTCGGTCGAGCTCGGCGGCCGGCGCGCGCACGGCTACGCGTCCTCGACCTTCGAGGAACAGCTGCTGCTGCAGCCGCGGTTGATGCAGATGACGAGGCTGCAGCAGAGCGGGAACGCGGGCAGCGCGTTCCCGACGCCGAGGCCCCGCTCGCTGACCGTGAGGTCGAGCAGGTCCGGCTCGGTGCGGTTGGACATCGACTTCCTCCTCTCTGGACGACGAAGCCAACCTAGCGTTGTCTAGTCAGACAATCAAGACGCTCTTTCGGCCATGTCCGAAACGGACACGGATAAGTGAATCTGATGTGACGCATTAGCTTGGGCGGGGTATAGTCACGCGCGGCGTGAGACAGGACGGCCATTTCGACGTGCTCGTGATCGGCTCCGGGGCCTCGGGCCTCGCCGCCGCGGTCTCTGCTGAGCGGGCAGGGGCGCGGGTCGCGCTCGCGACCAAGGGCTCGATCCAGTCCTGCAACTCGGCGAAGGCCCAGGGCGGGATCCAGGCGGCCTTCGGCGACGACGACTCGCCCGAGCAGCACGCCCAGGACATCTGGAAGTCCAGCCACGAGACGGCGGACATGGGCCTCGTCGAGACGCTCACCTCCGAGGCGCCGTCCGCGATCCACTGGCTCGAGGAGCTCGGCGTCGAATTCACGCGCGAGGACGGCCGCTACCGGCTCGCGCGCTGCGGCGGCGCGAGCGCGAAGCGGCTGCTCCAGGTCGGCGACCGCACCGGCCACGCGATCACGAAGGCGCTCCGCGAGGCGGTGGAGGCGAGCGCGATCCGGGTCTTCCCGAACGCGCCGCTGCACGAGCTCGAGCGGAACGGCGGCTGGCGCGCCCGCGTCGGCGAGCAGACGCTCGAGGCCGGCACGGTCGTTCTCGCCGCCGGCGGGCGCTGCTTCGCCGAGGCCGAGGAGCGCGGCGAGCTCTCGACGAATCATCCCGGCGCGACCGGGGAGGTCACGCGCATGGCCCTCGACCTCGGCGCCGAGGCGCGAGACCTCGATGCGCTCCAGTACCACCCCAACGGCGGCGCCTGGCCCGAGACGATGCAGGGCTACTCGATCCCCGAGACGACCCGCGCGTACGGCGCCGTGCTCCTGAACGCCGAGGGCGAGGAGTTCTGCGACTCGCTCGCGCCGCGCGACGTCGTCAGCCAGGCGATCTTCGACGAGGTCGCGGCCGGCCGCGGCACGACGACGCCCGACGGGCGGCCCGCCGTCTGGCTCGACACCACCCGCATCTCCGAGCACGACGCCGAGCTGTCGCTCCCGTACATGCTCCGCCGCTACCGGGCCGGGGGAATCGACCCCCTGACCGAGAAGATCCTCACCTACCCCGTCCTCCACTACCAGAACGGCGGGCTCGTCATCGACCGCGACGGCGAGAC
>DASSNM010000032.1:0-22547 GCA_035688025.1 Gaiellaceae bacterium | reverse complement strand
TGGTTGCCCACGATCCCGACGGGGTACCCGCCGAGCCGGGCGAACCCGCACACGATGTTCTCCGCCCAGCGCTCGTGCACCTCGAGGAAGTCGCCGTCGTCCATCACCCGCCGGATCACGTCGTGCATGTCGTACGGCTTGTTCGGCGAGTCGGGGACGAGCGTGTCCAGCGACTCGTCCTCGCGGTCACGCGGGTCCGTCGTCGTCGTGCGCGGAGCGTGCTCGCGGTTGTTCTGGGGCAGGAAGGAGATCAGGTAGCGCGCGTCCTCGAGGCACGTCTCCTCGTCCGCCGACATGAAGTGCGCCACGCCCGACTTCGTCGAGTGCGCCTGCGCGCCGCCGAGCTCCTCGAAGCTGACCTCCTCGCCGGTCACCGTCTTCACGACGTCGGGGCCCGTGATGAACATGTAGGACGAGCCCTCGACCATGAAGATGAAGTCCGTGATCGCGGGCGAGTAGACGGCGCCGCCCGCGCACGGGCCCATGACGAGCGAGATCTGCGGGACGACGCCGGACGCCTGCACGTTGCGCCAGAAGATCTCCGCGTAGCCGGCGAGCGAGACGACGCCCTCCTGGATGCGCGCCCCGCCCGAGTCGTTGATGCCGATCACCGGGCAGCCGTACTTCACGGCGAGGTCCATGACCTTGCAGATCTTCTCCGCGAACACCTCGCTCAGCGAGCCGCCGAAGACCGTGAAGTCCTGCGAGAAGACGAAGACCTTGCGGCCGAAGACGGTGCCGTAGCCGGTGACGACCGCGTCGCCGTACGGGCGCCGCTCCATCATCCCGAAGTTCGACTCGCGGTGGCGGACGTAGCGGTCGAGCTCGACGAACGAGCCCGGGTCGCACAGCTTCTCGGCACGCTCGCGGGCGAGCAGGCGGCCCTCGTCGCGGCGGCGCTGGACGGTCTTCTCGCTGCCGGCGTGCAGGGCCTGCTCGCGCAGCTCCTCGAGCCACTCGAGCTTGCCCGCGGTCGTGTCGTGAGTGTCGGCCATCGGGCGGGAGCGTAACCCGCGGCGAAACGGCAGGGGTCGGACCCGTCGAGGGTCAGGCCCGACCACGCTGGTAGCGTCGGCCCGTGAAGCACCGCCTGCCGCCCGCGCTGCGCCTGCGCGCGTTCGCGCTCCTCTGGACGTCGTCGCTCGCGACCGGCGTCGCGTCGCAGATGGTCGCGGTCGCGATCGGCTGGCAGGTGTACGCGATCCACAGGAACCCGCTCGACCTCGGCCTCGTCGGGCTCGCCGAGTTCGTGCCGCTGCCGCTGCTCGCCCTCCCCGCCGGACAGCTCGCCGACCGCGCCTCCCGGAAGGTCGTCGCGGCGACCGCGGGCGTGATCCACGTCGGCATCGCCGGAGCGTTGCTCGCGATCACGCTCTCCGGGCAGCGGGCGCTCTGGCCGTACCTGCTCGTCGGCGGCCTCGCAGGTGTCGCGTCCGCGGTCGGCTCGCCGGCGACGCGCGCGCTGACGCCCGAGCTCGTGCCGATGGAGCTGCTCCAGGGCGCGATCGCGCTCCGCAGCGTCGCGAGCCAGATCGGCGTCGTCGCCGGCCCCGCGCTCGGCGGCGTCATCTTCGCCGTCGACCCGACCGCGGTCTACGCGATCGCGCTCGTCCTGCTCGTCGCCTCGGTCGTCGCCTACGTGTCGCTGCCGCCGACCGTCTCCCGCCGCGGCGGGGAGCCGCTCGACTGGGAGAACCTCGTCGCCGGCGTCCGCTTCGTCGTCCGCACGCGGATGCTGCTCGGCGCGATCCTGCTCGACCTGTTCGCCGTGCTGCTCGGCGACGCGATCGCGCTCGCGCCGGTGTTCGCGCGGACGATCCTCGACGTCGGCCCGATCGGGCTCGGCGCGCTGCGAACGGCGCCGTCGGTGGGCGCGCTCGCTGCCGGGATCCTGATCGCGCGCCGCCCGCTGCGCCGGCCCGCAGGTCCGACCCTGCTCGTCGTCGTCGCCGTCTTCGGGGCGGCGACGATCGTCTTCGGGCTCTCGAAGTCGCTGCCGCTCTCGCTCGCAGCGCTGGCCGTCACCGGCTTCGCGGACATGATCTCGATGAACATCCGCGCGACGACCGTCGCCGTGATCACGCCGCTCGAGCTGCAGGGCCGCGTCAACGCGGTCGAGTGGGTGTTCATCAGCGCGTCGAACGAGCTCGGCGCGTTCGAGGCGGGCGCCGTCGCCTCGCTGCTCGGCACCGTCCGCGCCGTCGTCCTCGGCGGCTCGCTGATGATCGCGGTCGCGGCGTCGTGGCCGCGCCTCTTCCCGGCGCTCTCGCGGATGGGCCCGCTGGACGAGCTGCGAACCGAACCGGTATAGCTCCCCGGCATGGACGCACTCGACCGCTCGACCATCTGGCCCTACGACGAGCGCGGCGAGCAGGGCGACTTCTACTACTCGCGCTACGGCAGCCCGACCGTCGCCGAGGCGGAGGCGCGGCTCGGCGAGCTCGACGGCGGCACGGCGCTGCTCTTCCCGTCGGGCGCGGGCGCGACGACCGCGCTCGCCCTCTCGCTGCTCCAGCCGGGGGACACGATCGCGCTCGCCGCGGGCTGCTACTTCGGGACCGGCGTCACGTTCGCGGCGCTCGCCAAGTGGGGGCTCCGGCACGTCGAGTTCGACCAGACCGGCCCGCCGCCGGAGGACGTGCAGCTCGTGTGGCTCGAGGCGCCGTCGAACCCGTTCCTGACGATGCCGGACCTCGCCGCGGCCGCCGCGCACCCCGCGCCGGTCGTCGTCGACTCGACGGTCGCGACGCCGGTCCACCTGCGCCCGCTCGAACACGGCGCCGACTTCGTCGTGCACAGCGCGACGAAGTACCTCGCGGGCCACGACGACGCGCTCCTCGGAGCGGTCGTCTGCCGCGACCCGGCGGCGGCGGAGGAGCTGCGCACGCTCCGCAGCCGCACCGGGATCGTCGCCGCGCCCGACACCGCCTGGCTCCTCCTCCGCGGCCTGAAGACGCTCGAGCTGCGCGTCCGGCGGCAGACGGAGACCGCGCTCGCGATCGCCGAGCGCCTGCGCGCGCACCCGAAGGTGCTCGAGGTCCGCCACCCGGGGATCGCCGGGCTCCTCTCCTTCGACGTCGCCGACGGCGACGCCGCCCGCCGGGTCGAGACGTCGACGCGGCTGATCGTGAACGCGACCTCGCTCGGCGGGGTGACGAGCGTGATGGAGAGCCGCCACCGCTGGGAGGGCGACCGCGTCCCCGCCGGCCTGCTGCGGCTCAGCGTCGGGGTCGAGGACGCGGACGCGATCTGGGACGACCTCGCCCAGGCGCTCGAGCGCGCGTAGCGCTCACACGCGCCGCGCCAGGTGCATCAGGTACTCGGCGCGGTTCCGCGGGTCGGGCCGCGTCCGGCGGCGCTCGGGCGCCTCGCCGGCGACCGGGCGGTAGCCGGCGAAGCTCGTCTCGACGACGCCCTCGCCGCCGGTCAGCCCGGAGAGCTGCCGCTGGAGCTGCTGTGCGTGCGTCGCCGGCAGCAGCGCCTCGAGTGTCGCGACCGGCCCCGACAGGGCGGGCGCCTCGACCGACGCGGCGAGCTTGCCGAGCGCGCGCATCACCGAGCCGAGCGAGCCGGCCGGCACCTCGAGCGCAGCTCGGAGCACCGGCTCGCAGACCTCGGTCCCGCAGCGGGCGAGCGCGTCCATGAGGACGATCGGCGTCAGCCGCTGGTAGTCGGGCGGCATGCTGAGGCGGCCGCGCTTGGACGGCGGCCCGTCGGCGGAGGAGTACTCGCACTCGGTCATCGTCACGACGCAGTCGGTGACCCGCCAGCCGCGCAGCCCTTCCTGGAGCGCGTCGCGAACGTAGCGCGTCATCTCGAGCTCGAACGTCTCGCGCGAGCGGTACACGTAGAGCGGGATCGAGACGTTCGGCACCGCGAGCCGGAACTCGACGCCGGAACCCTCCGCCCCCGGCTCGACCCGCAGCCCGACCGTCGCCGAGAACGGGTTGCCCTCGGCGTTCAGGATCTCGACCGCGTCGCCGGCGGCGAGCGGCCGCTCGACGCAGATCGTGCTCGTCTCCCGGAACTCGACCTCGAGGCCGTAGTCGAGCGCGAGCGTCGCCTCGACGACCTCCTTCTGCACCTCGCCGTAGAGCGAGAGCGACAGCTCGCGCCGCTCGTCGTCCTGGCGGAGGTCGATCAGCGGGTCCTGCTCGGCCAGCTGCACGAGCGCCGCACGCAGGCGCGCGGCGTCGGCGGGGTCGCGCGGGACGACGACCGCCTCGTGCGTGGGCGGCGCGAACGCGTGCGCCGGCGCGGGCGCGGCCCCGTCGCCGAGCCGGTCGCCCACCTGCACGCCTGCGAGGCCGCGCAGCTTCGCGATCCCGCCGGCGGCGACCGAGTCGCGCTGCTCCGCGCCGCCCCGCTCGAAGACGTGGAGCGCGGTCACCTTCTCCTCGACGCCGCCGACCAGGAGGCGGTCGCGGACGTGCAGCGTCCCGGAGAAGAGCCGCGCGTAGGCGACCTTCTCGCCGGACTCGCCGCGCTCGATCTTGAACACCGCCGCCGCGAGCGGCCCGTCGCCGTCGCGCTCCGCGGCCGGCAGGAGCTCGGCGATCCCGGCCATCAGCTCGGGGACGCCGGCGCCGGTGAGCGCGGAGCCGGCGAAGGCGGGATGGAAGCGCGCCTGCCGCGTCTGGGCGACGAGCGCCTCTCGCAGCCGCCCGGGCGGGACGTCGCCGTCGAGCCACGCGGCGAGCAGCTCGTCGTCGCGGTCGGCCAGCAGCTCCGTGAGCGCGGCGTCGTCGGCCGCCCACGCGGCCGCGGGCGTCAGCCGCTCGCGAACCGCCGCGAGCACGCGCTCGCTGTCCGCGCCCGCGCGGTCGACCTTGTTCACGAACAGGAGCGTCGGCAGCCGCAGCCGCTGCAGCGCGCGCATCAGCACGCGCGTCTGCGGTTGCACCCCCTCGACCGCGGAGAGCACGAGCACGACCCCGTCGAGGACGTGCAGCACCCGCTCCACCTCGGCGATGAAGTCCGGGTGGCCGGGGGTGTCGATCAGGTTCACGGTCGTGTCGCCGATCGCGAACGAGACGACCGCCGAGCGGATCGTGATCCCGCGCCGGCGCTCCAGCGCGAGCGTGTCGGTCTGGGTCGTGCCGCGGTCGACGCTGCCGACCGCGTCGATCACGCCGGCTGCGTGCAGCAGCCGCTCCGTGAGTGTCGTCTTACCGGCGTCTACATGCGCCAGGATCCCGAGATTGAGCCGTTTCGAAGCCACGCGTCATTCCCTCCGAACAGGTCTTGAAGGCCGTCTGGATGGACATGAACGCCTGGCGCATCGCTCCTCCTCGGGTCGGCGCCGATTCGACTGACGGGAGCGATCCTACGCGGTTCGCTCGTCGTCTTCCACGTTCGCGGTGCTGCGACGCCGCTCTGCCTCGCGTTCGGCCTCGGCGAGCGTCTCGTCGTCGACCTCGCCGCCGCCGCGGCCGAGGTCGTTCTCCTGCTCGAACTGCGTGGGCCGTTCGTCCGGCATGCGGACCCGGTTGCCGCGTCGGGGCGCCGCGAAACCGACGCTACGCCGTCGCGATCTCCGCCACCTGCGCGTTCGCGACCCGGACGAGCTCCTCCGTCCGCAGCCGGAGCGACGTGTCGTGGACGCCCGCCTCGACGACGACGTGCTCGCCGCGCGTCAGCTCCCGGTCGACGACGACGAGGTCGCCCGCCGGCCCGCCGAACGGCGGCACCGCCCCCAGCTCGAACTGCGGGTAGGCGTTCACGAGCTCGCCCTCGGTCAGCAGGCGCACCGACTTCGCCGCGAGCGCCGTCGCCAGCCGCTCGACGCTCAGCCGGCGCGTCGCGGCGACGACCGCCCGGACGCAGCGGCCCTGCTCGTCGCGGACGACGAGCGTCTTCGCGACGGTCTGCGGCAGCACACCGAGGACACGCGCCTCCGCGGCGGCGCGGAGCGTCCGCCGGTGCGGCAGCAGCTCGAACTCGACCTCCTCGTCGCGCAGCAGCTCGACGAGCGCCGTCGTGGCGGCGGCGAGATCCGTCGTCGCGCGGGTCGCCGTCCTGCGGGCGGAGGTGCGGCGGATCGTCGTCGCCTCGCCCGGGTAGAGGATGCTCTCGTGGCCGTCCTCCCAGCGGACGAGGTAGTGCGGATGGTCGCCGTTCCCGAGGACCTCGAGGATCTCGCCGCTCCGCGCGCGGTCGCCCACGCGCCGGCCGCTCACCTCGACGACGTCGCCGGGGGACACGCGCACCTCGTGGATCGTGCTCACCGTTCCTCCTTTCCCCACCGTGGAGGCAGCCTCAGGCGTTCGCCGCCCGCGCCCATCCGTGCCGTCCCCGATCGGATTCGGCCGGGGTGCGGGCGGGGAGCTACCGGAGGTGGCCCGGCCGCACCGGATCCTCGTCGCGGAGGACGACGAGCCGTTTCTCGCCCGCATCGTGCTCCTGCTCGAGACGGACGAGCGCTTCGCCGTGGCGGGGCAGGCGCGCGACGGCCGCGAGGCGCTCGAGCTCGCCGCGCGCACCGCTCCGGACGCCGTGGTCATGGACATCGAGATGCCGATCCTCGACGGCGCCGAGGCGACCCGGGCGCTGCGCGAGCTCGCGCCGGGACTGCCGATCGTCGCGGTCAGCGGGCACGACTACGAGGAGCGCGTCCTCGAGATCCGCAGCGCGGGCGCCGACGACTACGTCCGCAAGGCGCGGCTCGACGACGAGCTGCCGCGCGTGCTGCTCGCGCTGCTCGCGCGACGTTAGAGCCGGAGGTGGGACTCGAACCCACGGCCTACGCTTTACAAGAGCGTTGCTCTACCAGCTGAGCTACTCCGGCACGCCGGGCCAGAGTACCGCCCGCGACTAGAGGAGGACTTCGCGCCCCTTCTGGTGCGTGATGATCTTCCGCTTCACGCGCTGGAGCGCGTTGTCGATCGTCTTCGTGTCGCAGCCGAGCCGCTCCGCCATGTCCTCGTAGGACGCGCCCTCGAGGTAGAGGCGGAGCGCCTCCGACTCGAGGTTCGAGAGGCCGGTGCCGAGGCTGAAGACGAGGCTCTGCAGCTCCTCCGTCGAGATGACGACGAGCGACGGCTCGTGCACCGCGGGGCCCGGCAGCGCGTCGCCGAGCGTGCACTCGCCGTCGCCGTCCTGGCCGGCCGGCGTGTGGCTGAACGAGACGTAGGTGTTCAGCGGCGCGTGCTTGAAGCGGGTCGCGGTCTTGATCGCGGTGATGATCTGCCGGGTGACGCAGAGCTCGGCGAAGCTCCGGAACGACGTCTCCTTGTCGGCGCGGAAGTCGCGCACGGCCTTGTAGAGGCCGATCAGCCCCTCCTGCAGGAGGTCGTCGTTGTCCCCGCCGGCGAGGAAGTACGAGCTCGCCTTCAGCCGGACGAAGCCGGTGTAGCGCCGGATCAGCGCGTCCATGGCGACCGTGTCGCCGTTCCGCGCCTTGAGGACGAGCTGCAGATCCTCTAGCTCTCGTTGAGCCTTCTGAGGCGAATGCGCTGTCGCGGTGCGTGCAGCCACGGCGTCTCCCCCGGTCGCCAGGGCGAACTCTCACCCTGTAGTTGAGGGCGAAGATAGCAGCGGGTCCAAGGTTTTACAAGTCCATTTGCAGTGGACCCAACCTGTTACGAACGTGTGTTCGGCTCAGCCGCCGCGGCGGAGCCGCTCGAGCCGCGCCAGGGTGACCGGGTCGAGCCGGTCGCGGAGGTCGCCGCGCGGACCGGCCTCGTGACTCGGCCGCGCGAGCTCCCCGAGGAACGCCTGCGACGAGAGCTTCCGCACCTCGACGCCGGCGGTCTCGCGGACGGTCGCGTCGGACGACACGACCGCGACCTGCTCGCTCCCGCGGCGCTCGGCCGCGAGGCGCTCGAGGACGGAGTCGGCGTCCGGGGCCCAGCGCACCTCGAGCGAGCCGTGCTGCTCGTCGCGGCCGTGCCCGTCGAACACGAGCACGCCGCGGACGCCCTGGGCGGCGACCCAGCTCGCCAGCAGGTCGCGCAGCTCCTCCGGCGAGCCGAAGCCGCCGGCGTGGAGGAGGTTGAAGCCGTCGAACAGGTAGAGGCTGGGCTCGGCCACGACAGCCTTGTAACAGACTGTTACTTGTTCCGCTGGCGGCGCGCCTCGTAGAGCAGCAGCGCCGAGGCGACGCTCACGTTCAGCGACTCGACGCGGCCGAGCTGCGGGATCGAGACCTCGAGGTCGCAGGTGCGGCGGACGAGCGGACGCAGGCCCTTCCCCTCGGCGCCGAAGACGAACGCGAGGCCGCCGGAGAGGTCGGCCTGCCACATCGGCGTGCCCGACTCGCCGGCCGCCGCGGCAACCCAGAGGTCGCCGCCCTTGATCTCGGCGAGGTAGCGGGCGAGGTTCGTCACGACCGCGACCGGCAGGTGCTCGACCGCGCCCGCGGAGGCGCGGCAGACGGCGGGCGTGACCCGGGCGGAGCCGTGCGCGGGGACGACGACGCCGCTTGCGCCCGCCCCCTCGGCGCTCCGCACGACCGCGCCGAGGTTGCGCGGGTCGCTGACCTGGTCGAGACAGGCGAGGAGCGGCGCCGGCCCGGCGGCGAGCTCGAACGCGTCCGCGTAGCGGTACGGCTCGCACCAGGCGAGCACGCCCTGGTGGTCGCGCGTCCCGGCCGCCTCCGAGAGCTCGCGCTCCTGCTTCGTCTGCACGCGCGGCCGCTCCGTCTCGCGCAGCCACGGCTCGGCGCCGAGCGCGCGCTCGGTCGCCCACAGCTCGAGCACCTCGCGCTGCCCGCGGAGCGCCTCGCGCACGGGCCGCCGGCCGTAGACCTGCTCGCGGCTCACTTCTCGACGAGCCGGAAACCCGGCTCCTCGGCGACGTCGCGCACCTCCCAGCCCGCCGCCTCGAGCTCGCCGCGCAGCCGGTCGGCCTCCGCGAAGTCCTTCGCCGCCCGCGCCGCCTGCCGCTGGCGGGCCAGCGCGACCACCTCGGGCGGCGCCTGCGCGATCTCCGCGAGCGAGCCGAGCCCGAACAGTCCGAGCCCCCAGCGCAGCGACGCCCACTCCTCGCGGTCGCGCCACGCGTGGAAGAGCGCGAGCGCCTCGGGCGTGTTGAAGTCGTCGTCCAGCACCTCGGCGAGCTCGTCCCGGAGGATCGCCTCGCCGTCCTCGTCGCCCGGCCGCTCCTCGAGGAAGAAGTTGCGGAAGGTGTCCACCTGCGCCTTCGCCTGCGCGAGCGTCTCGTCCCCGAACTCGATCGGCTTGCGCCAGTGGCCGCCGAGGAAGAACATCAGCGCCACCTCGCGGCCCCAGGTGTCGAGGACGTTCCGCAGCGAGACGTCGTTGCCGAGCGACTTGGACATCTTCTCGCCGCCCATGCCGCCGATGATCCCGTTGTGCGTCCAGATGCGCGCGAAGTCGTGGCCGAGCGCGAGCGACTGCGCCAGCTCGTTCTCGTGGTGCGGGAAGACGAGGTCGAGCCCGCCCCCGTGGATCTCGAAGGCCGGCCCGAACGCGTGCTCCGCCATCGCCGAGCACTCGATGTGCCAGCCGGGCCTGCCGCGGCCCCACGGCGAGTCCCAGGCGGTGTCCTCGGCGGGCTTGTTCGCCTTCCAGAGGGCGAAGTCGCGCGGATCCTCCTTCAGCGGGTTCGGCTCCTGCTCCTCGACCTGGTCGGGGCGCTGGCCGGAGAGGCGGCCGTAGCCGGGGTCGCTCGCGACCCGGAAGTAGACGTCGCCCTGGACGGCGTAGGCGTGGCCGGTCGAGACGAGCTGCTCGATGAACGAGACGATCTCCGGAATCGACTCGGTCGCCTTCGGCGTCGAGTCCGCCTGTCCGAGCCCGAGGTCGGCGGTGTCCTGGAGATACCACTCGGTCGCGCGCGCGGCGAGCTCGGCGCTCGCTCCCGGCGCCGCGTCGTAGATCTTGTCGTTGACGTCCGTGATGTTGTGCACGAGCGTCGTCTCGTATCCGCGCTCGCGCAGCCAGGCCCGCAGCCACATCCCGAGCACGAACGGCCGCGCGTTGCCGATGTGCGCCCGCTGGTAGACGGTCGGGCCGCAGAAGTACATCCGGATCGGACCGGGCGGCTCCGGCAGCTCCTCGAGGCGGCGGGAGAGGGTGCTGTAGAGGCGCATCGCTGCAAGCTTAGGTGGCGCGGCGCAGCAGCTCGTCCGGTGCGAGCGCCGCGATCACGGCGGCGAGCTCCGGGCCGCGCTCGCGGCCGGTGAGGGCGAGGCGCACCGCCTTCAGGTCGCCGCCGACGGCCTTCAGCTCGCGGACGAGCGCGCGCGGCTCGAGTCCCGCCTCGACCAGCTCGCGGAAGCGGGCGAGCGTCTCGGGCGCGTCCACCTCCGCCGGCGCGGGGTCGAGCACCTGCTCGGCGTACTCGCGCGCCTCGCGCAGGTCGCGCGCGCCGCGCAGCACGGGCGCGACCGAGACCGGGACGCCGACCCGCGCCGCGAGCTCGTCGTCCGGGAGTGCGGCGAGCGCGTCGGTCGAGAGGCGGCGGAGCCGTGCGAGGTCGAGGTGGACGTCGTGGCGCGGAGTCCCCAGCTCCTCGAGGTAGGCGCGGACGGCCTCGGCGGGGAGCCCTTGCGCGCGCAGCTCGGCGAGCGAGACGGCGCCGTGGCGCTTCGAGAGCTTCGTCCCGTCCTCGCCGAGCAGCAGCCCGTGGTGGACGTACTCCGGCGGCTCGCCGCCGAGCGCGCGGATCACCTCGGCCTGCAGCTCGGCGTTCGCGCGATGGTCGGAGCCGCGGATCACGTGCGTGATCTCGAAGTCGAGGTCGTCGACGGCGGTCGCGAGCTGGTAGGTCGGCGACCCGTCCGGGCGTAGGAGGGTCGTCCGCCCGAAGCGGAGGGCGCCCTCGGCGTCCGGCTCGCCGACCAGGTGCGCCGCTTCGCGGTGGCGGACGTGCCGCTCGCTCTGGCGCACCGGCCCCTCGTCCCAGCCGACGCCGAGCCATTCCAGGTCGGCGACGATCGCCTCCGCCCCGCCCGCCGCGTTGCGGGCCGGGTCGGTGTCGTCGATCCGGAGCAGCAGCCGGCCGCCGTGCTCGTCCGCGAAGCGTCGGTTGGCGACCGCGCCGAGCGCGTTGCCGAGGTGCAGCGAGCCGGTCGGACTGGGCGCGAAACGGACGCGGACCATGGGGCGAGTCTAGGACGCCCGGCCTTACCGAACCCGAACAGCGGCCGCGCAGACGCCTCGCTACCTTGCCCGCCATGAGGGCCGGGGTCGTGCTCGCAGCCGCAGCGGCGGCGCTCTCGCTCGCGCCGGCGGCCGGCGCGTCGGCGCTCGTCGCCCGCGACGCGAGCGGCGCGAGCCTGCGCGTGCGCGGCGGCACGGCGGTCGTCACCTACCGGCAGGGCGGCCGGCTCCACCGCGTCCTCGCCTCCGGCGCGATCGGGGCGCGCGTCCCGAACCCGAGCCTCCCGCAGGTGTCGTTCCGCCTTCGCTACGGCGCGAGAGCCGCCGGCGGCTCCTGCGGGCGCTACGACGGGCCGGCGCTGCCGCTCCTCGTCGCCGCCTGCAAGGCGCCCGACGGCAGCTACTGGGCGCTCCAGTCGTGGCAGCGCCTGCTCCGCGACTACGGCGGCGCCCGCGGCTCGTTCGAGCTGCACCTCTCGCACTGGCGCGGGGCGCTGCCGCGGCTCACGGTCTGGCAGGACTGGTCGTACGGCGGCCGCTTCGACCATCTCTTCGGGAAGCTCACCTACCGCGGCCGCGGCGTCCACGGCTTCGCCTCGACCCATCGCGGGAACCCGCTCGACGACTACGGCCGCAACCTCTACCTCGACACGCTCGACTCCGCCTACGGGCCCGGCTGGCGCCGCGACAACGGCTTCCTCGCCCACGGGCCGGGCGGGACGTTCTGCTACGGGCTCTACCGGCACGGCTCGCATCCGAGCGGGAAGGGGCGCGCCTACCGGCTGACCGTCCTCGGTCCGGGCGTGACGCCGATCGTCCGCTGGCAGGCGACGGCGCGGGAGTTCGACCCGCGCGCGGACGCGCAGCTGAACGCGCTCGAGCGGTCGCTCGGCGATCCCAAGTGCCGTCGCTCGTAGTAGGCTCGCGCCATGTACGTGCGTGACGCCACCCCGGAGGAAGCGGCGGAGGCGGCGCCCAAGGCGGACGCGTGCGACCGCTGCGGCTCGACGACCGACCTGCGGCTGCTCGTCTTCCGCGGCCGGATCCGCTACGCCGAACGAACCGTCTGCGACGACTGCGCCGAGACGCTCTTCGAGTCGTTCATCGAGACCGGCGCCGACGTCTAGCCGCGGGCCGACGAGGCGACGGCCTCGACCAACCGGTCGACCTCGTCCTCGCTGTTGTAGTAGTGGACCGAGGAGCGGACGTGGGTCGCGAACGAGTCGCGGCCGATCTGCGACGGCGTCGAGTCCGTGACCGAGACGTTGATGCGCTCGGCGGCGAGCCGCCGCTGCATCTCGAGCGCGGTCGTGCCGTCGACGTCGAAGGTCACCGTCGCGCCGAGGACTGCTCCCCGGTCGGCGAGAGCGACGTTCGGGAGCTCGCCCAGGCCGCCGCGCAGGCGGGTCGCGAGCGACTGGATGCGCTCCCAGCCGGCCTCGATGCCGACGTCGAGCGCGTAGTCGACCGCGACGCCGAGGCCGACCTTGCCGGCGTAGTAGGTCTCCCAGTTCTCGAACCGGCGCGCGTCCGGGCGGATCGCGTACGACCCGTCGGTGCGGAGCTCCGCCGCGTGCAGGTCGAGCAGCGGCGGCTCGAGCTGCTCGAGGAGCCCGCGGCGCACGTAGAGGAAGCCGGTCCCCCGGGGCCCGCGAAGGAACTTGCGGCCCGTGCCGGAGAGGATGTCGCAGCCGAGCTCCGCGACGTCGAGCGGCAGCTGCCCGGCCGACTGGCACGCGTCGAGCAGCAGAGGCACACCCGCAGCCCGCGCGAGGGCGCCGACCTCCTGCGCCGGGTTGACGAGACCGACGTCGGTCGGCACGTGGACGAGCGAGATCAGCTTGACCGAGTCGTCGAGCCGCCGCTCGAGCTCCGCGACGTCGAACTGGCCGTGCTCGTCGTCGCCGATCAGCTCGACGACCGCGCCGGTCTTCCGCGCCACCTGCGTCAGCGCGATCCAGTTCGAGGCGTACTCGGCGCGCCCGGTGAGGATGCGGTCGCCGGGCCCGAACGGGAATGCGTAGAACGCCATGTCCCAGGCTCGCGTCGCGTTCTCGACGATCGCGATCTCGTCGCGGTGCGCATTGAGGAGGCGCGCCACGGCGTCGTAGGTGTGCTCCCAGTCGTCCCGCCGCTCGGCGGCGGTCTCGTAGCCGCCGATCTCCGACTCCCGCTCCAGGTAGCCGACGACGGCGTCCGTCACCTGGCGGGGAGGCAGGGCCGAGCCGGCGTTGTTGAGGTGCGCGACGTGCCGGACGCCGGGTGTGTCGGCGCGGACGGCGGCGAGGTCGATCGTCATCGCGCTAGATTCGCAGCTCGCGAGGAGCGGGCGCGGCCGTGCTTCTAGGCTTCCCCTGGTGGAAGCCCGGCTCCTGGCGTGGTACGAAGAGAACGGACGCGCGCTGCCGTGGCGCCGGACGCGCGATCCGTACGCGATCCTCGTCTCCGAGGTGATGGCGCAGCAGACCCAGGTCGAGCGCGTCGTGCCTCGCTGGGAGCGTTGGCTCGCTCGCTGGCCGACCGTCGAGGCGCTCGCCGCCGCGCCCGCGGGCGACGTGATCCGCGAGTGGCAGGGGCTCGGCTACAACCGGCGCGCGCTGGCGCTCCACCGGGCGGCGCAGCAGGTCGCGGCGCACGGCTGGCCGAACGACCTGACCGAGCTGCCCGGCGTCGGCCGCTACACCGCGGACGCGGTCGCCTGCTTCGCGCTCGGCCGCGACGTGCTGCCCGTCGACGTCAACGTGCGGCGAGTCTCGGAGCGCACCGGCCACGAGTTCCCGCCCGCGGCCGCGCAGGCGCTGATGGATCTCGGCGCGACCGTCTGCCTCGCGCGCGTGCCGCGCTGCGGCGTCTGCCCGCTCGCGGCCGGCTGCCCGTCGCGCGGACGCCGCTTCGAGCCGCTCCGCAGGCAGGGCCGCTTCGAGGGCTCGTTCCGGCAGCGGCGGGCCGAGACGCTCCGGCTCGTCGCCGCGGCGGAGCGCCGCCTCGCCGAGCTCGACACCGAGGTCGTGCGCTCGCTCGCCCGCGACGGACTCGTCGCCGTGTCCGGTGAGATCGTGTCCCTTCCGGGCTAGGCGGGTACGATCCCGCCGATGCTCGCGGCCTCGTTCGTCACGCTGCTGATCCCGGTCTGGATCCTGCTCGGTCTCGTCCTCCTGCTCGGCGCCCTCGCCCTGCTCGGACGCGTCCAGAACGGCCGCTACCTGCGGCCCGTCTTCGCCGGCCTCGCGAAGGTGCCGATCCTCAAGGGCTGGCTGCAGAAGGCGTCGACGGCCGCGATGGAGCGGACGAACCCGGAGCTCGCGAGCGCGATGCGCAAGATGCAGCGCTCTGGCGCGCTCCGCGACCCGCAACGCGCCCAGTCGGCGATGTCGCAGCTCACCGCCCAGGAGCGCCGCGCGCTGCTCGAGATGCAGGAGCAGCAGAACGTCGTCGCGCCCGAGGCGACGAACCGCCAGATGCGGCGCCGCCTCGAGAAGGCGCAGAAGAACGCGCGCCGGAAGTAGGCCGGCCTAGTCCGGCCGGTGGATCATCCAGACGCCCGGCTCGACGTAGACGCCGCGGCCGCCGTCGAAGCGCACCGGCGCCAGCCCGCCGGGGACGACGTAGTCGCCTTCCTCGGGGAACGTCAGCTCCGTCCACGCCTCCCACTCGCCGCGGCTGCCGGTGACCGTGAGCGAGCGCTCGGCCGGCCCGAGCAGCTCGGCGCCGAGGCGCTCGTGCGTCCGCAGCCACGGGTCGTAGAGCTGCCCGTCGCCGCGCCGCCACGTGAGGTAGCGGTCGATCGGCGTCAGCGGGTAGCGGTCCTTCCAGGTCGGCCGCGCCGGGACGACGAGCGCGCCGAGCCCGTGCGCGTTGGCGATGCTGCCCATCCGCCGCACGATCGCCTCCGCCAGGCCGATGCCCCGGTACTCGGGGACGATCGCCGCCGCGATCGCGCAGAGCGCGGTCGGCTCGCCCGAGACGCCGTTCGACATCGCCCAGTCCACGCCGCGCGGCGACGGCGTCCCGTCCCAGCTCACCGGCAGCGTGCACGCGTACGCGATCGTGGTCCGCGAGTCCCGGTCGACCGCCCAGAGCTGGAAGTCCGGATAGAGGTCGTAGAGCCGCGGCCAGAACGTCGACACGACCGGGTCGTGGCGCATGAACTCCGGCCAGAGCTCGGGGAGCGTCCCACGCAGCTCCGGATGCTCGGCGTGCGTGACGATGGCGAGCTTCATCGCCGCAGCAGCGCGACCGCCTGCGCCGCGAGACCCTCGCCGCGCCCGGTGAAGCCGAGCCGGTCGGTCGTCGTCGCGCGCACGGCCACGAGCTCGGGCGCCACCCCGAGCGCGCCCGCGAGCCGCGCCCGCATCTCGTCGCGGTGCGGCGCCAGCCGCGGCTCCTCGCCGACCAGGACGACGTCCGCGTTCGCGAGCTCCCAGCCGTCCGCGCGCACGCGCTCCCACGCCCGCCGGAGCAGCTCGACGGAGTCGGCGCCCGCGAGCGCCGGGTCGCCTGACGGGAAGAGCGCGCCGATGTCCTCGAGCCCGGCGGCGCCGAGGATCGCGTCCGTGAGCGCGTGCGCGAGCACGTCGCCGTCCGAGTGGCCCGCCAGCCCGCGCGGATGGTCGATGCGGACGCCGCCGAGGACGAGCGGAACGCCCTCCTCGAGCGCGTGCGCGTCGACGCCGGTGCCGACCCGGTACTCGGTCATGCGAGCGCCTCCGGCAGCTCCGCGAGCGAACCGATGCGGATCGCCTCCTCGGGCGGGTCGACGTTGGCCCACGAGCCGCGGCGGACGTGCACCGCGGTCATCCCCGCAGCGAGCGCGGGCAGGACGTCGTTGTCCACGCGGTCGCCGACGTACGCGATCTCGGCCGGCGCGGCGCCCGCCTCGGCGGCCATCCGCTCGAAGAACCCGGAGGCGGGCTTCCGCACGCCCCACGACTCCGACGAGCCGACGAAGTCGACCAGCTCGCGGAGGAACTCCTCGTGGACGGCGCGCATGTTGCCGGCGGCGCCGAGCCGGAGACCGCGACCCCTCAGCGCGGCGAGGCAGTCGAGCGCGTCGTCGTGCAGGTCGCGCGCCGTGAACGCCGCCGCCTCGATCCCCTCCTGCTCCCAGCGCGCATAGGTCGCCGCCTCGTCGACGAGCGTCTCCCCCACGTCGAAGACCACCGCGGTCACAGCCACGACGCGATCCTCGCGAGGTCGTCGGCCGTCGTCACCTTCAGCAGCCGCGGGTCGCCCTCGACCACCTTCACGCGTCCGCCCGTCGCCTCGACGAGCCCCGCGCAGTCGGTCGCGGTCGCGTCGCTCGCATACGCGCGGCGGAGGACGTCGGCGCGGAACGCCTGCGGCGTCTGCACCGCCCAGAGCCCGTCGCGCGGAACCGTCTCGACGATGCCCCCGTCGCCTTCGGCGCGCTTGAGCGTGTCCGCGACCGGGAGCCCGGGGACGGCGCCGTCCCAGCCGTCCGAGAACGGCGCGAGCACCCGCTCCACGACCTCGTCGGAGAGCAGCGGCCTGGCTGCGTCGTGGACGAGGACGATCACGGCGTCGGCCGGCACCTCGGCGAGGCCGGCGCGGACCGAGGCGGTGCGGGTCTCGCCGCCGGCGACGCAGGCGCTCACCTTGCCGGCTCCGATCTCCTCCGCGAGCAGGATTGCCGGCTCCTCCCAGCCGGGCGGGGCGACGAGCACGATCGCGTCGACCCATTCGCAGTCGTCGAGCCGGCGCAGCGGCTCCGCGAGCAGCGGATCCTCGCCGAGCTTCGCGAAGACCTTCGGCTGGTCCAGGCCGAGACGCTCACCCCGTCCGGCAGCGACGAGGATCGCCCAGACCGACATGGCGGAGAGCCTACGCGGTCGCGGCTGCGGCGGTCTTCTTCTTCGCCGCCGGCTTCTTCTTCGCCGCCACCGGGCCGTCGGACGCGAGCACGCCCTCGAGCCACTCCGCGCACTCCTCCTCGTCCATGTCCTTGGCGTACATCAGCTCGGAGGCGAGGATCTTCTTCGCCTTCACGAACATCTGCTTCTCGCCGGTGGAGAGGCCCTTCTCGCGGTCGCGGAGCGCGAGGTTCCGGACGACCTCGGCGAGCTCGAGGATGTCGCCCGTCTTCATCTTGTCGCGGTTGTGCTTGAAGCGGCGGTTCCAGTTCTTCGGCATCTCGGTCGAGACACCGGTCAGCGCCTTGAGGACGCCGCCGATCTCCTTCTCGCCGATCACGCGCCGGAGCCCGACCTTCTCGGCGTTCTCGGACGGCACCTGCACCGTCATGTCGTTGTGCAGGATCTTGATCGTCAGGTATTCACGCGACTGGCCCAGGACCTCGCGCTTCTCCTTCTTGACGACCGTCCCAGCCCCGTGGTGCGGATACACCACCTTGTCGCCGATCGAATACAAGCCCGACCTCCCTGGGTTTCGCGTGTCTGCCGCCAAAGAAAGCCGGCGCGCCCGAGGGGCACCGGCCAACAGGCCCCAGTATAGCGAAAACCGCCTGGAAAAGCCAAAAAACGGCCCTGAAAGCCGCTCTGGGAGCGGGTTTCTAGAGCTGCAGGTAGCGGTCGACCAGGTTGTGCTCCTGGAGGCGGCGCAATCCCTCTCGGATCTCGCGGGCGCGGACGGCGCCGACCCCCTCGACGGCCTCCAGGTCGCGCTGCGACGCGCGCACGACCGCGTCCAGCGAGCCGAGGTCGGAGACGACGCGGCGGACGACCGAGTCGGGCAGACGCGGGATGTGGGAGAGGATCCGGTAGCCGCGCGGCGCCACCGAGGTGTCGAGCGGGTTGACATGCCGCTCGTAGCCGAGCAGCTCGGTCAGGCGCCCGAACTCGAGCAGCTCCTGGTAGCTGAGCTCGCCCAGGTCGACGAGCGCCCGCGTCGCGTCCTCACCGGCGGCGACCGCGTGGTAGTCGCGGACGATCGCGTCGCGCTCGGCCGGCACGTCGCCGACGAGCTCCTCCAGCTGGAGCCGGATCAGGCGCCCCTCGCTGCCGAGCTCGACGCAGTCGCGGGTGATCCGGTCGGCCATCCGCGAGGTCATCTCGGCCCGCTGCAGGACGACGAGCACGTCGTCGAGGACGACCGCGTTCTGGAACTCGAGCGCGGTCAGGCGGGTCAGCACCTGCTCGAGCCGCTGCCGGTAGGTGTCGAGCGTGCCGAGCGCCTGGTTCGTCTTCGCGAGCACGTCCGCGACCGGGTCGAGCTGGTAGCGCGCCGGCCCGACGAAGACGGTGACCGTCTCGCGCTGCTGGGACACCGAGACGACGAGCGCCCCGGTCTGCTTCGCGACGCGCTCGGCGGTGCGGTGGCGCGTGCCGGTCTCGTCCGAGTGGATGGTCGCGTCCGGCATCAGCTGGACGTTCGCCCAGGCGAGCCGGCGCACGGCCTGGTCGACGATGATCGCGCCGTCCATCTTCGCGAGCTCGTAGAGGAGCTGGGTGCGGAAGGGCGCGTCGAGACGGATCCCGCCCGAGCAGAGGAACGCGAGCTCGTTCGGGTCGCCGACGACGATCAGGGCGCCCTCGTGCGAGCGGATGACGTCGTCGACGGCCTGGCGGAGCTCGGTGCCGGGGGCGACCTTCGCGATCGCGGCGAGCAGGTCGGGGTCGCGGCGCGGGTCGTCGTCGGACGGCGCGCGCGTGAAGCCGAGGTCACCGAGCGGCCGCTCGCTCCTCGCCGTCTCTCTCGTGTCCCGGGGATCCGTCGCCATCGTCCTTCGCCGCCTCGAGCCCGGCGCGGATCGCCGCGCGGAGGGTCTCGGACGCCTCGACGCGAATCTTGCCATTTCCAGGGGTTCCGGACGGGGCGACGGCCCTCGTCAGTCCGAGCTTCCCGCACTCCTCCAGCCGGCGCTCGGCCTGCGCTGCGGGGCGGAGCCGGCCGGTGAGCCCGATCTCGCCGAAGGCGGCCGTGCCGGCCCGGACCGGGAGGCGGCGCGCCGCGGAGGCGATCGCGAGCGCGACCGCGAGGTCCGCGCCCGGCTCGTCGATGCGGACGCCGCCGGCGACGTTGACGAAGACGTCCGCCTGGCCGAGCGGGACGCCGGCGTGGCGCGCGAGCACGGCGACGATCATCGCCAGGCGCTTCGGATCGACGCCGGTCGCGACGCGGCGCGGCATCGCCAGGTCGGTCGGCGCGACGAGCGCCTGGATCTCGAGCAGGATCGGCCGCGTCCCCTCGAGCGCGCACGCGACCGCGGCGCCCGGCTCCCCCTCGACGGTGCGGCCGAAGACCTCGGACGGGTCGGGGACGCCGACGAGCCCCGCGCCGGTCATCTCGAAGACGCCGAGCTCGTTCGTCGAGCCGAAGCGGTTCTTCACCGCGCGCAGGACGCGGTGCGCGTGGTAGCGGTCGCCCTCGAACTGGAGCACGCAGTCGACGAGGTGCTCGAGCACGCGCGGCCCGGCGACCGAGCCGTCCTTCGTCACGTGGCCGACGAGCACGGTCGCGACGCCGGACTCCTTGGCGACGCGGAGCAGCCGGCCCGCCGCCTCGCGCACCTGGGCGACCGAGCCCGGCGCCGAGCCGAGCTCCGAGGCGTAGAGGGTCTGCACCGAGTCGATCACGCAGACGTCCGGCCGCTCGGCGCGGAGCGTCTCGCAGACCGTCTCGAGCTCGGTCTCGGCGAGGACCTCCACGTTCTCGGCGCCGCCGAGGCGCTCGGCGCGCAGCTTCACCTGCGCGGCCGACTCCTCGCCGGTGATCAGCAGGACGCGGCTCGTCCGGCTCATCGCCGCGAGCGCCATCAGCAGCAGCGTCGACTTGCCGACGCCGGGCTCGCCGCCGAGCAGGACGAGCGAGGCCGGGACGAGTCCGCCGCCGAGGACGCGGTCGAGCTCCGGGACGCCCGTGTGGATGCGGTCGGCCTCCGCGGCCTCGACCTCGACGAGCCGCAGCAGCGGCTGCGGCGGCGCCTTCGCCTGGGCGACCTGGCCGACGACCTCCTCGACCAGCGTGCCGAACGAGCTGCAGCCCGGGCACTTCCCGAACCAGCGGCCGGCGGTGTAGCCGCACTCGGTGCAGGAGAACTGGACGGCTGGCTTCGCCTTGGCCACGCGTCCACCCTACGGACGCGGGCGGACGCCGATGGTGACGCGATTCCGGCGAATCCGTGCCGACATGCGAACGGCCCCGCCGCCGGGGCCGTCACGCATTGAGGGGGAAAGTCCGCGGGTGGGCCCCCGCCGCATCGGGGCCCGCACGCGTGTTGCCGTCTGAACCGGATCCAACTACCGAGCGGGCACTTGACTCGTCCCCTTTCGGGTGGTTCATCGCGTCGCTTCACCGGTACGGAGAAGGCGGCCTCGAGGACCGCCTTCTCCGTACCGAGGAGATCAGTGCCGTCAGGCGCTGATCGGCGCGGTCTTCGTCGCTGCCTTGTCCGCCGAGCGGACGAACAGCCAGCCGCCGACGCGGAGCGCGCCGCCCACTGCGAGGACGATGAAGCCGACCCCGGAGAGCAGGAGCGCGATGCCGACGACGATGCCGAAGTTGCCGAGCTGCTCCGCCATGTACGAGACGTTCAGTGCGGTGGTCAGCGCGGTCTCCGTGACCCAGATGTTCCGGGCCGCGTTGTCCATCGGCCGGCCGTTCGACTGCAGCGCCTTCGTCGCGTCGTTCGTGCCCTTGCCGTCAGCCGTCGCGTAGCGCGGCATCTGGGCGTAGGGGACGCCGCCGGTCGCCTCGTACGCGTGGATCTGCATGTACTGGGCGAAGCAGCGGGCGCGGGCGCCGTTGTCGACGGTCTTGCCGGCGACCGAGCAGGTCGGCAGCTTGATGCTCGCCGGCAGATGCGCCTCCTTCGCCGCGGCGGCGATCCCCGCGGGCGTCATGTCCGGCGTGCCGACGATCTGCTGGTCCTTCAGGTTCGACGCGACGGTGTTCTTCCCGTTCACGCCGAGCACGATGGCGGCGACACCGAAAGCAATGAGGACGATGCCTGCGGCGACTCCGCCGAACTCGAAGAGCTTCTTCATGATCTCCTCCGTTCGGTCAATGGCACTTGCCATGTGCGGCATGGTCGCGTTGACGGGCCGGCGGGACACCAGGGCCGCCCACGAACTTCGTTGCGGCTTTCCACCACCAGGCCGTGCGGCTTCCCGCAGCACGAGAACGGCCGCCTCTCGGCGGCCGTCTCGCAGTCGGGTGCCCGGCGGGGGGCTAGCTCTCGTCCGGCTCGGGCTCGTCGCCGTCGTCGCCGGATGCGACCGGCTCCTCGGGCGGAACGGTCACCTTCTCCGGGGCGATCTCGCCCGGGATGAACGTGATGTCGACCTCGTCGCCGGGCTCGCCGTCCTCGGTGCGCGTGCGCCCGACGAGGATCGTCGCCCCCGGGTCGATCTCGCGGCCGAGCACGTAGTCGGCGAGCGGGTCCTCGATGAAGCGCTGGATCGCGCGGCGCAGCGGCCGGGCGCCCATCGACGGGTCGTAGCCCTTGTCGACGAGCAGCTCCTTCGCCTCCTCGGTCAGCTCAATCGTGACCTCGTGCGTGGCCATCTGCTCGCGCAGGCGGCGGAGCATCAGGTCGACGATCGACATGATCTCGGACTTGTCGAGCTTGTGGAAGACGATCGTCTCGTCGATCCGGTTGATCAGCTCCGGCCGGAAGACCTTCTTCAGCTCGCTCATCACCCGGCTCTTCATCTCGTCGTACGAGAGGCCCGCCTCGTCGCCGACCGAGAAGCCGAAGCCCTGGTTCTTCGAGATCTGCCCGGCGCCGATGTTCGAGGTCATGATCACGATCGTGTTCCGGAAGTCGACCCGCCGCCCCTGGGCGTCGGTCAGCTTCCCCTCCTCCAGGATCTGGAGCAGGATGTTGAACACGTCCGGATGCGCCTTCTCGATCTCGTCGAGGAGGACGACCGAGTACGGCTTGCGGCGGACGGCCTCGGTGAGCTGGCCGCCCTCGTCGTAGCCGATGTAGCCCGGAGGCGAGCCGACGAGCCGGGACACGGAGTGCTTCTCCATGTACTCGGACATGTCGACCTGGATCATCGCGTCCTCGTCGCCGAACAGGAACTCGGCGAGCGTGCGCGCCAGCTCGGTCTTGCCGACGCCGGACGGGCCGAGGAAGATGAACGAGCCGGTCGGCCGCTTCGGGTCCTTGATGCCGGCCCGCGCGCGGCGGATCGACTTCGAGACGGCGACGATCGCCTGGTGCTGCCCGATGACGCGCTTGTGCAGCTCGTCCTCCATGCGCATGAGCTTCTGCGTCTCGGCCTCGGTCAGCTTGAAGACCGGGATCCCCGTCCACATCGAGACGATGTCCGCGATCTCCTCCTCGCCGACCTCGGGCTGCTCCTCGGTGGACTCCGAGTTGCGCCACTGCTCCTCGAGCTCGCGCTTCTTCTGCGTGAGCTTGCGCTCCGTGTCGCGGAGCGAGGCGGCCTTCTCGAACTCCTGGTTCTCGATCGACGCCTCCTTGTCCTTGCGGACGCGCTCGATCTCCTCCTCCAGCTCGCGGTAGCGCGGCGGAGCGGACATCGACTTGATGCG
>DASSNM010000085.1:0-23408 GCA_035688025.1 Gaiellaceae bacterium | reverse complement strand
TCTCGACCGAGTCCGGGATCCCGGACTTCCGCTCCGCGACCGGGATCTGGAAGCAGTACGACCCGATGGAGGTCGCGCACATCGACGCGTTCCTCGTCGACCCCGCCCGCGTCTGGGAGTTCTACGGCCGCCGCCTCGACGTCGTCGGGGAGGCCGAGCCGAACGACGGCCACCGGGCGCTCGCGGAGCTGGAGGAGCGCGGCTGGCTGCGGGCCGTGATCACGCAGAACGTCGACGGGCTGCACGCGCGCGCCGGGACGCGCGAGCTCGTCGAGGTGCACGGCTCGCTCGACGAGGCGACGTGCGTCCACTGCGGCGCGCGCGTCGGTCGTGCCGAGCTGGCGGAGCTCCTGCCGGTGCCGGAGTGCCCCGAGTGCGGCGAGATCCTCAAGCCGGGCGTCGTCATGTTCGGCGAGCGCCTGCCGGCGGCCGCGCTCGCGCGCGCGGAGGAGCTCGCCGCCGAGGCGGGCGTGCTGCTCGTCGTCGGCTCCTCGCTCGAGGTCTACCCGGTCGCGTCGCTGCCGGGGACGGCGCTCGCCGCCGGGGGCGCGCTCGCGATCGTCAACCGCGGCGGCACCCCGTGGGACGGGCGCGCCGAGGTCGTGCTCGACGCCGGCGCCGGGCAGACGCTGCGCCGGCTCGCGGAGCTGCTGCCCTAGCGCCTGCGGCCCGGGTGCGGGTAGGCGGCGAGCGAGGCCGCGAAGACCGCCTCGCGGAAGCGCCCGTCCGCGAGCGGCGGGACCGCGAGCGTGAAGACGGCGACGAAGCGGCCGCTCGCGAACGACGACGAGAAGTAGTCGCCGACCATCCGCCCGCCCTCCGAGCGCGCGAGCCACGCCGTCCGCATCGGCCGCGGCGAGAGCTCCTGCGGGGCGCTCCAGGTCGCGCCGCCGTCCGCCGAGGTGACGAAGGCGATGTCGAGCAGGCACGCCTTCGGGCATGTCTTCGGCTCCCAGTAGCCGTAGAGCAGGCCGAGATGCCCCTGCTCGTTCGGGTCGGCCACGATCCCCGGCAGGAACGCCTGCACCGGCACGCCCCGCGTCGCGAGCGCGATCCGCACCGGGCGCGTCCAGAGCATCCCGTCGCTCGAGGTCGAGAGGACGAGGTCGTTCGCCGAGCAGCCGGGGTGGAAGCGGCAGTCGTGCCAGACGGCGTACATCTTCCCGGCCGGGTCGATGTCGGCCGACGGGAGCGCGATCGCGCGCAGCGGGTCGTTCCCCTTCGCGGTCAGGGTCGAGACGATCGAGCGGGTGAACGTCGAGCCGCCGTCGGCGGAGACGAGCGAGACGATCGACCCGGTCAGGCCCTGCTCGCCGTTGTAGTCGCCGGAGACGATCGCGAGCCCGCCGTCCGGCCGGACCAGCGGCTGCGTCCCGACCGTGAAGTCGGCCGCCTTGACCGGCTGCGACCAGGTGACGCCGCCGTCGTTCGAGTACTGCACGACCGTCCAGCTCTTCTGGTCGTCGGTGTACGTCGCGTAGCAGCGCCCCCGGAACGGGCTGGTCGCGCCGTTGTCGCAGACGAACCAGTCCTTGTCGAGCTGCGGACCGGTCGCGACCGTCACCGGCGCCGTCCAGTGCTCGCCGTCCTGCGAGCGGGAGACGAGCACGTGCGAGAGCGTGCCGGTCTCGAGGGCGAGCGTGCCGACGAGCCAGACGCCGTGGACGGCGTCGTAGGCGACGGTCGGGTCGGACGCGGCGCGCTCCGGCCCCGCCGGCGTCGACGCGCCCGTCAGGCTGGGCAGCAGCGCTCGCCGCCCCGTCCGGCCGGCGTCCGTCGAGACCGCGGTGCCGATGTTGACGGCGGCGCCCGACTCGATGCGCCCGAGCTGGAAGGTGGCGACGACCGTCGAGCCGAACGAGAAGCTGTCCGGCTCGACCGCGGTCTCGTGCTGGCCGCTCGGGCTGGTCGAGGCGTCCACCGAGAGGCGGCGCGAGACGATCTCGCAGTCGGCGGCGACACGGTCGCCGAGGTCGGCCGACACGAGGTCGTGGCCGCCGCCGCAGTCGACCCGGTCGGCGCCGCCGAAGGCCGCCTCGATCCGGTCCGGCCCCTTGCCGCCGGCGAGGCGGTCGGCCTTGTTCGTGCCGAGCAGCAGCGACCCGCCCGGCTTCCCCCGGATCACGGCGCCGGCGGCCGGGGCGGCGAGGACGAGCACGAGCGCCACGAGCGTGGGGGCGAGGGGGCCGCGCATCGGGCTCTCAGCGTAGCCCGGCGTCGTGCCCGCAGGCGGAGCGGGCGCCGACCTCCCGGCCGCCGCTCGGAACCGCATGGCGGCCGCCGCTAGGCGCCGGCCCGGCGGAGCGGGCGCTCGCGCAGGACCCGGGCGCAGCCGGTGCAGACCGTGCGCTCGAACTCCCACGGGATCCCCGCGCGCTGGACCAGCACACGTGTGGCGACCGTGCGATGACGATGCAATAGACGAAGCCGCAGACGCATCGAACCGGTGCCCACCCTAGATCGAAAACCGAGTTCCGCAACCCCCCGTTCGCGGTATCGTCACGGCCGAGCGAGCGAGGAGGAGACGATGGCGGGAGCGCGGAGACAGGATCTGCTCGGCCGGCTGGCCGATCTGAGCGAGGAGGCGATCCAGCGGCTGGCCGAGGCGCCCGGCGCCGACCGGATCTTCCACGCGCTGAACGGACTCCGCGACCGGGTCGACGAGCTGCAGAAGCGCGTCCGCGGGCTCGAGGACCTCGAGAAGCGGCTCGCCGCGCTCGAGCGGAAGGTGGAACGCCTCTCGAAGGGCTCAGGCGGGGGCTCGGGCTCGACGCGGAGCGCGTCCCGCTCGACGACGAAGAAGAGCTGAGCCCTCCAGCTCGCCGACGGCGAGCAGGAGCAGCGCGGCGAGCAGCAGCCCGCCCGCGACGTCGGTCGGCGTGTGGAAGCCGGCCGGCTCGAGCAGCGCGAGCGCGGCGACGAGCCACGCGGCGAGCGCCGTGCGGGCGCGCGGCCACGCGACCGCGAGCGCGGCCGCGACGAGGACGCAGCGGAGCGTGTGGCCGCTCGGCCAGGAGTTGTCGAACGCCGCGAGGTGGACCCCGTGCCGGGTCAGCTCGGGGCGGGTGAGCGCGCGCTTGCAGGCGACCTCGAGCGCGGTGCCGAGCGCCCACGCGCCGAGGAGCGCGGCAGCGATCTCCGGCCGGCGTCGGCGCCGGAGCGCGGCGGCGGCGAGCGCGACGAGCGCGAGCGAGACGAGCACCTGGCCGGGCAGCGTCACGACCTGGGCGGCGGTGTTCAGCGCGCCGCCGAGGTCCGCGTGCCAGAGCGGGACGAGCGACTCGAGGAAGGTCGGGGGCGGCCCGGGCGCTCCGGCGCCGGGCATCGCGTGCGTCGCCGCCCACTGGTCGAGTCCCGTCGCCGCGCCCGACGCGACGAGGCCGGCGAGCGCCGCGTAGGCGGCGGCGACCGCGAGCGCGGCGCTATGCCGCCGGGACACGGACCCGCAGCGCCGCCGGCACGACCTCGAACCGGGCGGGAGTCGTCCCGACCTGCTCGCCGTCGAGCTCGATCGGCAGCCGCTCCGGAGCGTCCACGGTCACGGTCGGCGAGCGCAGCAGCTCGACCTTCGGGTGGCGGAGGTACGTGCCGGAGTAGATCTTCGGCGAGGTGGTGACGAAGTCGGCCTTCGAGATGTCGCCGATCAGGACGACGTCGAAGAGCCCGTCGTCGGGCTCGGCCTCCGGCGCGAGCCACATGCCGCCGCCGTGGTAGCGGCCGTTCGCCACGATCACGTCGTGCATCCGCCCCTCGCGACGGACGCCGTCCGCGAGCTCGACCGTGACGGTCGTGTTCTCCCACTCGAGGAAGACGCGGACGAGCGCGTAGTAGAAGGTCGCCTTGCCTCCCGCGACCTTCGACATGCCGTTGACGCGGCGCGCGACCGCGGCGCTCATCCCGACCGAGCCGACGTTCCCGTAGCAGCGCTCCGCCTCCGCGCCGTCCCAGGTGCGGAAGGTGACGCGGCCGACGTCGACCGTCCGCGGCACGCCGTCCCGCGCGACCGCGACGGCGTCCTCGAAGCGGGTCGGGATCCGGTGCGTGCGGACGAAGTCCATCCCGGTTCCGATCGGGATCGTGGCCAGCTCCGTCCCGCCGCCGGCGCGCACGAGCCCGTTCACGACCTCGTTCAGTGTCCCGTCGCCGCCGACCGCGACCACGAGCCCGGCGCCGTCGCCGGCCGCCCGCTCGGCGAGCTCGATCAGGTGTCCGGGCCGCTCCGAGAAGAGCGTCTCGCCCTCGAGCCCGAGGTGCGCCGCCCGGTTCGCGAGCGACGGCCAGCGCTTCCCGGTCGCCCCGTTGTCGGACGCCGGGTTGACGAGGAAGACGGTGCCGCCGGCGCTAATGGTCGGAGGTGACGGTCGCGAGCGCGACGCGCGTCATCCGGTCGACGGCCGCGCGCAGCTCCTCGTCCGTGATCCGGGTGAAGACGCCCTCGACGACGATGTCGGAGACGGTCAGCAGGCAGCCGGCGTGGACGCCGGAGACCTTGCCGATGCCGCCGAGCGCCGCGACCGTGAACAGCGCCGAGGCCTCCATCTCGACCGCGAGCACGCCGCGCGCCGACCAGCGCTCGTACTGGCCCTCGCTCGGGTTGTAGAAGACGTCGCTCGAGACGATCGGGCCGACGTGCATCTGCTGGCCGAGCTCCTTCGCGGCGTGGACGGCGCCGTGGATCAGCTCCCAGGACGCGGTCGGGCAGTGCGGCTCGTTGTTCACGAGATGCATCGCCGTCGAGTCGGCGGGCACCGCGGTCAGCGCCACGATCAGGTCGCCGAGCGCGTGGTGCGACTGCAGGCCGCCGCAGGTGCCGACCCGCATCAGCTTCGTGCAGCCGAGCTGGATCAGCTCCTCGAAGACGATCGTCGCGCCGGGGCAGCCCATGCCCGTGCCCTGCACCGAGACCGGCTTGCCCTCCCAGGTGCCGGTGTAGCCGAGCAGTCCGCGCTCCTCGTTCACCTGCTTCACGCCGTCGAGATACGTCTCGGCGATGTACTTGGCCCGCAGGGGGTCGCCGGGGAGGAGGACTGCGTCTGCGTATTCGCCGGGCTCGGCGCGAAGGTGGATTGGCATGGCCGCGACTCTAGCGTGCGCGATGATGCGCGCCATGGCGGATCCGTCGGTCACGCCGACGCTCGACCAGATCCTCGACTTCTGCGCGCGGGAGCCGGTCGAGCGCGTCTTCCTCGAGGACATCGCCCGGCGCGGGCTGGGCCGCTTCTCGGCGCTGGCGCGCGACGGACGGCTGGACGCGCTCTGCCACGTCGGCGCGAACGTCGTCCCGTCCGGCGACGGCTGCGAGGCGTTCGCCGACGCGACCGCGCACGGCCAGGCGCGGATGATCATCGGCGAGGAGCGCGCGGTGGACGCGCTCTGGGAGGCGGTGCGCGACCGGATGCCGCGGCCGCGCGACGACCGTCCCGGCCAGCCGGTGTACGAGCTGCGCGAGGCGCCCGAGCCCGGCGAGACGGGGCTGCGGCCGGCGCGGGCGACCGACCTCGACCTGCTCGTGCCGGCGTGCGCGGCCGCGCACGCGGAGGAGATCGGCATCGACCCGATGCGTCGCGATCCGGAGGGTTTCCGCTGGCGGACCCGGATGCAGATCGACGAGGGCCGCTCCTGGGTCTGGGTCGAGGACGGGACGATCCGCTTTAAGGCGGAGGCGTCGGCGTGGACGCCGGACGCGGTGCAGCTGCAGCAGGTGTGGGTCGACCCGGCGGCGCGCCGGCGAGGCTACGCGCAGCGCGCGCTCCGCGACCTGTGCCGGACGCTGCTCGAGCGGACGCCGTGCGTCTGTCTCTTCGTCCGCCCCGAGAACGCGCCGGCGATCCGGCTCTACGACGCCGTCGGCATGACGCGCGTGCTCACGTACCGCTCGCTGATCTTCTAGCCCTGTCCGGTCCGCCGGGTGCACCGCGAACCCGCACGGGCGGCGGCCTCCTGTCCGAACCGGCCATGTCCCCGGACCTGGTCCCGGGACATGGCCGGAAGGGACTAGCCTCGGGTTATGGAGCGGCTGATCCTGGCCCGCCACGGCGAGTCCGCGTACAGCGCCCGCGGGCTCGTCGACGGCGACCCGGCCGCCGGCGTCGGGCTGACCGAGCGCGGGGAGGAGCAAGCGCGCCGGCTCGGCGCCGCGCTCGCCGGCGAGCGGCTCGACCTCTGCGTCGTCACCGCGCTGCCGCGGACGCGGGTGACCGCCGCGCTCGCGCTCGCCGGCCGCGACGTGCCGGTCGAGGAGTGGCCGGGCCTCGGCGACCCGCGCGCCGGGGCGTTCCAGGGCCGGCACCTCGACGAGTACCGCGCCTGGGCCTGGTCGACCGGCTCGCGCGAGGACTGCCCGGGCGGCGGCGAGAGCCGGCTCGCGGTCGTGAGCCGGTACTGCGCGTCGTGGCGCGCGCTCCTCGCGCGGCCCGAGCCGACAGTCCTCGCCGTGATCCACGCGCTGCCGATCGCCTACCTGCTGCTCGCGCGCGACGGGATCGCGCCCCGCACCCGCGTCGACCTCGCGGTGGAGCACGCCCGGCCGCACCGGTTCGAGGCGGAGGAGCTCCGCGCGGCGCTCGCCGTCCTCGACGCCTGGCGCGCGGAGCCGACGTGGTGAGGCGTCTCGCCCGCTTCGCGCTCGCGGCCTGGGTCGGTCGCTGGCTCGCGCTCGAGCTCGCGTCGTGGCTCGGTCGCCGCCGTCCGCCGGGCCCGGCGCCCGTCGACTCGCCGCGCCTCCCGGGACGGATGCCGCGTCGCCGGGAGCCCGATCAGCCGAACGGGTGATCAGCGCTCGGGCTGCCGCCGCCGATGCAGGCTCCCGGTGGAGGGCACACGGGTCATCGTGGTCTCGCTCGCCTGCGCGGTTCTCGTCCTCGGCGCAGCGCTCGCATTCGGCAGCACGCCGGCGGGATCCGTCGCGCACAGCTGCTCGCCCCCCGACCGGCAGTTCCTGCAGACCGCGTCGTCGAACATGAGCCAGCTCGCCTTCTGGTCGAGTCAGCTCTCGAGCGGCGACGCGACGCCGGTCGTCGTCTCGAAGCAGGCGTTCTCGGAGGCGCAGCAGGTCGCGATCACGAAGCCGCTCGACCCGACGTTCGGCGGCGTCCGCGACCTGCTCGACGGGATGCTGCGCGAGTACGGGAACGCGATCCGCGCGCAGGCGCACGGCCGCAGCGGCAACGCGCACATGCGCCGCTCCTGGCGGCTCGCCGCCGAGATCCGCGACCAGCTGCAGGCCGCCCGCGGCCCGCTCGCGAACCTCGGCTGCGACCCGGGCCCGCTGCTGGGCGCGACGGCCTGAGCTCCGGCACAATCCGCGGATGGAGCCGACGGCGCTGCTCGAGCGGGTCGAAGAGCACGTCCGCCGCCACGCGCTGATCGAGCCGGGCGGCGAGGTCTGCTGCCTCGTCTCCGGCGGCCCCGACTCGACCTGTCTCTGGCACGCGCTGCGCGCGCTCGGGTACCGCGTCTCGGCGCTCCACGTGAACCACCGCCTGCGCGGCGAGGACTCCGAGGCCGACGCGCGCTTCTGCGTCGAGGCGCTCGGCGCCGAGGTGGTCGTCCGCGACGGCCGCGGCCTCGGCGAGGCGGAGCTCCGCGACCTGCGCTACGGCGTCGCCCGCGAGCGCCTGCGCGCGACCGGACACACCGCCTCCGACCAGGTCGAGACGATCCTCTACCGGCTCGTCTCGCGCGGCGCCGCGACCGGGATGAGCCCGCGCCGCGCCGACGGCGTCGTCCACCCGCTGCTGCCCGTCTGGCGCGAGGAGGCGGAGGCGTACTGCCGCGCCGAGGGGCTCGAGTTCCGGCGCGACCCGACGAACGCGGACACGAAGCGGGGCCTGATCCGCGACGAGATCCTGCCGCTCCTGCGCCGGCTCCATCCGGCCGCCGACGAGAACCTCCTGCGCGCCCTCGACACGCGCGCGACGCTGCCGCCGGCGCTCGCCGAGCTGCTCGCCGCTCCGGCCGGCTCGAAGCGCGTCGACCTCGGCGGCGGCGTCCAGGCGGTGCGCGAGTACGACCGCCTCTGGCTCGAGCGCGGGCCGGTCGACCTGGCCGGCACAGTGGAGTGGGGCGCGTGGCGGATCTCGTCCGACATCCCGGGGCTCAAAGTGCGAGGATGGAGACCCGGCGACCGGCTCGCCGGACGGAGGCGCAAGATCCAGGACGTGTTCGTCGACGCCAAGATCCCCCGTTCCGAGCGCGAGGCGTGGCCTCTCGTCGTGCGCGGGGACGAGGTGGTCGCCGTGCCGGGCGTGGTCGAGCTGCCGGGGGTGACGTGTGAGCGCGGCTGAGCTCCAGCGCGCGGTCGGCGAGGTGCTGATCGACGAGGAGACGCTCCAGACCCGGATCGCCGCCCTCGGCGAGGAGATCTCCGCCGACTACGCGGGCCGCGACCTGCTCCTCGTCGGCGTCCTCAAGGGCGCCGTGTTCTTTCTCGCCGACCTGATGCGGAACCTGACGGTGCCGTGCGAGATCGACTTCATGGCGATCTCGAGCTACGGCGCCTCGACCGACTCGTCGGGCGTCGTCCGGATCCTCAAGGACCTCGACATCAACATCGAGGGCCGGGACGTGCTCGTCGTCGAGGACATCATCGACTCGGGTCTCACGCTCTCCTATCTGATGCGGAACCTGGAGGCGCGGGAGCCCGCCAGCCTCGAGATCTGCGCCCTCCTGACGAAGCCGGAGCGGCGCGAGATCGACGTCCCCGTCCGCTACACCGGCTTCGAGATCCCGAACCGGTTCGTCATCGGCTACGGGCTCGATTTCGCCGAGCGCTACCGCAACCTGCCGTACGTCGGCGTCCTCGACCCGGCGCTCGTGCCGGAAGGCGCGTAGTCGTGCCGAATCCGGCGGTCTCGAAAACCCGTTGAACGGGCATGCCGCTGGTACCCTGGCCCGAGAGCTCCTGTGAATCGCTTCTTCCGTAGCGCGCTCTTCCCGTTGATCATCATCGCCGCGCTGGTCTGGCTGGCGCTGCAGACCCTGGGCGGTCACGGGACGAAGACGACGCAGCAGTCCACGTCGTGGGTCTACCAGCAGATCCGCGACAACCCGGCCGAGATCCACGGCGTCGTCGTCGACCCGAACAAGCAGCAGCTGACGCTGACGCTGAACTCGGGCGAGAAGTACAGCGTCCACTACGCGACGCCGCAGTCCGAGGCCGCGATCGAGCAGACGATGCTGACGCAGCACGTCACCTTCGACTCGAAGGGCGTCGGCTCGTCGCCGTGGTGGTCGATCCTGACGTCGCTGCTCCCGTTCGTCCTGCTCTTCGGCTTCTGGATCTTCCTGATGAACCAGGTGCAGGGCGGCGGCTCGAAGGTGATGAGCTTCGGCAAGTCGCGCGCGAAGCGGATGACCCCGGACTCGCCGAAGATCGGCTTCAAGGACGTCGCCGGCGTGGACGAGGCGGTCGAGGAGCTGCAGGAGATCAAGGAGTTCCTCGAGAACCCGAAGAAGTTCCAGGCGCTCGGCGCGCGCATCCCGAAGGGCGTCCTGCTCTACGGGCCTCCCGGCACCGGCAAGACGCTGCTGGCGCGCGCGGTCGCCGGCGAGGCCGGCGTGCCCTTCTTCTCGATCTCCGGCTCCGACTTCGTCGAGATGTTCGTCGGCGTCGGCGCGAGCCGCGTCCGCGACCTGTTCGAGCAGGCGAAGCAGGCGGCCCCGTGCATCGTCTTCATGGACGAGATCGACGCCGTCGGCCGGCACCGCGGCGCGGGCCTCGGCGGCGGCCACGACGAGCGCGAGCAGACGCTGAACCAGCTGCTCGTCGAGATGGACGGCTTCGAGATGAAGGACAACATCATCCTGATCGCCGCCACGAACCGGCCGGACATCCTCGATCCGGCGCTGCTGCGCCCGGGCCGCTTCGACCGCCAGATCGTCGTCGACCGGCCCGACCGGATCGGCCGCCGCCGGATCCTCGAGGTGCACACGAAGGGCAAGCCGCTCGCGCCCGAGATCGAGCTCGACACGCTCGCCTCCGGCACCCCGGGCTTCACCGGCGCGGATCTCGCCAACCTCGTCAACGAGGCGGCGCTGCTGGCGGCGCGCCGCGGCAAGAAGATCATCGAGCAGGACGAGCTGGAGGAGGGGATCATGCGCGTGGTCGCCGGCCCGGAGAAGAAGGCGCGCCTCCTCTCCGAGCACGAGCGCAAGATCACGGCGTACCACGAGATGGGCCACGCGATCGTCGGCCACTTCCTCGAGCACACCGACCCGGTGCACAAGATCACGATCGTCTCGCGCGGCCAGGCGCTCGGCCTGACGATCTCGCTGCCGACCGAGGACCGTTACCTGACGACGCGCACCGCGCTCATGCACCAGATGGGCATGACGCTCGGCGGCCGCGCCGCGGAGGAGATCGTCTTCCACGAGGTCACGACCGGCGCCGCGAACGACCTGGAGAAGGTCACGCAGACGGCGAAGCAGATGATCATGCGCTTCGGCATGAGCGAGAAGCTCGGCCCGCGCGTGCTCGGCCGCGGCCACGACCAGCCGTTCCTCGGCCGCGACTACGGCGCCGAGGCCGACTACTCGGAGGAGATCGCCCGCGAGATCGACGACGAGATCCGCCGCGTGATCGAGGAGGCGCACGAGCTCGCGCTCGCCGTCCTCCGCGAGCACATGGACGACCTGCACAAGATCTCGGCGATCCTGATCGAGCGCGAGACGATCGACCGCGACCAGTTCGAGCGCCTGCTCGCCGGCGACGACGAGGGGAGCGTCTTCCCCGAGGAGTCCCCGGCCGAGGCGCCCGCCCCGCAGGAGGAGCCCCGCCGCGAGCGCCAGCCGCGCCCGCGCCCGTTCCCGCTCCCCGGCTCGGCGATGCAGCCGCCGCCGGATCCTGCCAAGGGCTAGCGCCGAAAGCGGAAGACCCGCCGAAGCGGGTCTTCCAGGCAACTCAAGAGCACGCGACTGTCACTCGCGACGAGTATGCCATGAAGGCGCCCCGGGGGCCGGATTCGAACCGGCAGCTCGGCGAGTGACAGTCGCCAGCTCGACCTCTTGAGCTACCCCGGGGACGAGCTCCATGGCGGAAGCTTCGCCGCCGAGAAGTCACGGCCGTGTGCCGGCTTCGTGCAACGATCCCGGCGTGATCCCGATCGAGGAGCGCTTCCCGCGTCCGTCCGTCATGGGCGTCGTCAACGTGACGCCCGACTCGTTCTCGGACGGCGGCGTCCACCTCGACCCCGAGGTCGCGGCGACGGCTGCGCGGCGGATGGTCGAGGCGGGCGCGGCGCTCGTCGACGTCGGCGGCGAGTCGACCCGGCCCGGGTCGGACGGCGTCTCCGCCGACGAGGAGCTGGCGCGCGTCGTGCCGGTGCTCGAGCGGATCCAGGGGCTGCCGGTCTCGATCGACACGTCGAAGGCGGCGGTCGCGCGCGCCGCGCTCGAGCAGGGCGCGATCCTCGTCAACGACGTGACCGCGCTCCGCGGCGACCCGGAGCTCGCGGGCGTCGTCGCCGACTCGGGCGCGTACCTCTGCCTGATGCACATGCTCGGCACGCCACGGACGATGCAGCAGGAGCCGCGCTACGACGACGTCGCCGCCGAGGTCGCGGCCTTCCTCGAGGAGCGGCTGGCGTTCGCGGTCGCGCAGGGCGTCCCGGAGGAGCGGATCTGCCTCGACCCCGGCATCGGCTTCGGCAAGACGGTCGAGCACAACCTCGAGCTGATCCGCCGCCTCGACATGCTGACCGCGCTCGGCCGGCCCGTGCTCGTCGGCTTCTCGCGCAAGAGCTCGCTGCGGCGGCTCACCGGCTCCGAAGACCTGCTCGCCGCGAGCGTCGGCGCCGCGGTGACCGCGTTCGAGCGCGGCGCGACGATCCTCCGCGTCCACGACGTCCGGCCGCACGTCGACGCGCTCACCGTCGCCGCCGCCGTCGCGTGATCGCGGTCGAGGTCACCGGGCTGCGCCTCTTCGGCCGTCACGGCGTCCATCCGGAGGAGCGCGAGCGCGGCCAGGAGTTCGTGTTCGACGTCGAGCTCGAGGTGGGGGAGCGCGGCGCATCCGACCGGCTCGAGGAGGCGGTCGACTACGTCGAGGTCGCGCGCGCCGTGCGGGAGGTCTCCGACGCGCACGCGTACGACCTGCTCGAGGCGCTCGCCACTGCGGTCGCCGACGAGCTGGCGCGCCGCTTCGCGCCCGAGCGCGTCCGCGTCCGCGTGACGAAGCCGGAGATCCGCCCGGACGGGCTCGAGGGCACGGTCGGCGTCTCCGTGACCCGCCCGTGACCCGCGCGTACGTCGCGCTCGGCGCGAACCTGGGCGATCGGGAGACGTCGATCCGCCGCGCAGCCGAGCTGATCGGCGCGTCGAGGCTCTCCTCGATCCGGGAGACGGAGCCGTGGGGCTACGCCGACCAGCCGCCGTTCCTGAACGCGGTCGCCGAGGTCGAGACGGCGCTCGCGCCGCGCGCGCTCCTCGACCTGCTGCTCGCCGTCGAGCGCGAGCTCGGCCGCACGCGTGAGGGCCCACGCTACGGCCCGCGCATCATCGACCTCGACCTCGTCCTCTACGGGGACGACGTCGTCGACGAGCCGGGCCTGACCGTTCCGCACCCGCGCCTGCACGAGCGGCGCTTCGTCCTGGAGCCGCTCGCAGAGCTGGCTCCCGGCCTCGAGATCCCCGGCCAGGGCAGGGTGGAAAAACTCCTTGCCGGGCTACACTGACCCCATGTCCCATCTCGACGATCTGGACGAGTACGAGGCCGAGCTCGAGCTGACGCTGAAGAAGGAGTACCAGGCGGTCTTCCCGCTCTTCCGCTACTGCGTGCTCACCCAGGACGCGACCTATCTCTGCAACAAGCTCGAGGTGAAGCAGGGCGCGCAGGCGGCGAACGGGCTGCCGTTCTTCCAGCTCGACCTCGAGGACGTCTGGGTCTGGGACAAGAACCGGCCGACGCGGATCATCCCGCGCACGAAGGTCTTCACGTCCGGCGACGTGACGATCGAGGAGCTCCGCGGCGAGGGCGACGAGCCGACGCTCACGGCGGAGGCGCTGGCCGAGAAGATCGGCGAGCCCTTCCGCACCGAAGACGAGTGACGCGCGCCGCCGGCGTCGGCGTCACGGACCCGTAGCAATCTCGTGACGGTGCTTCGGCAAGCCGAAGCACCGGGGTTCGAAGTGGCGTGCCGTTCCGCGGGGCAACCCGAACCCCCCCTGCTTCGGCATGCCGAAGCAGGGTCAGGAAAGCGTCACGACTTCCGCACGCGACGTCCGCGCGCGAGCGAGCCGATTGACATAGCGTTTCCGCCATGCTGCTCGCGGTCGACGTCGGGAACACGCAGACGGTCTTCGGGCTCTACGAGGGCGCGGAGCTGGGCGAGCGCTGGCGGATCGCCACCGAGGCGCACCGCACCGGCGACGAGCTCGGCGCGCTCCTCGCGGACTTCCTCGGCGACCTCTCCCGCCTCGAGGGGATCTGCCTCTCCTCGACCGTGCCGCGGCTGATCCGCGAGTACGAGCACGTCGCCGAGCGCTGGGCGCGCGCGCCGCTGCTCGTGCTCGGGCCGGGCGTCGCCACCGGGATCGCGATCCGCTACGACGACCCGCGCGAGGTCGGCCCCGACCGGATCGCGAACGCGGTCGCCGCCCGCGAGCGCTTCGGCGCGCCCGTGATCGTGGTCGACTTCGGCACCTCGACGAACTTCGACGTCGTCTCGGCGGCCGGCGAGTACGTCGGTGGCGTCCTCGCGCCCGGGATCGAGACGTCGATGGACGCGCTCTTCGCGCGCGCGGCGCGGCTCGTCAAGGTCGACTACACCGAGCCCGAGACCGTGATCGGCAAGACGACCGAGTCGGCGCTCCGCTCCGGCCTCGTCTACGGCTTCGCCGGCCAGGTGGACGGCATCGCCGACGCGATCCGCCGCGAGCTCGGCTCCGAGGCGAAGGTCGTCGCGACGGGCGGCCTCGCCGAGCTGATCGCCCCGCACTCGCGCACCATCTCCCGGGTCGAGCCGTTCCTCACCCTGGACGGGCTGCGGCTGATCTGGGAGCGCAACCGCGCGGCCTAGCCGCCGCCGTAGATCGAGATCGGCAGCTGGTCGAGCGTGACCTCCTGCTCCGGATCCGGCAGCTCCGCTTCGAGCCGCTCGACGATCGCCGCCGCCCCGGGCGCGGCCGCGTAGAGCCGCGTCACGACCTCGTCCACGGTCCCGAGCTGCACGAGCTCCTGCTTGAACTGCTTCGGGAAGCGGCCGTGGCCGAGATACCAGCCGTAGAACTTCTTCAGGAACCCGGTCGCGCGCTGCTCGCCCAGCTCGCGGACGGCCTCGCGCGCGAAGACGATCAGCTCGGCGGCGACCTCCTCCCGCGTCGGCTCGGCCGGCGCCGCGTCGATGATCTCGCGCAGCGCCCACGGGTTGCCCTGCGCGCCGCGCGCGACCATGACGGCCGCGCAGCCGGTCAGGTTCAGGACCGCCAGCGCCTTCTCCCGCGAGGTGACGTCGCCGGACGCGATCACCGGCACGTCGACCGCCTCGACCAGCTCGGCGGTGAGCGCGTGGTCGGCGACGCCCGTGTACATCTGCTTCGCCGAGCGGGGGTGCAGGGTCAGCGCCTGCGCGCCGCAGGCGACGAGCTTCGGGCCGAGCTCGAGGAAGGAGCGCGAGCCGTTGTCGACGCCGCGCCGCATCTTCACCGTCACCGGCACCGAGACCGCGTTCGCGACCGCCTCGACGACCCGGCACGCGAGCGCGTGGTCCTCCATCAGGTGCGCGCCGGCGCCCGTCTTCGTCACCTTGCGGACGGGGCAGCCGAAGTTCATGTCGACCACGTCCGCGCCGGCGGCCTCGACCATCCGGGCGCCCTCGGCCATCGCGCGCGGGTCGGCGCCGAAGATCTGGATCGCGAGCGGATGCTCGTCGGAGGCGACGCGCAGGTAGCCGAGCGTCCGCTCGTTGCGGTGCTCGATGCCCGCGCAGGAGACCATCTCGGAGCAGACGAGGCCCGCGCCGAAGCGGCGTCCCTGCCGTCGGAACGCCTGCACGCTGACACCCGCCATCGGCGCGAGGACGAGGCGCGTCGGCACCTCGACGTCCCCGATCCACCAGCTCTCTCTCAGGCTTCGCTGCACGAACGGGGATGGTAGCCCTGGACTGTTGACGCCGGTCTTGGCCGGGGGTACCATCCGCCCCCGCCGGAGGCGCGGTCGCGCCTGTCCGGCGGTTCTTTTCGGGGGTTCAGGAGGCCAGCTTGAAGGAAATCATCCTCACGGCCGAGGGGTACAAGAAGCTCCAGGAGGAGATCGAGTTCCTCTCGACCACGCGGCGGCAGGAGATCGCCGAGCGCATCCGGGTCGCGCGCGAGTTCGGCGACATCGCCGAGAACGCGGAGTACGACGCGGCGAAGAACGACCAGGCCCATCTCGAGGCGCGGATCGCCGTGCTCGAGGAGCGGCTGAAGAACTCGCGCGTCGTCACGAAGAAGGAGATCAAGTCGGGCGAGGTCTCCGTGGGGACGAAGGTGCGCCTCAAGGACATGGGCTCGAACAAGACGGTCGAGTACCACGTCGTCGGCTCCGCCGAGGCGAACCCGGCCGAGATGAAGCTCTCGAACGAGTCCCCGGTCGGCAAGGCGATCATGGGCCGCAAGAAGGGCGACGTCGTCGAGGTCTCCGCCCCCCGCGGCGCGCTCAAGTTCAAGATCATGGAGATCAAGGCCGCCTAGCGACCCGCCGAGGCCCGGGGGATAGGCTGACCCCGGGTTGTTCGAGCGCTTCACCGAGCGGGCACGGCAGGTCGTCGTCCTCGCGCAGGACGAGGCCCGCGCGCTCGGGCACAGCTTCGTCGGCACCGAGCACCTGCTGCTGGGGCTCCTGCGCGAGCAGGAGGGCATCGGCGCCCGCGTGCTCACGGAGCTCGGCGTCTCGCTCGACGAGGCGCGCGCCGAGGTCGAGCGGGCCTGCGGGCGCGGCGAGCCGCTCGGCGCGGGTCCGATCCCGTTCACGCCGCGCGCGACGAAGGTGCTCGAGCTGTCGCTGCGGGAGGCGCTCTCGTTCCGCCACGACTACATCGGCACCGAGCACGTCCTGCTCGGGCTCGTGCGCGAGCGCGACGGCGTCGCGGCGCAGATCCTCGCCGCGGACGGCCTCGACGCGGGCACCGTCCGCGACGCGGTAATCCAGCGGCTCGGCGGCCCGGCCGCGATCGCCGTCCGCCCGCTGCCGCTCCCGGGCCGCTTCCGGCTGCACGCGCCGCTGACGCTCGTGGTGGCCGGCTGGCTCCTGTTCGCGCTCGCGCTCGGCGTCGGGATCGCCGTCGGCTGGGCGATCTGGGGCTGACGGCGCCGCCTGCAAGCACCTCCGAACGGGGGATGGCGCGGCGCGCGAGTTGACGAGAGAGTGCGGCCTGCGGTGTTCGTCGAAGCGGCCCTCGGCGACAGAGTGCGGCGGCTTGCGGTCCGGAGACGGGGCCGCCCCGGCGTGCGTCTCGTCGCGCCGCTGGAGCATCCGGGTGATCGACCTCCACGCCCACGTCCTGCCGGGGCTCGACGACGGCCCGGCGACGATGGCGGAGACGCTCGAGCTGCTACGCGACGCGCACGCGGCCGGCGTCACCCGGATCGCCGCCACCCCGCACGTCCGGCACGACTACCCGACGCGCGTCGAGGAGATGGAGCGGCTCGTCGCCGAGGTGAACGCGGCCGCCCGCGACGCCGGCATCCCGGTCGAGGTGCTTCCCGGCGGCGAGCTCTCGATCCCGATGCTGCTCGAGCTCGACGACGAGACGCTGCGTCGCTTCGGCCTCGGCGGCAACCCGAACCTGCTCCTCGTCGAGTTCCCGGACAGGGGCTTCCCGGTCGGGCTCCACACGCTCCTCTTCCGGCTCGCGACGCGCGGCTTCCGCGTCGTCCTCGCCCACCCCGCGCGGAACGCCGAGATCCAGGCCGACCCGTCGCGGCTCGAGACGTTCGTCCGCGCCGGCGCGCTCGTGCAGCTCACCGCCTCGACCTTCGAGGGACGCTTCGGCCGCGCCGCCCAGCGCTGCGCGCGCGAGCTCCTCGCCGCCGGCTGGGCGCACGTGGTCGCGAGCGACGCGCACACGCGCGCCGTTCGGCCGACCGGCTTCGCCGGCGCCGCCGCCGCGATCGGCGATCCGCAGCTCGTCCGCCGCCTGACGCTCGACGTCCCGGCCGCGCTCGTCGCCGACGCGCCGCTGCCGCCCCGCCGCGGGCGTGCGACCGAGCCGGCTGCGCCCCTCGCGCGCCCCGAGCTCGTCACGACCTAGAGGCTCGATGTGGAACAGCCGGGTCGCCCGGATGCCGCCCGGGGCGCGGCCGCTCTCGCGTGGCCCGGAACGGCCCCGAACGGGCGTCCACTCCACATCGAGCCTCTAGACTGCTCTCGATGCAAGCAGGCGGAGCGACGAACGGCCGGTCGCCCGCGTGATCGATCTGCACACGCACGTCCTGCCGGCGCTCGACGACGGTCCCGCCACGATGGAGGGGAGCCTCGAGCTGCTCCGCGCCGCGCACGCGGACGGCATCTCCCGGGTGGCGGCGACGCCGCACGTCCGCGAGGACTATCCGACCACGCCCGACGCGATGGAGCGGCTCGTCGGCGAGGTGAACGCGGCGGCCCGGGAGGCGGGGATCCCGGTCGAGGTGCTGCCCGGCGCCGAGCTCGACCTCGCGTTCCTGCAGGGTCTCGACGACGCGACGCTCGCGCGCTTCGGGCTCGGCGGCAACCCGCGCGTGCTGCTGCTCGAGTTCCCGTACCAGGGCTGGCCGGTCGCGCTGCAGGACACGGTCTTCCGGCTGGCGACGCGCGGCTTCCGGACGGTGCTCGCGCATCCGGAGCGGAACGCGGAGGTGCAGGCCGCCCCCGAGCGCCTCCAGCCGCTGCTCGAGGCGGGCGTCCTCGTGCAGCTCACGGCGGCGTCGGTGGACGGGCGGCTCGGCCGGCGCGCGCAGGGGTGCGCGCGCGACCTGCTGAGCGCCGGCCTCGCGCACCTGCTCGCGAGCGACGCGCACGCGTCGTCGGTGCGTGCGACGGGCCTGACGGCGGCGGCGGAGACGATCCGCTACCCCGAGCTCGTCGCCTGGCTGACGCGCGAGATGCCGCGGGCCCTGCTCGCGGACGAGCCGCTGCCGCCGCGGCCGGAGCGACGCCGCTCGCCGCGACTGCCGATTCCCTGGCGCGCGTAGGACGCTCTGGCGGAGCAGTGGCGATGCTCCCGGGCCGCGCTGGAGCCCGCGATGCAGCGTCCTCGGGAACGTCGACAGCCACCGCTGTCGGCGTTCCCTGCGTCCTTGCCTCGCGACCTCCTTCGCACCCCGGAACCGAGCACTGCCCCGCCAGAGCGTCCTAGACTGCGCTGCCATGGCAGCCGCGAAGCGCTTCCCGAACCGCGACGAGATCGCCGCCGTCCGCGCCGAGGCGGAGCCGCTCGAGGCGGGCGCGAGCGCGGGGACGACGCGGCGCCTGGCCGGCCGGGTGATGGCCAGAAGGGACATGGGGAAGCTCGTCTTCCTCGACCTCGTCGACCGCTCGGGCCGGATCCAGCTCCTCTGCCCGGTCGAGCGCACCGGCGAGGTCGACGTCCATCTCGGCGACGTCGTCGGCGTCAGCGGCTCGCCCGCGAAGTCGCGCCGAGGCGAGCCGTCCCTCCAGGTCGACGAGCTGGAGGTCCTCGCACGCATCCGGACGCCGCTCCCGGACACCTTCCACGGCGTCGCCGACGTCGAGACGCGCTACCGCAAGCGCTACCTCGACCTGCTGATGAACGAGGAGTCGCGCCGCGACGCGATCGTCCGGGCGCGGATGGTGACCTCGATCCGCGCCTCCCTCGACGGCGCCGGCTTCGTCGAGGTCGAGACGCCGATCCTGCAGCCCCGCTACGGCGGCGGCTTCGCCGAGCCGTTCGTCACCCGCTCGAACGAGCTCGACGCCGACCTCTACCTCCGCATCGCCGACGAGCTCTACCTGAAGCGGCTGATCGTCGGCGGCCTCGAGAAGGTTTACGAGCTCTCGAAGGACTTTCGCAACGAGAGCATCTCGTACAAGCACTCGCCCGAGTTCACGCAGGTCGAGTGGTACGAGGCGTACGCCGACTACCGCGACACCGCCGAGCGGATGAAGGCGCTCGTCGAGCGGGCGGCGCACGAGAGCATCGGCGGCACGAAGACGACCTTCCGCGGCCACGAGATCGACCTCGCGAACTGGCAGGAGGTGCGGTTCGTGGAGGCGCTCGACGCGCACGGCGTCTGGTCGCGCGACCCGGACGAGCTCCGCGCGAAGCTGAACGCGGCCGGCGTCGACACCTCGGCCGACCGCACCTGGTCGCAGCTCGCCGACCACGCCTACTCGCACTTCGTCGAGCCGGAGCTGATCCAGCCGACCGTCGTCCTCGACTGGCCGATCGAGCTCTCCCCGTTCGCGCGCACGACCGACGGCGACGACACGATCGTCGAGCGCTTCGAGGCGGTCGTCGGCGGGATGGAGTTCGCGAACGCCTTCAGCGAGCTGAACGACGCCGAGGAGCAGGCGCAGCGCTTCGCGATGCAGGAGGAGGAGCGCGAGGCCGGCGACGCGGAGGCCGAGCCGGGCGACCCCGACTTCGTCGAGGCGCTCTCCTACGGGATGCCGCCGACCGGCGGGATCGGGATCGGCATCGACCGGCTCGCGATGGTGCTGCTCGGCCGCGACGCCATCCGCGACGTCATCCTGTTTCCGGCGCTGCGCTCACGGGCGTAGGCACACTTCCGCCCGTGCGGATCCTCGTCACAGGCTCCTCCGGCCAGATCGGGACGAACCTCGCGCTGCGGCTGCTCGAGGACGGGCACGAGGTCTTCGGCGTCGACAAGCGTCCGAACCCGTGGGCGCCGGGCGCGTTCCCGACGCTCCTGCAGGACCTCGCCGGCCACTACGCGGCCTTCCACGGCGGCATCAACGGCGTCGAGTACCCGCCGGTCGACCTCGTCGTCCACCTCGCCGCGCACGCCAAGGTGCACCAGCTCGTGCGCCAGCCGCACCGGGCGCTCGAGAACGCGATGATGACCTTCAACGTGCTCGAGTTCGCGCGCGGGATCGACGCGCCGCTCGTCTTCTCCTCGACGCGCGAGGTGTACGGCGACGTCCACCGCTTCGAGGAGTACGCCGAGGAGGCCGCCGACTTCGCCTTCACCGAGTCCCCGTACTCGGCGTCGAAGATCGCGAGCGAGGCGTTCGTCTACTCGTACGCGCGCTGCTACGGCCTCCGCTACCTCGTCTTCCGCTTCTCGAACGTCTACGGCCGCTACGACTGCGACCTCTGGCGGATGGACCGGGTGCTGCCGCTCTGGATGCACCAGCTCTCGCGCGAGGAGCCGATCACGATCTTCGGCGGCGAGCGGAAGGTGCTCGACTTCACCTACGTCGACGACTGCGTCGACGGGATCGTGCGCGGCGTCTACGCGCTCGCCGCGGGCGAGGTCGAGAACGAGACGATCAACCTCGCGTACGGCGAGGGCAACACGCTCCTGCGGGCGGCGACGCTGATCGCGGACGAGCTCGGCGTCGAGCCGAAGATCACGCTCGCGCCGTCGCTCCTCGGCGAGGTGACCCACTACGTCGCGGACGTGCGCAAGGCGCGGGAGGCGCTCGACTGGGTGCCGCAGACGCCGCTCGAGGTCGGGATCCCGAAGGCGGTCGCGTGGTTCCGCGAGTGGCGCGACGCGCATCCGGAGGAGGATCGGCCGTTCGAGCGCGCGCCGGCCGCCGACGAGCTCGCGCACGGCTTCAAGCAGACCGCGGCCGGCTCCGGCGCGTAGCCCGTTTCGGCTCCGTCCGGGCCGTGGAATGGTCCCTTCGGCCACGCGGTGGCGACAGGGACGTCGGCTACGATGAGCTGACCTTCGACCGGAACGACGATCGCTCGACCGTCGTTGTATTCGTCAGAAAGGGGTGTCGAGGGACCTTGTTCGAACGCTTCACTGAACGGGCTCGCCAGGTCGTCGTCCTCGCGCAGGACGAGGCGCGGGCGCTCAAGCACAACTACATCGGCACCGAGCACATCCTGCTCGGACTGCTCCGCGAGGAAGAGGGTCTCGCGGCGCGGGTGCTCGAGTCCCTCGACATCACCGTGGAGGAGGTTCGCGCGCAGGTGGCGCGGATCGTCGGCCAGGGCGACGAGGTCACGACCGGACAGATCCCGTTCACCCCGCGCGCCAAGAAGGTGCTGGAGCTGGCGCTGCGGGAGGCGCTCTCCCTCGGCCACAACTACATCGGCACCGAGCACATCCTGCTCGGCCTCGTCCGCGAGAACGAGGGCGTGGCGGCGCGGATCCTGCTCGACTTCGACGCCGACGCGGAGAAGATCCGCAACGAGATCATCCGCATGCTGTCCGGCCCCGGCCGGCGGCAGGGCGCCGGCGCCGCCGGCCCCGCGGGCGAGAAGTCGAAGTCGTCGAAGCTCTTGGACCAGTTCGGCCGCAACCTGACGAAGCAGTCGCTCGAGGGCAAGCTCGACCCGGTGGTCGGGCGCCAGACCGAGATCGAGCGGCTGATGCAGATCCTGTCGCGCCGGACGAAGAACAACCCCGTCCTGATCGGCGAGCCGGGCGTCGGCAAGACCGCCGTCGTCGAGGGCCTCGCCGCCCGCATCGGCTCGAACCAGGTGCCCGAGCTGCTGAAGAACAAGCAGATCTACACGCTCGACCTCGCCGCCCTCGTCGCAGGCTCCAAGTACCGAGGCGAGTTCGAGGAGCGCCTGAAGAAGGTCATGAAGGAGATCATGCAGCGGGGCGACATCATCCTCTTCATCGACGAGCTCCACAATCTCGTCGGCGCGGGCGCGGCCGAGGGCGCGATCGACGCGGCCTCGATCCTGAAGCCGGCCCTCGCGCGCGGCGAGCTGCAGACGATCGGGGCGACGACGCTCGACGAGTACCGCAAGTACCTGGAGCGCGACGCCGCCCTCGAGCGGCGCTTCCAGCAGGTGCGCGTCGAGGAGCCGTCGGTCGACGACACCGTCCAGATCCTGCGCGGCCTCCGCGACCGCTACGAGGCGCACCACCGCGTCAAGATCACCGACGAGGCGCTGCAGGCTGCCGCCGAGCTCAGCGACCGCTACATCCAGGACCGGCACCTCCCCGACAAGGCGATCGACCTGATCGACGAGGCCGCGTCCCGGCTGCGCATCAAGTCGATGTCCGCTCCGCCGCGCTACCGCGAGCTGGAGGAGGAGATCGAGCGCGTCCGCAAGGACAAGGAGGCGTCGATCGAGAACCAGGAGTTCGAGAAGGCCGCCTCGCTCCGCGACAAGGAGCGCAAGCTCACGCAGAAGAAGCGCGAGCTCGAGGAGCAGTGGCGCAACTCGGAGTCCACCGAGGAGCAGCCCGAGGTCGGCGAGGAGGAGATCGCGGACATCGTCTCGATGTGGACGGGCATCCCGGTCTTCAAGCTGACCGAGGCCGAGTCGCAGAAGCTCATCCGCATGGAGGAGGAGCTCCACAAGCGCGTCATCGGCCAGGAGGAGGCGATCGTCGCCGTCTCGAAGTCGATCCGCCGCGCACGCGCCGGCATCAAGGACCCGAAGCGGCCGACGGGCTCGTTCATCTTCCTCGGCCCGTCCGGCGTCGGCAAGACGGAGCTTGCGCGCACGCTCGCAGAGTTCCTGTTCGGCGACGAGGACGCGATGATCCAGGTCGACATGTCGGAGTACATGGAGAAGCACTCCGTGTCCCGGCTCGTCGGCTCGCCCCCGGGCTACGTCGGGTACGACGAGGGCGGCCAGCTCACCGAGGCCGTCCGCCGCAAGCCGTACTCCGTGCTGCTCCTCGACGAGATCGAGAAGGCGCACCCGGACGTGTTCAACATCCTCCTGCAGATCCTCGAGGACGGGAAGCTGACCGACGCCCAGGGGCGCAAGGTCGACTTCCGCAACACGATCGTGATCATGACCTCGAACATCGGGGCCGCGCAGATCTCGAAGAACCAGACGCTCGGCTTCAACATCGGCGACGAGCAGGGCCTCACGTACGAGGACATGAAGTCCCGCGTGATGGGCGAGCTCAAGAAGGTCTTCCGCCCCGAGCTGCTCAACCGGATCGACGAGATCATCGTCTTCCACAAGCTCGAGAAGCACGAGATCCTGCAGATCGTCGACCTGATGATGAAGCGGCTGCGCGATCAGATGGCGGTACACGGCTCGACCGTCGAGCTGACGCAGGCAGCGAAGGAGCTGCTCGTCGAGGAGGGCTACGACCCGGCGATGGGCGCCCGGCCGCTCCGCAGGGCGATCCAGCGCCTGATCGAGGACCCGCTGGCGGACTTCGTGCTCGGGCGCGAGCTCTCCGAGGGCTCCACGATCGTCGTCGACCGCCGCGAGGATCCGGGTCCCGACGACCCGAAGGTCGAGATGCGCGTGATCGAGGGCGAGGTGCAGCCGGAGCCCGTGACGGTGCCGCCGGACGAGCCGGCGAGCACC
>DASSNM010000050.1:0-30892 GCA_035688025.1 Gaiellaceae bacterium | reverse complement strand
GTAGACGTCGTTGCCGCTCGAGGGGGAGAGCAGGCCGTGCGCCCGGTGCCGCGAGAGCATCCGGTGCCGCAGCTGCTCGGCGACCGGCACGTCGCGGGCGAGCACCTCGGCCGGGAGCAGGCGCTCGGCGAGGTCGTAGTGGCGGCGGTTGCCCTCGCGGCGGGCGAGGCCGAGCACCCCGGTCACGGCGAGCGCCTCGAGCACGGCGCGGACGGCGTTCGTCGGCACGCCGAACCAGTCGTCCACCGCGACCCGCTCCACCTCGAAATCCGACGACGAGAGCGGGCCCTCGGCGCGGATCCGCTCGAGGACGCGCTCGGCGATCTCCGCGTGCTCGTCGATCAGCCGCTGCGAGCGCCGGCCGACCGGGGTCCGGAACCACGGCACGTCCTCGACCGGGACGAACGCGAGGCCCTTGTTGTAGGCCTCGTACAGGGCGCGCCGCGCGTACAGCTCCTCGGTCCGGGCGGGTTCGTAGCCGGCGACGCGGGCGTGGAGGACGAGGTCGTGGCTGCGTCCGGCGACGTCGATCGGGTCGTACTGGAGCGAACCGAAGCGGCGGACGACCTCGAGCACGTCGCGCGCCGCGCGCGGCGGCGCGAGCAGCTGCCGCGCGACGAGGAAGCGTCGTGCGGTTTCGGCGCTGAACACCACGACCCGGAAGCTACCGTTCCAACCGGCCGCAATACCATCGTATTGCGATTCGTTATTTCGCGCCGACCTCGACCCGATGACCGAGCACGACGAGACACTCGACCGCCGCCTGCCCGCCGACAGCGTCGGCGGCGCCGACGAGCGCGCCGGGGTCGGGCTCGAGCGGCGGCTCGGCGACTTCACCTTCGGCCCGCACGCGCTCCGGCTCGTCGCGCTCGCGCTCGTCGTCGGCGCGCTCTCCGCCGGGATCGCGCTCGCCCTGCTCGACCTGATCGGGCTGTTCACGCACCTCGCCTACTACGGCACCGTCGGCTGGACGCTCGTGCCGCCGACGCTGCACCGCTTCGGCGCCTGGACGGTCGCGATCCCGGTCGTCGGCGGCCTCCTCGTCGGGCTGATGGCGCGCTTCGGCTCGGAGCGGATCCGCGGCCACGGCATCCCCGAGGCGATGGAGACGATCCTGATCGGCGGCAGCAAGGTCGAGCCGCGGCTGACCGTGCTCAAGCCCGTCTCGAGCGCGATCAGCATCGGCTCCGGCGGCCCGTTCGGCGCCGAGGGGCCGATCATCCTCACCGGCGGCGCGGTCGGCTCCGTCTTCGCCCAGCTCCTCCACCTGACCGCGAGCGAACGCCGCGCCCTCCTCGTCGCAGGCGCCTGCGGCGGGATGGCGGCCGTGTTCGGGACGCCGGTCGCCGCCGTCCTCTTCGGCGTCGAGCTGCTCGTTTTCGAGTGGAAGCCGCGCTCGTTCGTCCCGATCGCGGCAGCGGTGTCGGTCGCCGCCACGCTGCGCGAGGTCTTCGTCCGGCACGCGCTCGTCTCCAGGGCGCCGCTCTTCCCGGTCGCCGCCCACCTGTCGCTCGCGCCGGAGGTGGTCGCGAAAGCGGCCGCGATCGGCCTCGTCGCCGGCGTCCTCGCCTGGCTGCTGACGGCCGCCGTCTACGGGGCGGAGGACGCGTTCAAGCACCTGCCGATCCACTGGGCGTGGTGGCCTGCGCTCGGCGGCCTCGTCGTCGGGGTCGGCGGCCTGATCGACCCGCGCGCCCTCGGCGTCGGCTACGCGACGATCGCCGACGAGCTCGCGGGCCGGCTCGCGCTCGGCGCGCTCGCGCTCCTGCTCGTCGTCAAGCTCGTCATCTGGGCGACGGCGCTCGGCTCCGGCACGAGCGGCGGCATCCTCGCGCCGCTGCTGATGATGGGCGCGGCCGCCGGCGGCATGCTCGGCCACGCGTTCGGCGGCTCCGCCGGCGCCTGGGCCGTGCTCGGCATGGGCGCGACGCTCGCCGGCGTCACCCGCTCGCCGTTCACCTCGATCGTCTTCGCCGTCGAGCTGACCCACGAGCAGACGCTGCTGCTGCCGCTGCTCGTCGCCTGCACCGCGGCCCATCTCGTCAGCGTGCTCGCGCTGCGACGCTCGATCCTCACCGAGAAGGTCGCCCGCCGCGGCTTCCACGTCATGCGCGAGTACGCGGTCGACCCGCTCGAGGCGATGTTCGTGCGCGAGGTCATGCAGGCGGGCGGGAACGGGTTCGAGCCGGCGCCCGGCCCGGTCGCGTTCCCGGACGAGGTGCTCCGGACGGTCGCCGGCCGGATGGCCGCCGAGCACGTCGACACGCTGCCGGTCGTCGACCGCGCAGACCCCGGACTCGTGCTCGGCTCGGTGACGGTCTTCGACCTGCTCGCAGCCCGCCGCCGCCAGCTGATGGAGGAGCGCCACCGCGAGCGGCCGCTGCCGCTCCTGCCGCTGCTGCGCCGGAGCGTGCTCAGCCGCCGCTGACCACGCCGTCTTGCGGACGCGGCCGAGGCCGCGCCCTCGTGCGATCAGCCGCGGCTCAGCCGCCGCTGATCGCGGCGATCACGTCCATGCGGCTGCGCGGGTCGAGCGAGGCGTCCAGCCCGGCCCGCTCCTTGTCGACGTAGACGTGGATGTGCGTGCGCAGGGCCGGGCCCTCCTCGACCAGACGGTCGCGAAGGCCCGGCCACTGCGCTTCCAGCTCGTCGATCGCCCCGAGCACGGTCGTCGCCGCCACGTCCACGCGCCGCGTCAGGCCCGGGAAGAGCGGGGTGAGCGTCGTCGGGAGGTGGACGTCGGCCATGGCTAGTCGATGACCGCAACGTCGACGGAGGAGATCGCCGGCAGGTAGTCGGCGAGCTGCAGCCACGACTCGCCTTCGTCCATGCTCGCGAACACCTGGCCGGTGCTCGTGCCGAAGTAGAGGCCCGGCGTGTCCTCGCGGTCGATCGCCATCCCCTGCCGGAGGACGCCGAGGTGGGCGTTCTCCTGCGGCAGGCCGGTGCGGAGCGCCCGCCAGCTCGAGCCGCCGTCCCGCGTCTGCCAGACCGCCGCCTTGCCGTCGGGCATGATCCGGCCGTGGCCCGCGTCGAGCGGGATCACGTAGAACGTGTCGCGGTCGTGCGGGTGGACGGCCGCCGCGAAGCCGAACTCGCTCGGCAGCCCCTCCGTGATCTCGTTCCACGTCTGGCCGCCGTCGTCGGAGCGGTGCATGCCGACGTGGTTCTGCTGGAACATCCGCGACCCGTCCGACGGCGAACGGACGAGCTTGTGGACGCAGAAGCCGACCTCCTCGTAGTCGGCCGGCCAGTCGCGCCGCAGACCCTTGTTCCGCGGCGTCCACGACGAGCCGCCGTCCTCGGTCTCGAACGCCCCGATCCCCTGGACGATCGCGAAGAACCGCTCCGCGTCGCCCGGGTCGGTCACGAAGCCGGAGATCCCGAGGTGCCCGGGCGGCTGCATCTTCGGGTCGTCCCAGTTCTCGCTCCCGGGCTGGCCGGAGAGCGTCGTCATCAGGCTGAACGTCTGGCCGCCGTCGCGGCTCTCGAAGATGCCCGGCGCCTCGACGCCGACGAGCAGCCGGTCGCCGGCCATCGCGAGCGTCGAGACCTTCGACACCTTGCGGCCGGCGTCGTCGCCGTACGAGATCCCCTCGCTCGACAGCTCCCAGCTGCCGCCGAGGTCGCGGCTGCGCCAGATCGCGGAGCCGTGCCACTCGCTCGCGGCGGCGGCGTAGATCGAGCCGGAGCCCGCGTCGTAGATCGCGTGGTAGACCGGCCAGCCCTCGCAGAACGGGCCGCGCACGGTCCAGTCCTTGCGGTTGTCGCTCTCGATCAGGAACGCGCCCTTGCGCGTCCCGACCATCACCAGCGTCTTCGCCATCCACTCTCTCCTCGCGTTCGCGTGACTCCGACGAGTGTCGCGCATCGGGCGACCTCTAGGGAAGAGACGACGCGGCCGCGCAAAAGTCATCGCGCGGCCGCGACGAATCTACGAGAACGGCTTCAGCAGCATGTCGGCGACGACGAGCAGCAGCACGCCGACGTCGACGCGCGCCACCAGCAGGATCCTCCGGATCGCGGCCTGCGTCTCGGCCGCCGCGGCGCCCTTCTCCTCGAGCAGCGCCGAGATCCGCTTCGACTGCGGCGAGAGGAACGCGATGCCGGTGACGAACGTCGAGGCGTAGCCGACGAGGCCGGCGTCGATCCAGAACGTCCCCCAGCCGAGGTGGCGGTTCACGACCATCACGATCCCCATCGCGAGGACGACGAGGCCGCCCGGCGCGAAGAAGCGCTCGCCGATGAACGCCGCCTGTCTCGCGATCGTGGCGAGCTCGCCGGCGTCGCCCGAGCGCTCCGCGCGGAGCGCGAGCGTCGTGATCGCGAGGCCGCCGCCGACCCAGAAGACGGCGACGCCGACGTGGATCAGCTTGAACAGCGCGAACCAGTGCGTCGCGGCGTCGGTCGCGTTGAACGCGAACACGACCCCGACGACGGCGACGGCGAGTCCGATCGCCGCCGTGACCTTGCCGGAGGCGCGGCGCTCGGCCGGCGCCTCGGCGATGTGGGGTGTCTCCATCCGCGGGAGTAAAGGAGATCGCGCGGACGGCTACAAGCTCTGCGCGGCCGCGAGCAGCGCCTCGACGTCCGGCACCTCGGCGTTCTCGTACTCCCAGGCGCCGCGGACGAGGCCGTCGCCGGCGACCAGGAAGCACGTGCGCCGCGACACGTCGCGCATGCCGTTGTGCTCCATCGCGACGTCGAAGCCGTGGGTCGCCTCCGCGTTCCAGTCGGAGAGGAGCGGAAAGGTCAGGTCGAGCGCCTGCGTCCACGCGACGTGCGTGTAGGCCGAGTCGCGCGAGATCGCGTAGAGCTGGACGCCGGCGGCCTTGAACTCCTCGCTCCTGTCACGCAGGAGCTCCAGCTCGTTCGTTCAGGTCGAGGACCAGTCGAAGAGGTAGAAGACGAGCAGGATCGGGCCGCCCTCGAGCAGGTTCGCGATCGTCGCCCGCTCGCGCGGCGTCGTCCAGACGGCCGAGTCGAGGGGGGCGGTGTCGCCGACCGAGAGCATCGTCGTGAGCCTAGTCCGTGGGAACACGGATGGGTCGGGGCCGGCGCCGGCGGACGCTGCGCGCATGCGGATCCTCCTCGCGGCGGCCGCGCTCGGGCTCGCGCTCGCCGCGCCCGCGCCGCCGAAGGACGCCCTGCGCGTCCACCGCTTCGACGTCGAGCTCGACGGCAGGGCGCCGCTCGAGCAGGTCCTCGTCTACGAGCTGCGGCCGACGAACGACGACCCGTCGACGCGGTTCACGGTCTGGCGTCGCGCCGGCAGCGGCTGGACGCGGACGCAGGCGACGACCGTCTGCAAGATCCGCGGTAAGGGGCTCCTCGGCGCATGGGTCCGGGACGTCGACGGCGACGGTCGCGTCGAGCTCGCCTGGCTCGACGACGAGACGAAGCGGAACGGCCAGACCGTCCACGTCTACCGCCAGCCGCGGAACCGTCCCGTGTTCCGGTTCGTCCAGATCCTCGGCTCGACGACGACGAGCTGGGCGAACGGCGCCGTCTCGCTCGTCGGCGACGGGACGTCGACCGTGTGGCGGGTCGAACGTCCCGGCGGCCGCTGGATCTGCTCCAGCGGCTGTCCGACGCCGTAACGGTTCCGTCACGCTTCCGTGAAGGCCTCTGGCACCGCTTTCCGACGCCGGCCGACGCCCGACCCCGCACGACAGGCCGCATCGCGGCGAGCGCGTACCCTTCGTACACCGGAAACCGGGGTCAGACCCGGGTCAGACCCCGTGCCTGAAGCGTGACGAAAGGATCACGTCCCAGCCGGCGCCGGCGCGGGGTCGGGCGCGATCTCGGTCAGGTCGGCGACCTCGCGCGCGACCTCGACGATGTCGCGGTTCGAGTTGAAGACGTGCAGCTGGCGGTCGGCGCCGTTGCCGCGCGCGAGGATCGTCTCGACCCCGGCGAGCTCCTCGGTCGCGCCGAGCTCGTGCGCGTGCGGCGCGATCGTCTTCAGCGTCCGCCGGATCAGCGCAGCCACCGGCAGCCGGTTCCGCCGCCCGGTCTGGAGGTCCATCACCGGCGCCGCGAGCCCGTACCGCGCGGCGAGCCACTTGTTCTCGGTCGTCAGGATGCGGTGGAACGACGGCACCTCCTCGCCGCGCTCGTACAGCGCCGCGTAGTGCTTGACGAGCGCCTGGCAGTACGCGGTGATCGCGATCACGTCGTCGAGCCGCGTCACCGCGTCGCAGATCCGGATCTCGACCGTCCCGAGCCGCGGATGGAGGCGGATGTCCCACCAGATGTGCGTGTAGTCCTGGATGCAGCCCGTCCGCTCGAGCTGGTTGACGACGCCCGCGTAGTCGGCGTAGTCGCGGAACCGCGGCGGCGGCCCCGAACGGGGGAAGGCGGCGAAGACCATGTGCCGCGACGAGCGGAGGCCGGTCGGCTCGCCCCGCCAGAACGGCGAGCTCGCCGAGAGCGCGACGAGCTCCGGCAGGTGGACGATCAGCCCGTTGACGACCTGGATCGCCTTCTCCGGGTCGTCGACCGCGACGTGGACGTGCATGCCGAAGATCAGCTCGCGCCGTGCGATGTACTGCATCTGGTCGACGAGCGCCCGGTAGCGGTCCTTCGCCGTGATCCGCTGCCGCTCGAAGAGCGAGAACGGATGCGTGCCGGCCGAGCCGACCCGGAGCCCCTGCTCGCGCGCGACGTCGCACACGTAGGCCCGGATCCGCGTCAGCTGCGCGCGCACGCCGGCGGGCGTGTGGCAGACGGGCGTCGCGACCTCGAGCACCGACTGCATCAGCTCCGAGTCGATCCGCGGCTCGAGCTCGTGGCCGGCGACCGCGGCGAGGACGGTGTCGATGTGCTGGACGAGGTCGAACGTGTCCGCGTCCAGGAGCATGTACTCCTCCTCGACTCCGAGCGTGTACGGGTCGCTCTCGCCGAACGCGTGGTCGAGGACGCTGCCGCCCGGCGGGAAGCGCGAGCCCTTGCCCGTGATCGACGGCGGGATCAGCTCGTCGGCCATTCCGGGACGCTATTCCCGCGGGAGCAGAGCGTCCACCTCGATCTCCACGAGCCAGCGCGGGTCGAGGAGGCCGACGACCATGCCCGTGCAGGCGGGCCGCGCCCCGGCGAACGCCTCGCCGTGCGCGCGCAGGATCTCGGGCGCGAACGCGGCGTCGGTCATCAGCAGCCGCGTGCGGACGACGTGCTCGAGCCCGCCGCCCGCCTCCCGGAGCGCCGCCTCCACGATCTCGAGGCAGCGCTTCGCCTGCCCGTACGCGTCCGGGGGCGGGTCGGCGTCGCCCGGCATGATCGGCGCGGTGCCCGCGACGAAGACGTGCTCGCCGGCGGCGACCGCCCGCGAGTAGCCGCCGCGACGCTCCCACTCGGAGCCGGATCCGATCCGGAGGCGATCGTCCACGCACCTACTATCGCGGCGTGGAGGCGTTGAAGGCAATCGACGGCTGGGGCGCCGAGCACGCGGCGGCCGGAGTCGTCGGTGCGGCCGAGGCGACCCGCGGCGACGTGGAGCGCGCGTTCGAGTGGGCGTCGGTGACGAAGCTGCTGACCGGGCTCGCCGTCCTCGTCGCGGTCGAGGAGGGGACGGTCGACCTGGACGAGCCGGCGGGGCCGCCGGGATCGACGCTCCGCCACCTGCTCGCGCACGCGTCCGGGCTGCCGCTCGACGAGGGCGGGCCGGCCGGCGAGCCGGAGCGACGCCGCAGCTACTCGAACGTCGGGATCGAGACCGCCGCCGAGCTCGTCGCCGAGCGCGCCGAGATGCCGTACGGCGACTACTTCCGCGCCGCCGTCGTCGAGCCGCTCGGCCTGGCCGGCGCGCTCGAGGGGTCGCCCGCGTGGGGCTGGCGCGGCCCGCTCGGCGACCTGCTCGCGCTCGGCCGCGAGCTGCTCGCGCCGACGCTCGTCGCCGCCGAGACCCTCGCCGAGGCGACGACCGTCCAGTTCCCCGGCCTCGACGGCGTCCTGCCCGGCCTCGGCCGGATGGAGCCGAACGACTGGGGACTCGCCTTCGAGCTGCGCGACGGCAAGTCGCCGCACTGGACGGGATCCCGCAACTCGCCGCGGACGTTCGGGCACTTCGGCCGCGCGGGCACCTTCCTCTGGGTCGACCCCGACCTCGGCGCCGCGTGCGGCGTCCTCACCGACCGCCAGTTCGGCGACTGGGCGCGCGAGGCCTGGCCGGTCTTCAACGACGCCGTGGTCGCCGAGCTCGCCGACCGCTAGTCGTCCGCGAACAGCGGCCGCAGGAACTCGTCGAACGTCTCGCGGTCGCAGCTCGCGACCACGGCCGGCGAGATGGCGGAGACCGTCGCCGTCCGCGGCATGTCCATCGCGAGCGCGACCTCGCCGAAGTAGTCGCCGGGGCGGAGCACGTTCCGCGACGCGCCCGACGCCTGCGTCACCGAGAGCATGCCCGCGAAGACGAGGTAGAAGCGGTCGCCCGGCTCGCCCTCCCGGACGACGACCGCGCCCGGGGAGACCTCCTCGCGCTCCATCCGCTTCGCCAGCCGCGCCAGCACCTCGCCCGGGAGACCCGCGAGCAGCTCGACCCGTGCCAGCTCGTGCTGGGTGGCGGCGGCGCGGGGCACTAGTCCTCCGCGTCCTCCTCGTCCGGCCCGGCCTCGTCCGGATCGGCCGGCTGGCCGCCGCGCATGTCCTCCTCCTCGTGCTGGCGCTCGGTCTGCGCCAGCTCCTGCTCGTGCTCGGTCGGGCGGGGATTGTCGTGCATCGCTCCTCCTCAGTGTGGACGAAAGCACCATCCCCGGCGGCGCGCGACGGCAACCGGCGGCCGCGTGGGTCCATCCGTCCCGAAAGTTGGGCCGAACGGCCCATAGGCAGCGGCCGGAACCGCCGCGATCATGCCCGCATGAGCGAACGCGGCTTCCATCGCATCGAGGACGACATCGCCGAGACCTGGGTCGAGGACTGGGCCGGGGCGGGCGTCGCCGAGATCGAGGAGTACCTCGGCAAGCACGCCGAGTTCCTCCGCTTCCTCGAGACGCGCGAGGCCGCGTAGGCCGCGCGCGAGCGCGCCGCCTACGCGAGACCGAGCGACTTCTCGAGCATGCCCTTCGGCATGGCGCCGACCGCCGCCGCCTTCGGGGCGCCGTTCTCGAAGAGCACCATGTTCGGGATCGACTGGATCCCGTAGCGCAGCGCCAGATCCTGGTTCTCGTCGATGTTCACCTTGACGAGCTTGATCTTGCGCTCCTCGGCAACCTTCTCGAGGACGGGCGCGACCGCGTGACACGGCCCGCACCACTCGGCCCAGAAGTCGACGATCACGGGCTCGCCTGCCTGGAGCACCTCGCTGTCGAAGGTCGCGTCGGTGACGTCGGTTGCCATCGTTTCCTTTCCTTTGCGGTTGGGCGGGAGAGCGGTACCCGATCTCCCTCTGGTGAGAACGCCGCTCTCTAGACTGGGCTTCCCGATGGGAGAGCAGATCTTCTCGCCGCTGCCGGACAAACCGGACCATCCCGCGCTCGAGCGGGCGATCCTCGCGTGGTGGGACGAGGCGCGCGTCTTCGACCGGCTGCGCGAGCAGAACAGCGGCGGCCCGACCTTCTCGTTCATGGACGGCCCGATCACGGCGAACAACCCGGCCGGCGTCCACCACGGGCACGGGCGCACGCTCAAGGACGTCTTCCAGCGCTACAAGGCCGCACGCGGCCACGACCAGCGCTACCAGAACGGCTTCGACTCGCAGGGTCTCTGGGTCGAGGTCGAGGTCGAGAAGGAGCTCGGGCTCGGCTCGAAGCGCGAGATCGAGGAGTACGGCCTCGCCGAGTTCGCGCGCCGCTGCCGCGACCGCGTCGCCCACTTCAGCGAGGTGATGACCGAGCAGTCCCGCCGCCTCGGCATGTGGATGGACTGGGACAACGACTACTACACGTTCAGCGACACGAACATCGAGTACATCTGGGGCTTCCTCAAGACCGTCCACGAGCGCGGCTGGCTCTACAAGGGGCATCGCGCCACGCAGTGGTGTCCCCGCTGCGGCACCTCGCTCTCGCAGCACGAGCAGGCGGGCGAGGAGAACTACGTCGAGATGGAGCACCCGTCGCTGTCCGTGCGCTTCCCGCTCGTCGATCGGCCCGGCGAGGCGCTCGTCGTCTGGACGACGACGCCGTGGACGCTGCCCGCGAACGTCGCCGCCGCGGTGAAGCCGGATGCGGAGTACGTCCGCACGCCTACCGGGGATTGGCTAGCGCGCGACCGTTATGGCTGGAATGAACCCATGCTGGAGATCAAGTTCGGCCACCAGCTTGTGGGGTGGCAGTACTCCGGGCCGTTCGACGAGCTGACCGCACAGCACACCGTCGTCCACCGCGTCATCCCCTGGGACGAGGTCTCGCTCGACGAGGGCACCGGCATCGTCCACATCGCGCCCGGCGCGGGCGCCGAGGACTTCGAGCTCTCGCGCGTCCACGACCTGCCGGTGCTGACGCCGATCGACGAGGCGGGGCGGATGCTGCCGCACTACGGCGACTTCGCCGGCCTGACGACGACCGAGGTCGCCGAGCCGGTCGTCGCGGCGCTGCGCGAGCGCGGCCTGCTGGTCGAGGCGGGGACGATCGTCCACCGCTACCCGATCTGCTGGCGCTGCAAGACGCCGCTCGTCTTCCGGGTCGTCGACGACTGGTTCATCTCCGCCGAGGAGATCCGGCAGCCGATGCTCGACGCGAACGACACCGTCGCGTGGACGCCGCCGCAGTACAAGAAGCGGATGGACGACTGGCTCCGCAACATGGGCGACTGGAACATCTCGCGGAAGCGCTACTTCGGGCTGCCGCTGCCGTTCTACCCGTGCGAGTGCGGCGACCTGAACGTGGTCGGGTCGCGCCGCGAGCTGGAGGAGCGCGCCGTGTCCGGGATCGAGCAGCTCGAGGAGCTGCACCGGCCGTGGATCGACGCGGTCCGGATCACGTGCGAGAACTGCGGCCGCGAGGTCGAGCGGATCCCCGAGGTCGGCGACGCCTGGCTCGACGCGGGCATCGTCCACTTCTCGACGCTCGGCTGGAACAACCCCGAGTGGGTGCCGCAGGGGAACGGCACCGGCTCGGCGCGCGGCCTGACGACGGCCGACCTCCCCGACCACGCCTACTGGGAGAAGTGGTTCCCCGCCGACTGGGTCTCGGAGATGCGCGAGCAGATCCGGCTCTGGTTCTACTCGCAGTGCTTCATGGCGGTGACGTTGACCGGCCGCTCGCCGTACCGGCAGGTGCTCACCTACGAGAAGGTCTTCGACGAGCGCGGCAAGGCGATGCACAAGTCCGCCGGCAACGCGATCGAGCTGAACGAGGCGCTCGACCGGATGGGCGCGGACGTCATGCGCTGGCTCTACTGCGCGCAGACCCCGAGCGAGCCGCTGAAGTTCGGCTACGGGCTCGCGGACGACGTCAAGCGCCGCTTCCTGACCTTCTGGAACTCGGTCAAGTTCTTCGTCGACTACGCGAACATCGACGGCTGGCGGCCGTCCTGGCCCGTGGAAGCGCCGGCGAGCGAGCTGCAGCCGCTCGACCGCTGGCTCGTCGAGCGGACGCACGCGTTCGTCGGCACGTGCGAGGCGGCCTACGAGGCGTTCGACACGGTGACCGTGATGCGCGAGTGGGAGTCGTGGGCGGACGACCTCTCGAACTGGTACATCCGCCGCTCGCGCCGCCGGTTCTGGGACGGCGGCGACGCGGCCGCGTTCGGGACGCTCTGGTACGCGCTCGTCCAGGCGCTGCGGACGATGGGGCCGATCATGCCGTTCGTCACCGACGAGCTCTGGCGGAACCTCGTCCCGGACGGCCCGGAGTCCGTCCATCTCGCCGGCTGGCCCGAGGTGGCCGAGCCGGACGCGGCGCTCCTGGACGAGATCGCGGAGGTGCGGCGGGTCGTCGCGCTCGCGCACCAGGCGCGCTCGGGCGCCGGGCTGAAGCTGCGCCAGCCGCTGCGGCGGCTGATCGTCGAGGGCGCGGACGGCGCCTCCCGGCACGTCGACGTGATCGCGGACGAGGTGCGGGCGAAGGACGTCGTCTTCGAGCACGTCGAGTCGGAGCTGCGGGTGAAGCCGAACCTGCCGGCGCTCGGGCCGAGGCTCGGCAAGGAGCTGCGCGCGGTGCAGCAGGCGCTGCAGGCGGGCGAGTTCGAGGAGCTCGGCGAGGGGCGCTTCCGCGCCGCCGGTCACGAGCTCGGCGCGGACGAGGTGCTCGTCGAGCGGAGCGGCCGCGAAGGGTTCGCGGTCGCCTCCGAGGCGGGTCTGACGGTGGCGCTCGACACGCACCTCGACGACGACCTGCTCCTCGAAGGGCGCGCGCTCGACCTGATCCGCCAGGTCAACCAGCTGCGCAAGGACGAGGGCTACGAGCTGACCGACCGGATCGTGCTGACCGTGCCCGAGTCGGAGCGCGACGTCGTCGAGCGCCACGGCGACCTCGTCGCCCGCGAGGTGCTCGCGACGGAGATCCGCGTCGCCGGCGAGCTCCGGATCGCGAAGGCCTAGTCCCGAACCGCCACGTCCGGTATCAGATACCGGACGTGGCTCCGAGGGACATGTCCGCAGAGCGAAGTTCGGCTCCGAGAGCGATGAAGGGCCAGTCCGGACACGTCTCTTCGCGACACGTCCGGTATCAGATACGGGACATGTCCGAGCGGGACAGGGCTACGAGAGGGCGCGGGTCAGGCGCTCGAGCCCGAGGTCGAGCGACTCGTCGCTCACCGCGAGCGACAGCCGCGCCCAGCCGCGGCCGCGCTCGCCGAAGCCCTCGCCCGGCGCGACGGCGATGCGGTGCTCGGCGAGCAGCCGCTCGGCGCTCGTCCCGTCCGGCAGCCGGAACCAGACGAAGAACGTCCCCTCGCCGCGCGCCTCGTACCCGGCGAGCGCGGCGACGGCGCGGTCGCGCCGCGCCTCGTAGAGCGCCCGCCGCTCCGCGACCGTCGCCTGCGGCCCGGTCAGCGCGGCGACGCCCGCCTCCTGCACCGGCCGGAAGACGCCCGCGAAGACGTGACTCTGCAGGCTCTCGAGCCGCGCGACGAGCTCAGCGTTCCCGACCGCGAAGCCGAGCCGCCAGCCGGCCATCCCGTACGACTTCGACATCGAGAAGAGCTCGATCCCGACCTCGCGTGCGCCCTCCTGCGCGAGGAAGCTCGCCGGCCGGCGCCCGTCGAAGACGAGGTCGCCGTACGCGAAGTCGTGCATCACCCACGCACCCGCCCGCTGCGCCCACTCGACCGCCTCGGCGAAGACGCCCTCCGGCGCCGCGACCGCGGCCGGGTTGGACGGGTAGTTCAGGTAGAGCGCCGCCGCCTCTGCCGGCGCGACGTCCCAGTCCGGCCGCCCGTTGCCGCAGAGCGGCAGCGGCACGTGCGCCGCCGCGACGAGCGCGACGGCCGAGCGGTAGTCCGGGTAGCCGGGATCCGGGAGCACGATCGCGCCGCCGCGCTCGACCGCGACCTGCGCGAACTCGATCAGCCCCGTCTTCGAGCCGGGCAGCACCGCCACCTCGCGCGCCGGGTCGAGCTCGACGCCGTAGACGTCGCGATACCGGGCGGCGATCGCCTCCTTCAGCGCGGGAAGGCCGCGGAAGGGCGCGTAGCCGTGCGCGTCCGGCCGCCGCGCGTCGGCCGCGAGCGCCTCCACCACGTGGGGCGGCGGCGGGACGTCCGGATTGCCGCGGCCGAGGTCGACGAGCGGCTCGCCGCCGAGCGCCGCAGCCGCGGCGACCCGCCCGAGCAGGCGCGCGAAGTACTGCTCCGGGAGCCGTTCGAGGCGGTGCGGGGGCGCGCGCACCCGCGCGATGCTACGTCTAGGCCGCGGAGGGCGTCGCGGCCGCGCGCTCGGCGCGCCGCAGCTCGACCGGGAGCTTGAACGTCACGTCCTCGAACGCCGACCCGGCCTCCCGCACGTCGGCGACGCCGCGGGCGCGGAACCAGTCGCAGACCCGCTCGACGAGCCGCTCCGGCGCCGACGCGCCCGACGTCAGGCCGACCGACTCGCGTCCGTCGAGCCAGCGCTCGTCGATCCCGCCCTCGTCCTCGATCAGGTGCGCCTCGACCCCAGCCGCGCGCGCCACCTCGACGAGGCGGTTCGAGTTCGAGGAGTTGCGGCTGCCGATCACGAGCAGCAGGTCGACCTGCCCGAGCAGCTCTTTCACCGCCCACTGCCGGTTCGAGGTCGCGTAGCAGATGTCCTCGCGCTCGGGCCCCTCGATCCGCGGGAAGCGGCGGCGCAGGACCGCGACGATCTCGTTCGTCTCGTCGACGGAGAGCGTCGTCTGCGTCACGTAGGCGAGCGGCCGGTCCGCCGGCAGCGTCAGCAGCTCCGCGTCCGCGGCCGACTCGACGAGCACGATCGCCTCGGGCGCCTCGCCGAGCGTGCCCTCGACCTCCTCGTGGCCGGCGTGCCCGATGAGGACGATCGCATAGCCGGCCTCCGCGTAGCGGCGGGCCTGCGCGTGCACCTTGGTCACGAGCGGGCAGGTGGCGTCGATCGAGACCAGCCGCCGCGCCTCGGCCGCGTCGCGCACGGCCGGCGCCACGCCGTGCGCCGAGAAGACGAGCGGCGCGCCGCGAGGCACCTCGTCGACCGAGTCGACGAAGACCGCGCCCCGTCCGGCCAGCTCGCGGACGACGTGGGAGTTGTGGACGATCTGCTTGCGGACGTAGACCGGCGGCCCGTAGAGCGCGAGCGCCCGCTCGACCGTTTCGACCGCCCGCTCGACACCCGCGCAATAGCCTCGCGGCGAGGCGAGAAGGAGTCGTTTCACCACTGCGCGCGCACGATAGCCCCCGTCTGTGAGAGCGTCGTTAAGAAGCGAAAACCGCCTCCAGACATGGAAAAGCCCGCCGCTCGGGGGGGTCGGTGCGGCGGGCTCCTCCAAGTTGCTCGCCGCGGCACGAGGCCGCGGTTCGCATCGCCCAGTGAGGTGAGATTAGGAGCCGCCGCGCGCCGCCACAATGGGCCGGACGGCCCATCTTTGCAAAGCGGATTCCGGGAGGGGGACTCGCCCCCGGCGGCGGCGAACCCTAGAATCCGAACGCCCAGTGATTCGCACAATCGAGCTTCTCGGAACACTCCTCGCCGGGGTTGCGCGCGCGTGGGAGACCGGCGGCGCGGCCGCGTTCGCGCTCGCCCTCGGTCTCGCCGGCGGGATCGTCCTGCGCCGCCGCGGCCAGCACGGCGCCGACGCGGGCCGCCAGGCGCGCGAGCGCGAGCTCGACAGCCTCCGCCGCGTCGCCGCCGAGCTGGCGCGCACCCAGGACGTCGAGAGCCTCGCCCGCACCCTCCTCGACGAGATCGCCGGTCTCTTCCGCGTCGGCTTCGTCGGTCTCGCGTTCGTCTCCGAGGACGGGCGCGAGGCGAGCGGCTACCTGGCTCGCGCGCGCGGCCGCGACGTCGACTGGTGGCGCGAGGCCCGCGTCGACCTCGAGCGCGAGCCGTCCGGGATCGCGAGCGCCGTGTTCGAGGCGGCCGCGTTCACGGTCTACGACGTCAGCTCGTCGAGCCGGATCAGCTCCCGGCTCGCCGAGGCCGTGGGCGCGAAGAGCGCCGCCTACGTGCCGCTGCTCGTGGACGAGCGCGTGATCGCGGTGATCTCGGTCGCGACGACCGACGAGCATCGCGCCTTCTCCGCCGACGACCTCGCGCTCATGCAGACGCTCGCGTCGGAGGCGGCGGTCGCGCTCGAGCGGACGCGAACCGCGATCGCGCTCGCGGACGCGCTCACGCGCGAGCGGCTGCTCGCCTCGATCACCCGCCAGCTTCGAACCGAGCTCGACCTCGAGACGGCGCTCCGGGCGGCCGTCGAGGAGATCGGCCACGCCCTCGGAGCGAGCCGGTGCGTCGTCCACGTCGAGGACGAAGCGGTCGGCTCGCGGGTCGCCGTCGAGTGGCACGAGCCGCAGGTCGCGGCCGCGGGCGAGAGCACCCGGCTCCCGCTCGCCGCGAAGGCGGTGGCGGAGCAGCGGCCGGTCGCCTTCCTCGCCGGCGCGACCCACGACGCCGACGCGGAGGACCTCGTCGAGCTCGCCCGGCTCGGCGTCGAGGCGGCGGTCGCGGTCCCGCTCGCGGCCTTCGAGGGGACGAACGGCTTCCTCGTCGTCCATCGCTCGGCGGCCCGCTCGTGGAGCCAGGGCGACCTCGCGCTGCTCGAAGCGGTCGCCGCGGAGATCGGACTCGCAGTGCGGCTCGGCCGGCTGCTCGCCGAGAACCGCGAGCGCCTCGCCCAGCAGAGCGCGCTGCTGCGGGCGGCGCAGGTGCTGAGCGGCGAGCTGGAGCTCGGCGCCGTCCTGCAGCGCCTCGCCGACCAGCTCGCGGAGCTGCTCGACGCCGACGCGGCCGACTGCTACCTGCTCGACCCGGATGCGGGCGTCCTCCGCTGCGTCGCCGTCCACGGCTTCGACCCGTCGCTGCTCGGCTTCGAGTTCCCGGCCGCGCGCGGTCTCGCCGGGCTCGCGATCCGGGAGGGGCGGGCGCTGATCGAGAGCGACTACGTCGAGATCCCCGACCCGGTGCCGCATCCCGCGTACGACGGCTTCACGGACGTGATCGCCGCGCCGATGCGCTGGAGCGAGGACGTCCAGGGCGTGCTCGGCGTCGGTCGCCGCGGCGGCCGACGCTTCAGGGCCCGCGACGCGGACGTGCTCGAGGCGTTCGCGGGCCTCGCCTCGCTCGCGCTCCGGAACGCCGAGACGTACACGCACAGCTCGCGGCAGGCGCGGATCCAGCGCGGCTTCTACCGGATCGCGTCCGTCCTCGGACAGTCGCTCTCGCGGCCGGCGACGCTGGAGGCGGTCGCGCAGGCCGCGACCGAGGCGCTGGGCGGCGCGTGCGCGGCGGTGCTCGCGTCCACCGCGGGCAGGCTCGAGGCCGCCGGCGCGTACGAGCTCCCGGACGACCTCGCCGAGCTGCTCGGCGCGAGCCTCGACGAGCGCGAGGGCGCGATCGTGCGCACCGCCGGCCACGGCCGCATCGTCGCGTCGCCGACGCTCGCCGACGACGAGCGCGTGCCGGCCGGCTGGCGGGCCGCGGCGGCCGAGCACGGCTACCGGGCGCTGCTCTCCGTGCCGGTCGTCGCGCCCCGCGGCGCGGACGGCGGGCTCGTGCTCGTCTTCTTCGCCGAGGAGCGCAGCTTCACCGAGGACGACCTCGAGCTCGCGCGCCACCTCGCGGACGCGACGCGGGGCGCCCTCGAGCGCAGCGAGCTGTTCGAGGCGGAGCGGAGCGCGCGCGGGCTCGCACAGCAGCTGACCCGCACCGGACGGCTGCTGACGAGCGAGCTCGACCCGGCCGCCGTCCTCGACGAGGTCGTCCAGCAGGCGCCCGAGCTCGTGAACGCGGAAGCCGGCGCGATCCGGCTGCTCGTGGGCGACGAGCTCGTCGTCACCGCCGCCGACGGCCGCGGCGCGGAGGCCGCGCTCGGGTCGCGGAGCCCGGCGAGCGGCTGGCTCTCCGGGGACGTCCTCCAGTCGGCCTCGCCGGTGGCGCTTCCGGACGCGGGCTCCGACGAGCGGCTGCGCGCGCTCGACCCGATGCTCGCCGACGGCAACGTCGCGTTCCTGGGCGTGCCCGTCGCCGGCGCGGAGGGCGCGCCCGCGGGCGTGCTCGCCGTCTACTCGTCGCTTCCGCGCGCCTGGCGCGAGGAGGAGGTGGAGGCGCTGCGGGCGCTCGCCGCGAGCACGTCGGCGGCGCTCTCGAACGCCGAGCTGTACCAGCGCGTCGCGCTCGAGCGGGAGCGCAGCGTCGCGATCCTGGCGAACATCGCCGACGGGATCGTCGCCGTCGACCGCGACGGCGAGGTCGTGCTCTGGAACGAGGCGGCGGAGCGGATCACCGGGGTGCCCGCGCCGGTCGCGCTCGGCCGGACGCCGGCGGAGGTGCTGAAGCGGAACCTCGAGAGCGAGGACGGCACGCCCGGCGACCGGCTCGTGCCGATCATGCGCGGCCGCGAGGAGGTCTGGCTGTCCGTCACCGAGGCGGTCATGCGCGACCCGACCGGCGCCGTCTCCGGCCGCATCTTCGCCTTCCGCGACATCTCGGGCGACCGGCTCGTCGAGCAGGTCAAGTCCGACTTCGTCTCGACGGTGTCGCACGAGCTGCGGACGCCGCTGACCTCGATCTACGGCTTCGCGGAGACGCTGCTGCGGCAGGACGTCATGTTCGGGGAGGAGGAGCGCAAGACGTTCCTCGGCTACATCGCCTCCGAGTCGCAGCGGCTGACCTCGATCGTCGACACGCTGCTGAACGTCGCCCGGCTAGACACCGGCGACCTGCAGGTGAACCTCGCCGAGACCGACGTCCGCGACGTCGTCGGCCAGGTGGTCGCGGCCGCGAGCGAGGCGGGGACGAACGGCCACCGCTTCGTCGTCGAGCTGCCCGAGGAGCCGCTTCCCGCCCGCGCCGACCCGGAGAAGCTGCGCCAGGTCTTCTCGATCCTGCTCGACAACGCGCTCAAGTACTCGCCGGAGGGCGGCACGGTCACGATCGGGGCGCTCCGCAAGGCGGACGCGGTCGAGGTCAGCGTCTCGGACGAGGGGATCGGCATCCCGCAGGCCGACCAGGAGCAGATCTTCCGCAAGTTCTACCGAGGCTCCGACGCCGAGGTCCGCGCGGGCGCCGACGGCACCGGGCTCGGCCTCTTCATCGCGCGCGGCCTCGTGACGGCGATGGGCGGGAGGATCTGGGTGAACTCGCGCGAAGGCGAGGGGTCGCGCTTCGCCTTCGAGCTGCCGGTGGGAAGCGCGTGAGACCCGCTCCTGCGGCACGAGTGGACGAGGATCGGGCAGGGTATATCGGCTCGTGGGGCAAAACGACCTGACTCGCGTACTGGTCATCGACGACGAGGCGCCGATCCGCCTCCTCTGCCGCGTCAACCTCGAGGCGGAGGGGATGGCCGTGCTCGAAGCGCCGGACGGCCCGAGCGGCCTCGGCCTCGCGCGCGAGGAGCGGCCCGACATCGTCCTCCTCGACGTGATGATGCCCGGGCTCGACGGCTGGCGCGTCGCGGAGGAGCTGCTGCTCGACGAGCGGACGAACGAGATCCCGATCATCTTCCTGACCGCGCGCGCCGAGTTCCGCGACCGGGCCCGCGGCCTCGACATCGGCGGCGTCGACTACGTGACGAAGCCGTTCAACCCGCTCGAGCTCGCACCGCTCGTGCGGGAGCTGCTCGAGCGGATCGACCGCGGCGAGCGCGACGAGCTGCGCGGCGAGAAGCTCGCCGAGCTGCGCTCGCTCATGGACACCGAGTAGACGCGCTCGTCCCTTCGGGCCATGTCCCGGGACCAGGTCCGGGGACATGGCCGGTTCGGACGCGCGGACGCTCAGCGCGCCGTCTGCGCGAGCAGGATCCCGCAGAGGACGACGCACGCGCCCGCGACCTGGACCGGCGCGAGCGACTCCTGCAGCCAGAGCCAGGCGACCGCGGTCGCGACGACCGGCTCGGCCATCGCGACGATCCCGACCCGCGTCGCGCTGACGTGCCGCAGCGCGGCGACGATCAGCGAGAACGGGACGATCGTCCCGAGCACGATCACCCAGAGGACGAGCGCCCAGACCGGCAGGTGCCAGCCGGCGAGCTGCCCCTGCAGCGGCACCGTCCGGCCGGTCGCGGCGGCGGGGAAGCTCCACCACGGCTGCACGACCGTCCAGAAGACCGTCGCGAAGAGGAAGCCCCAGGCGAGGAGCGAGAACGAGTCGCGGCCGGACACCTGATGCTCGGCCAGCAGGAGGTAGACGGCGTAGACGACGGCCGAGACGAGCGCGTACACGACGCCGAGGCCGTCGATCCCGTTCCCGCTCCAGAGCTGCACCATCAGGACGAGCCCCGAGAGCGAGAGTCCGAGCGCCGCCCAGATCCGTCGCCGCACGTGCTCGCCGCCGAACGTCCGCGCCCAGATCGCGACGAAGAGCGGGCCGAGGTACTGGATCAGGAGCGCGATCCCGATCGCGAGCCGGTGGATGGCGAGGAAGTAGAAGAGCTGCACCCAGGCGACCCCGCAGACGCCGAAGATCGCGAGCCGGCGCCACTCGCCGGGCCGCAGGCGCAGCGAGGCGGGGGAGCGGAGCGCGGCGAGGAGCGCCAGCCCGACGCAGGCGCCGGCGCAGCGCGCCTCGGTGAGCCGGAGCGAGGTCAGCCCGGACGAGAGCGCGACCTTCGAGACGGCGCCGTTGACGCCGAAGAGCGCGGCGGCGACGAGAACCATCGCGTAGCCGACGGCCGGACGGCGTTCACGGGCGCGCTCCGCCTCCAGGACCCCGGTCGCCGCCACGACCGCGAACCTATCTCAGACCGGGGTCGCGCCTACACTGCAGGCGAGCGGGGTGTAGCTCAGCCTGGTAGAGCGTCGCGTTTGGGACGCGAAGGTCGGCAGTTCGAGTCTGCCCGCCCCGACTTCCGTCCGTCACGATGGCGACACGCTTCCGTTCCGGTGTCTGACACCGGGACATGGCCGCTCCGGCCGCGTCCGAGTCGGCAACGCGTCATGAGCAGCGGGATCGCGGCGTCACGCTTACGTGACGGTGTCAGACACCGGGCCATGTCCCGACGAGACGGGCGTGTTCGCGCGGGAGGCGGCGATCGCGGCAACGGCCTTGCGCGCGGCGATGCTCCCCTCGCGCAACTGGCCGCCGAGGGTCGGCGTGAAGCCGACGAACCAGAGACCGGGGAGCACCGGCTCGCCGTCCGTCTTCAGCGGCAGGCCGCGCGGGCCGAGGACGCCGAGGTGCCCGACGAGCGGCTCGAGGCCGGCGCGGAAGCCCGTCGCCGCGATCACCGCGTCCGGCTGGATGCGCGATCCGTCCGCGAGCAGCACGTCGGCGCCGTCGAAGCCCTCGACCGCGGCGACGACCTCGACCCGACCGCGGCGGACCGCGTCGACGATCCCGACGTCGAGGATCGGCGTCGTGCCGGTCGCGAGGAACGCGCTCCGGAGCCCCAGCTCCGGCCGCGGCAGGCCCTGCTCGGCGAGATCCGGGATCGCGGCGCGGCGCATCGCCTTCGAGACCGGGTCGACCCAGTCGGGCGGGAGCCGCTTGATCGCCATCCCGATCAGCTGCGCCGGCACGCCCGCGGTCGCGCGCCTGACGATCTGCGGCGGCGTCCGCACGGACAGCCGCGAGCGGGCCGCGCCGCCGTCGATCACGTCGTGGGCGATCTCGGCGCCGGAGTTCCCCGCGCCGACGACGAGCACGTCGCGGCCGCGGAACGGCGCCGGGTTGCGATAGGCGGACGAGTGCAGCAGCTCGCCGGCGAAGCCGTCGCGGCCCGGCCAGTCCGGGACGAACGCGGCGCCGTTGTAGCCGGTCGCGACGACGACCGTCTCCGCGCGCAACGGCCCCGCGGGCGTCGCCAGCCACCAGGCGTCGCCGTCCTGCTCGAGGCGCTCCACGCGCATGCCGGTCCGTACGTCGAGCCGTTCGGCGTCCACGTAGTCGCGGAAGTACGCGAGCAGGTCGTCGCGGCGGACCCAGCGGCCGTACCGCCGCGGGATCCGTCGGCCGGGGAGGCCGGAGAGGAGCCGCGGCGTGTGCAGGCGCAGGCGGTCGTAGCGGCCGCGCCACGCCGCGCCCGGCTCCTCGCCCGCCTCGAGCACGACCGGCGCGAATCCGCGCCCCCGCAGGAGCGCCGCCGTCGCGAGCCCGGCCGAGCCGCCGCCGACGATCGCGATCTCGAGCCTCTCCACGCGCGCATCCTGTCACGGCCCCGCAACCCCGGCGAGGGGCCGTTCGTTGCACCGGGGATGAGCACGCGGCAGCAGCGGGAGCGCGCGCGGACCGACGGCGAAGGTCGCCCGGAGCCGGACGAGGTCGTCCTCGACGAGGAGGCGACCGGTCCACAGCCGGAGCACGGCGAGCCGACGCTCCGCGACCCGCGCCTGCGCGACCTCAGCTTCGCCGACTACCGCGCGGTCGTCGTGCGCGCGGTGAAGGAGTTCCTCGCCGACAACGGGACGATGCTCGCGTCCGCGCTCGCCTACTCGTCCTTCTTCGCGATCCCGTCGGTGCTGCTCGTCGCGGTCGGCGTCTTCACGCTGCTGGCCGGCCCGGGGACGATCACCGCGCTCATGGGCCACTTCCAGGCGGTCGTGCCGGCCAAGGCGACGAGCCTCCTCGGCGGCAGCCTGCACCGGCTCGACGCGAACCCCTCGACCTCGGTGGCGATGACCGCGGTGGGCGGCGTGCTCGCGCTCTGGTCGACGACCGGCGCGATGGGCGCGTACATGACGGCGATCAACATCGCCTACGACCGCAAGGACCGGCGCTCGTTCCTCCGCAAGCGGCTCGTCGCGCTCGAGATGGTGGCCGCGATCGGCTTCGCCTTCCTCCTCGTCGCGGTGCTGCTGATGTTCGGGCCGCAGGTGGAGAAGCTCGTCGCCGCGCACGTCGGCGTCGCCGGCACGGCGGTCGCGTGGATCTGGTGGATCGCGCAGTGGCCGATCCTCCTCGTCGGGCTCCTCGCCGCGTTCGCGACGCTCCTCTACCTCGGCCCCGACGCCGAGCAGCCGCGCTGGCGCTTCCTCACGCCCGGCTCCGTGTTCGCGGTGCTCGTGTGGCTCGCCGCGTCGGGCGCCTTCGCCGTCTACACCGGGATGTTCGGCTCGTACAACAAGACGTGGGGCTCGCTCGCGGCGGTGATCGTGATGCTGACCTGGCTCTGGCTCGCCGGGATCGCGCTCCTGCTCGGCGCCGAGATCAACGCCGAGGTGGAGCGGAGCCGCGAGCTGCGCGCCGGCGAGCCGGCGGCGCGCGAGCTGCGGCTGCCGCACGACGACTAGCGCCGCGCGCCGACGAGCCCGGCCGCCTGCTCCTCCCTGAGGAAGCGCAGCAGGTACGCGGCGAAGACGGCGAAGAAGACGATCGCCTCCTCCGCGGCCATCGTCACCCCGGCGAGCTGCTGGTCGGCGAGCGGCGACGGCCCCCACGTCCGCGGCGCGTGGACGTAGAACGGGTAGATCGCCCGCGGGATCAGCGCGAGCAGGAGGCCGAGCGGCGAGGCGAGCACGAACGCGGCGAACACGTACGCGGCCTTCGCGCCCGTCGGATGGCGGCCGTGGACGACCGGGAACCAGAGGCACGTGCCGGCGAGCAGGTACGTCAGGTGCTCGAGGTGGAGCAGCGAGTGCGGGTGCCGGAGCGCGAGGTCGTAGAGCCAGGGCAGGTGCCAGACGTAGTAGGTGGCGAGCCAGAGCGGCAGCGCGACGAGCGGCCGGAAGAGCGGGAAGCCGTGCGCGCGGGCCGCGAGCGCGCCCGGCAGCGCGAGCAGCAGCAGCGCGGGCGCCCACTCGGCGAGGACGACGTTCTGGAGCAGGTGCGCCCAGAGGAACGTGTGATTCGCGAGCGGCTCGAGCCCGGTCGCGAACGCGGCGGCGACGAGCAGGACGCCTGCGGCTCCGAGGATCCGCTGGCCGCGGCTGCGAGCCGCGAGCGCGACGCCGACCGCGAGCGCCGGCGCGAGCGCGACCGCCTCCGCGGAGGGATGCATCTCGCTACCGTACCCCGGCACTTCGCGGGTGTAGCTCAATGGTAGAGCCCCAGCCTTCCAAGCTGGTTACGCGGGTTCGATTCCCGCCACCCGCTTCGCGTCGTCGTCGAGCCGCGCGTCTGCGAAGATCGGGGTCGTGAACCGGGTCCGGCCGGCCGTCCTCGCCGCGCTCGTGCTCGCGACGCCTGCTGCCGCCGCGACGATCGTCGGCAAGCCCGGCGCGACCGTCGTCCGCGGGACGGCGAAGGCCGACCGGATCGACGCCGCCGACGGGAAGCGGCAGCAGGTCCTCTGCGGCAAGGGCCGCGACTTCGCGCTCGTGGACGAGCTCGACCGGACGAGCGGCTGCGAGACCGTCGCCCGCCGCGTCGCCGTCGACACGACGAGCGGCGCGGGCGGCCAGCACCGCACGCTGCTCGAGCCCCAGCTCGCCGCGTCGGGCTCCACGGTCGTCGGCGTCTTCCAGAGCGGCCGCCACCAGCTCGCGGGCGCCGACGCGATCGGCTTCGCCGTCTCGCACGACGCCGGCCGCACCTGGAAGGCCGGCGTCCTGCCCGGCTTCGACGGCTGGGACTCGAAGAGCAACGCGTCCGTCGCCTGGGACGCCGCGCACGGCCGCTGGCTCGCCGAGGCCGCCGTCCTCGACGACACCGCGGGCGGGGTGCTCGTCTCGTCCTCCGCCGACGGCCTCTCCTGGGCGCCGCCGGTCACCGCGGTCCGGCTCACGCGCTCCGGCCCGACCGACGCCGCCTTCGACAAGCCGTGGATCGCCTGCGACGACACGCCGTCGAGCCCCCGCTATGGACGCTGCTACCTGCTCGTCTCGCTCGACGTCACGCTGCCGTCGGCGCGCATCGCCGTCTGGACGTCCGACGACGGAGGCGCGACCTGGACGCAGACCACGGCGCGGCTCCCCGCCGGCAACGGCTCCCAGCCGGCCGTGCTCCCCGACGGGACGCTCGTCGTGGTCTACACCGACCTCGCCGAGGAGGCCTGGGTCGAGGCCGTGCGCTCGACCGACGGCGGCGCGACCTTCTCGCCGCCGGTGCGCGTCTCCCCGGAGCAGATCGGCGAGCACGTCGCGGACGGCCTGAGGGCGCCGCTCTTCCCGAGCCTCGCGCGCACGCCGGGCGGCGGGCTCGCGCTCGTCTGGCCGGACTGCGGCGCCAGCGCGTCCTGCTCCCGCTCGCAGCTGCTGCTCAGCCGCTCCGCCGACGGCGCCGCCTGGAGCGCGCCGCAGCCGCTGCCGCTCGGCGCCGCCGGCGACGACCTCTCGCCGGGGCTCGCGGTCGACCCGCAGAGCGGACGGCTCGCGGTCGCCTACGTCGTCTCCTGGGGATCCCGCTGCTGCCAGCTCGACGTCCGGCTCGCCGTCCAGCAGGCGAACGGCCGCTGGAGCGTCACGCAGGCCGACGTCCGCTCGCTGGCGAAGGGCTGGACGGCGACGAGCCCGGGCGCGTTCCTCGGCGACTACCTCGCCGCCGCCTGGTCGGACGGCCATGCGGTCGCCCTGCTGCCGGTCGCACGCCCGCCCCGGGGCGGGCGGCTGAGCCAGGATCTGTACGCCGTCCGCTCCTGAGGCGCGCCGCGTTCCGCGAGCTCGAGCCCGGGTAGGCGCTCCTCCGTGCTCTTCTCGATCTTCGGCTGGCTGACCGACCTGGTCTCGGGCCACTGGTGGACGTACGCGCTCGTCTTCGGACTCGCGGCGATCGACGTCGACGTGCCGCTCGTCCCCGCCGAGACGGTGGTCATCGTCGCCGCGATCGCCGCCGCGAACGGGAAGCTGTCGCTCTGGGTCGTCGTCGCCTGCGCGTGGGCGGGCGCCGTGCTCGGCGACAACTTCACGTACTGGCTCGGCCGGAAGGCCGGCGAGCCCGCGTACAGGCGGCTGTTCCGGGGCGGCAAGGCGGAGCGCCGCTACGAGTGGGCGAAGCGCGTCCTCGACGAGCACGGCGCCTGGATCGTCCCGGCCGCGCGCTTCGTCCCGGGCGGCAGGACGGCCACGACGTTCGCCGCGGGCGGCGTCGAGATGCGCTACGCCGTCTTCCTCGCCGCCGAAGTCGCCGCCGCGCTCGCCTGGGCGCTCTACGTCTCGCTGATCGGCTACCTCGGCGGGCGCACGTTCGCCGCGTCGAGCTGGAAGTCGTTCGCGGTCGCCTTCGGGATCGCGGCCGCGATCAGCGCGGCCGGCGTCGTCTACTGGCGGGTCGAGGAGCGCCGCTCCGAGTAGCCTCCCGGCCGTGAGCGGAGACGAGGACCGCGGCGCCCAGCCCGGCGAGTCGCCGAAGGAGCGCCACGACCGCGAGCTGATCGAGCTGCTGAACGAGCTGCGCGTCACGCTCCCGGGCGTCCAGGTGCTGTTTGCGTTCCTGCTCGCCGTCCCGTTCCAGAACGGCTGGCGGCGCGCGACGCCGTTCGAGAAGGACGTCTTCCTCGTCGCGTTCCTCGCCACCGCGGTCTCGACGCTGCTGCTGGTCGCGCCGAGCGCCTACCACCGGCTCCGCTGGCGGGTGGAGGACAAGGGCCGGATCGTCGCGATCGCGAACGTGCTCGCGATCGCCGGAACCTTCGTGCTCGCGATCGCGCTCGCCGCCGTCGTCCTGCTCGTGACCGACTACCTGCTCTCGCGCGCGGCCGCGATCGCCGCCACCGCCGCGATCGGCCTCGTCCTCGCCGCCCTCTGGTACGGCCTGCCGCTGCGCGGCTGGCTCAGAGCTCGACGCGCTCGATCGTGACGTCGTCGCGCGGTCGGTCGCGCGCGTCGGTCGGCAGCGCCGAGATCGCGTCCACGACGTCCATCCCCCCGCTGACGCGGCCGAAGACGGTGTGCTTGCCGTCCAGCCAGGGGCAGCTGTCGGCGGTGACGATGAAGAACTGGCTGCCGTTCGTGTTCGGGCCCGCGTTCGCCATCGCGAGCGCGCCGCGCTCGACCTTGTGGTCGTTGAACTCGTCGGCGAACGTGTAGCCCGGCCCGCCCGCGCCGGTGCCGGTCGGGTCGCCGCCCTGGATCATGAAATCCGGGATCACGCGGTGGAAGACGACGCCGTCGTAGAAGCCGTCCTCGGCGAGCTTGCGGAAGTTCTCGACGGTCTGCGGCGCGTCCTCGTCGAAGAGCTCGAGCGCGATCGCGCCGTGATTCGTGTGCAGGGTGGCGGTGGACACGGGCCGCACCCTATAGGACCTTCGGACCGAAAGATGCTCCGAACGGCCCATAGCCACCCGGCCGAAAGTTGTCGACTCTCCCCGTGTGAGCAGCTGGGGGGCAGTTCGCATCGGTACCGCACTCGCCGCAGTCGCGCTGGCGGCGACGCTCGCTGCGAGCGCGCTCGCGTCGAATCCGCGGCGCGGCACCGCTGCGGCGCTGACGCCGCTCGAGCGCGGCGTCCTCGCCGACATCAACGCGTTCCGCCGCCACCACGGCCTCGCGCCGCTGCGGATCTCGGTCGAGTTGACGCGGGCGGCGCGGCAGCACTCGCACGAGATGGCGGCCGACGGCTACTTCGCGCACGAGTCCTTCGGCGGCGGCGTCTTCTGGCGGCGGATCCAGCGCTTCTATCCGTCGTCGAGCTTCGGGCTCTGGTCGGTCGGCGAGAACCTGCTGTGGTCGTCGCCGGACGTCTCCCCCGCGAAGGCGCTGCAGATGTGGGAGGCGAGCCCGGAGCACCGCGAGAACCTGCTCACCGCCCGCTGGCGCGAGATCGGGATCTCGGCGGTCCACGCCTCGTCGGCTGCCGGCACGTACCACGGGCTTCCGGTCACGATCGTGACGACGGACTTCGGCGTCCGGCGCTAGCCCGCCGCCGCCGCAGCGCGATCATCCCCGCGAGCGCCGGGCCGACCGGCAGCCAGACGTTGACGACGCGGTAGGCGACGACCGCGAGCACCGCCGCCGCGAGCGGGAAGCCGACCCAGCCGAGCGCGAACGGGAGCAGCGCCTCGACCGCGCCGGCGCCCGCGAGCGGGAGCGTCCGCCTGGTCAGCGCGTACCCGGTCGCGTAGCCGACGACGACCGCCGGGATCGACGGCGCCCCGTTCGTGAACGCGGACAGGCACGCCCAGAGGACGAACACCTCGCCCGCCCAGTAGATCGACATGCCGAGGAACGCGGCGGCGCCGTGCTCCCGCGGCAGGCGCAGGATCTTGCCGACGACGTCGATCCCCTCGAGCGCCGGTCGCAGCGGCCCCGCGAGCGGGCCGCGGCAGATCGCCTCGCGCCAGCGGGCGGCGAGGAGCGCGAGCGCGGTGCCCGCGGGGACGCCGATCGCCCACGAGAGCAGCACCGCCTGCTGCGCGTGGGCGTGACGCGCGAGCAGGACGAGCGCGGAGACGCACGCCCCGGTCGCGAGCACCGCGTACTCGAGCGAGCCGAGCCCGAGCACGCGGACCCGCGCCTCGCGCGGCGGCACGCCGAGGTCGCGGAGCGCCTCGAGGTCGAGCGCGAAGCCGCCGCGCGGGACGAAGATCCCGAAGCCGGTCGCGACGAGCGCGCCCGCGCGGAGCGGATGGATCCGCACGCCCTCGTCGACGTGCGCGACCTCGCGGTAGGCGAGGACGTAGCCGACGTGCGTGGCGGCGGCGCCGACGAGCGCGAGCAGGAGCCAGACGACGTGCGGGTGGCGCAGCCGGTGCGCGACGTGCCCGAAGCCGGCCGCCCACGCGACGCCGACCGCGGCGGCGAGCGCGAGCGCGCCGCCGAGGAGGAGGAAGAGCGCGACGTGCCGCGCCTCGTGCTCGAGGTGGTGCGCCGAGACGGCGTGCCGGAGGCTCCGCAGCCGGGTCATGAGCGCTTCTTCCGCTCACAGTGTCGCCGCAATCGGGCGCTAGCGCTTGCGGCAGGGCTTCTTCTTGGTCGAGCGCTGGCCCTTCCTGCAGAGCGGCCGCTTCTTCGCGGTCGCCGCCTTCTTCTTCGCCGAGGGGCTCGTCCCGCCCGAGTCCGAGCCGGCCGACTGCGTCGCGAGTGCGATTCCGGGCTCGTCGACGGCGAAGCCGGGACTCTCCACGTCGACACGACTGCCGAGCCCGACCCCGGCGCCGGTCAGCACTGTCGTCCAGTCGCTCTCCGTCAGCGGGTGGACGAGGTCGGCGTGGACGGCGCGGCGGATGACCTGGCGGCCGCCGACGCGGACGTGCGCGTACGTCCAGAACCTCCCGGAGGCGGCGTCGAAGTAGCCGCTCGGGATGCCGCCCGTCCTGTCGTTCAGCGGCGCGCCCTGCGAGTAGCTGCCGCGAAGGGTCGGCGAGGTGTACGGGACGATCGTCTCGCCGTGGGTGACGTAGAGGACGTAGGTCGATCCCGCCTTGAAGACGTCCGGGTCGCTCGAGGGGATCCCGTCGGGGATCGTGTACTCGGCCCGGACGCCGTCGTCGAGCGTGAACCTCGTCCCGTCGCTGCCGGCCACCTCCGTCGCCGACCTGAACCGCTTCACGCACGGGTTCTCGTCCGGCAGGCAGCTCGCCGGGTCGCGGCCCTGGACGCCCGGCAGGAAGAAGAGGACGAGCCGCCCGTCGGCGTCCTGGATCACGGACGGGTCGACGAAGCCGGCCGAGTCGAGCCCGGTCACCTGCACCGCGACCGGCTGCTCGAGCGTGCCGGTGGAGAGCCGGTAGCGGGCGACGAACCGCGGCGTGTAGACGTAGACGGTGTCGCCGCGCCGGAAGACGTCCGGCACCGAGCCGGCGTACGGCTGCCAGCCCGGAACGAGGCTCCAGGCGGCGCCGTCGTCGGACTGGGCGAGATAGACGCGGTGGTTGCGCGGGTCGTTGCACTGCCGCCCGCCGGACGGGTCGCAGGCGAGAAACGAGAGCAGGTACCTGCCCGTGATCGCGTCGGGCGCGGCCGACGCGGCCGCCGAGCAGACGACCGCGGCCGCCGCGGCGAGGACGAGGAGGCGACGCATCGGGCTGCGACCTTACGACAGCCGTGAGCCGAGTTCAACGACGCGGGTGGACGCGCCCGGGAGGATTCGAACCTCCGACCCGCGGATTAGAAGTCCGCCGCTCTGTCCACTGAGCTACGGGCGCGTACCGGGAAGGGTAGAGCCTGGAAGTGGATAGGCTTGCGATGTGAGCAGCCCGCTCGAGCGGCTGAAGGAACGGATGGCCGAGGTCGTCGACCTCAGCGGCATGGTTCGCGTCCTCTCCTGGGACTCGCAGACGAAGATGCCGCCCGCCGGGGTCGGTCACCGCGCCGACGCGATGGCGCTCCTCGGCAAGCTGATGCACGAGCGGATCGCCGACCCGGAGCTGGGTCGCCTGCTCGACGAGATCGGCGACGGCCTCGACCCGGACTCCGACGACGGCGCGCTCGTCCGGCTCGTCCGCCGCGACCACGAGAAGGCGGTGAACGTGCCGTCGTCGCTGCGCTCGGAGATGGCGCGTGCGTCGGCCGAGGCGCGCCCGGCCTGGGTGAAGGCGAAGGCGGCCTCCGACTACGCCTCGTTCCTGCCCTACCTCGAGCGCCAGGTCGAGCTCCGGCGCCGCTACGTCGAGTGCTTCGGCGACGTCGAGGAGCCGTACGACGTGCTGCTCGACGACTACGAGCGCGAGACCTCGACCGCCGAGGTCGCGGCGATCTTCGCCGAGCTGAAGCCGCAGCTGATCGACCTGATCGCGGAGCTGCGCGAGCGCGACGTGGACGACTCGTTCCTCGAGGGCGACTACCCGCCTGAGGTGCAGCGCCGGCTCGCCCACGAGGTCGTCGACCTGTTCGGCCACCGCCCGGACAGCTGGCGGATCGACCCGACCGAGCATCCGTTCGCGTCCGGCCCCGGCCGCGACGACGTCCGGATCACGACGAAGTACGAGCCCGACTCGCTCAAGTCGCTCTTCTCGACGATGCACGAGTACGGCCACGGCCTCTACAGCCACCAGCTGCCCGAGCACCTGCAGCGGCTGCCGACCGGGATGGCGTGCTCGCTCGGCATCCACGAGTCGCAGAGCCGGCTCTGGGAGAACCTCGTCGGCCGCAGCCTCCCGTTCTGGCGCTTCCTCTATCCGCGCATCCAGGAGGCGTACCCGGAGCAGCTGCGCGGCGTCGACGTCGAGCGCTTCCACGCGGCGATCAACAAGGTCAAGCCGTGGTTCATCCGGATCAAGGCCGACGAGGTCACCTACGGCATGCACGTGATGCTCCGCTTCGAGCTGGAGCAGGACATCGTCAACGGCCGCGTCGAGCTGCGGGACGTCCCGGACGCGTGGAACGCGAAGATGCACGAGTACCTCGGCGTCGAGGTGCCTGACGACGCGCACGGCGTCCTCCAGGACGTCCACTGGTCGCAGGGCTCGATCGGCTACTTCTCGACCTACCTGCTCGGAACGGTCATGTCCGTCCAGATCTGGCAGGCGGCGCAGCGCGACCTGCCCGACCTCGAGGAGCAGGTCGGCCGCGGCGAGTTCGCGCCGCTCCGCGAGTGGCTCGGCGAGCACGTGCACGCGCTCGG
>DASSNM010000089.1:0-12442 GCA_035688025.1 Gaiellaceae bacterium | reverse complement strand
CGAGCTCGAGGTGATGGTCGGCTACTCGGACTCCGGCAAGGACGGCGGCTACCTCGCGGCGAGCTGGGAGATCTACGGCGCCCAGGAGCGGCTGGCGCGGCTCGCGGCGGAGCGCGACGTCCGGCTGACGGTGTTCCACGGGCGCGGCGGCTCGACCGGGCGCGGCGGCGGCCCGACCTGGGCGGCGATCCTCGCGCAGCCGCCGCACGCGACCGCCGGCCGGCTGAAGCTGACCGAGCAGGGGGAGACGATCTCGTTCAAGTACTCGCTGCCGGGGCTCGCCACGCGCAACCTCGAGGCGGCGGTCGCGGCGACGCTGCTGACCGCGTTCCCGCGCCTCGCGCCCGAGCCGCCGCCCGGCGCGCGCGAGCTGATGGACGAGCTCGCGGCCGAGTCGCAGCGCCTCTACCGCGGTCTCGTCTGGGAGGAGCCCGCCTTCCCGCGCTTCTTCCGCAGCTTCACGCCGGTCGACGAGCTCGCGCAGCTCGAGATCGGCTCGCGCCCGGTCAACCGGCCGGAGGCTGCGGGCTCCGGCGACCTGGAGGCGCTGCGGGCGATCCCGTGGGTCTTCGCGTGGACGCAGAACCGCTGCCTGCTCCCCGCCTGGTTCGGGGCCGGCGGCGCGCTCGCGGCGGCGGACACCGGCGAGCTGCGGCGGCTCTACGCCGACTGGCCGTTCTTCCGCGCGCTCGTCGACAACCTCGAGATGACGCTCGCGAAGTCGAGCATGCGGATCGCGCGCACCTACCTCGGGCTCGTCGCGGAGCCCGCGCTCTTCGAGCGGATCGAGGCGGAGCACGCGCGGACGGTCGAGGCGGTGCTCGCGATCACCGAGTCGCGGCGGCTGCTCGACCGGCACCCGCAGCTGCAGCGCTCGGTGCGGCTGCGCAACCCGTACGTCGACCCGATGAACGCGCTCCAGGTCGAGCTGCTGCGGCGGTGGCGCGCAGGCGACGAGTCGGCGCTGCGGCCGCTCCTGCGCTCGGTCGCCGGCATCGCGGCGGCGCTCCGGAACACGGGCTAGGCGAGGCGAGGCGCGAGCGGCAGCCCGGTCTCGCGCTCGATCGCGAGCAGCCGGTTGTACTTCGCGAGCCGCTCCGACTGGCGGATCGAGCCGATCTTGATCAGGTCGCCGCGCCAGCCGACGGCCAGGTCGGCGAGCCAGTCGTCCTCGGTCTCGCCGGAGCGCGCGCTGACGACCACGCGCCAGCCCGCCTCGCGCGCGAGCGCGCGCGCCTCGGCCGCCTCGGTCAGCGTCCCGACCTGGTTCACCTTCAGCAGGAGCGCGTCCGCCGCCCCCAGCTCGACCGCGCGCCGGATCCGCGAGGCGCTCGTGCAGAGCAGGTCGTCGCCGATCGCGAGCACACCCGCAGGGAGCGCCGCCCGCAGCGCGACCCAGTCGTCCCAGTCGTCCTCGGCGACGCCGTCCTCGACCGCGACGACCTCGTGCTCGCGCGCCCAGCGCGCGACGCGCTCGACCATCTCGGCGCCCGTGAGCGTCTCGCCGTCGAGGCGGTAGCCGTCCTCGCCCCGGAGCTGGCTGGCGGCGACGTCGATCGAGAGCGACACCGGCAGCCCGGCGACCGCCTCGCTCGCGTCGGCGAGCATCCGCTCGGTGTCCGGGAAGTCGGGAGCGAGCCCGCCCTCGTCGGCGGTCAGCTCGCGCATGCCGTAGCGCTCGAGCACGAGCCGGGCGGCCGAGCGGTACGCATCGGCGGTCGTCGCGAGCGCCTCGTCCATCGTCGTCGCCCCGGTCGGGACGACGAGCACGTCCTGGACCGCCACCTGGCCGCCCGCGTGGCGGCCGCCGCTGAAGAGGTTGATCTCGGGGCGCGGCAGCGCGTCGGGCGTCTCGCCGACGAGCGAGGCGAAGTGCTCGTAGAGCGGCCGGCCGAGCTCGGCGGCGCTCGCGCGCGCGAACGCGAGCGAGACGGCGAGGATCGCGTTCGCGCCGAGCCGCGACTTGTCGGCGGAGCCGTCGAGCTCGAGCAGGGCGCGGTCGAGCTCCTCCTGGCCCGCGAGCTCGCGCCCGCGGAGCGCCGCCGCGATCTCGCCCTCGACCGCCGCCACCGCGCGCCGGCAGCCGCGGCCGCCGTAGCGGGACGGGTTGCCGTCGCGGAGCTCGTGCGCCTCGCCCGCGCCGGTCGACGCGCCCGACGGCACCGAGACGGTCCCGGCGGCGCCGCTCGCGAGCACGCAGGTCGCCTGCACGGTCGGGTTCCCCCGGCTGTCGAGGATCTCGAGCGCCCGGAGCTCCGCGATCGCGCTCACAGCGCCGCGACGATCCCTTCGACGAGCCCGTCCAGCGTCTGCGGCGGCGCGGGGAGGAGCGCGAGCACCGCGGCCTGCTGCCGTGCGCGCTCGCCGTCGTCCAGGTACTCGAGCGGCGAGCGGCCCGCGACGCGCGCGAGCAGGCAGGCGAGCGTGTGCCGGACGGCGCGCGGCTCGAGCTCGGGGTCGGCGTCCTCGGCGTACGTGCGCCAGTAGAGGAGCGCCGCCGCGGCGAAGTCGTCCCGCCGGTCCCGCAGGTGGTGCGCCTTGCTCAGCAGGTGGGCGAGCGAGAAGCCGAGGTCGAAGGCGGGGTCGCCGAAGTGGACGACCTCGTGGTCGACGAGCACGAGCTCGTCTCCCCGGACGAGCACGTTCTTCGGGCTGAAGTCGCCGTGGACGAGCGTGTCGCGGTGCGCCCGCGTCTCGGCGACGAGCTCGGCGAGGAAGCCCGCCGCCTCGGGGACGCGCTCGCCCGCGTACGCGTAGTACGGCTCGAGCCGGAGGCGCTCGAAGAACGAGCGGTCGCCGAACGTGCGCCGCAGCGGCCGCCGGTGCTCGAGGGCGTTGCGGTGGATGCTCCGGAGCAGCAGCCCGAAGCGCTCGACGTGCCCGGCGCGGAGGTCGCCCGCGAGCAGCATCGTCTTCCAGTTCTCGTGCGGCTGCGGCACCGCCGCCATCGCCAGGACGTGGCGGGCGCGGTCCTCGAAGACGAACGGCGTGATCGTCCCCGCCGGCGCGAGCCGCGCGAGCCAGTGCAGGCCGAGCGCCTCGCGGTGGATGCGCTCCGGCGGGCAGAACCAGTCGGCCTGGACGCGGAGCTTCTCGAGCGCCTGCTTCAACACCCACTGCTCGCCCGACTCGCGCTCGAGCAGCACCGTGCGGTTCGAGACGCCGCCGCCGAGCGTGCGCACGGCCGGGCGCTCGTCGGGCGCGATCCGGCCGCTCTCGCGGAGGTAGCGGACGAGCTCGTCGTGGCGCTCGATGTCGAGCGCGCTCACCGCGCCTTCAGCTCCGGGAAGTCCTCCTCGCGGAACTCCGCCGGCGCCCGCTCGGAGCGGGCCTCCTCCTGCGTGCGCAGCTCGACGCGGCGGATCTTGCCGGAGATCGTCTTCGGCAGCTCGGCGAACTCGAGCCGGCGGACGCGCTTGTACGGCGCGAGCTGCTCGCGCGCGTGCCGGAGGATCGAGAGCGCCGTCTCCGGGCCGGGCTCGTGGCCGGCGGCGAGCGTCACGTACGCCTTCGGGACGGCGAGGCGCAGCGGGTCGGGCGCGGGGACGACCGCCGCCTCGGCGACCGCGGGATGCTCGATCAGCACGCTCTCGAGCTCGAACGGCGAGATCCGGTAGTCGGACGCCTTGAAGACGTCGTCGGCGCGGCCGACGTAGGTGATGTAGCCCTCCTCGTCGCGCCGGGCCACGTCGCCGGTGTGGTAGTAGCCGCCGCGCATCGCCTCCGCGTTCAGCTCCTCCGAGTCGCGGTAGCCGGTCATCAGCGCGAGCGGCCGGTCGGCGAGCGGCAGGCAGATCTCGCCCTCCTCCGCCTCCTCGCCCGAGATCGGGTCGACGAGGGCGACGCGGTAGCCGGGCAGCGGCCGCCCCATCGAGCCCTCCTTCAGGTGCGCGCCGGGCGGGTTGCCGACCTGGGCGGTCGTCTCGGTCTGGCCGTAGCCGTCGCGGATCGTGATCCCCCAGGCGCGCCGCACCTGCTCGATCACCTCCGGGTTGAGCGGCTCGCCGGCGGCGACGGCCTCCCGCAGCGGCGGCCGCCAGGCGGCGAGATCCTCCTGGATCAGCATCCGCCAGACGGTCGGCGGTGCGCAGAAGGTGGCGACCTCGCAGCGCACCATCTCGTCGAGCAGCCCCTTCGCCTCGAAGCGCGGCTGGTTGACGACGAGCACCGTCGCCTCCGCGTTCCACGGCGCGAAGACGCTCGACCAGGCGTGCTTCGCCCAGCCCGGCGAGGAGATGTTCAGGTGCACGTCGCCGGGACGCGCGCCGATCCAGTACATCGTCGACAGGTGCCCGGCCGGGTACGACGCGTGCGTGTGCTCGACGAGCTTCGGCTTCGCGGTCGTGCCGGAGGTGAAGTAGAGGAGGAGCGGGTCGGAGGCGCGGGTGACGCCGTCCGGCTCGAACTCGGCGGGTGCGTCGTCGGCGTCCGCGTAGCTCGTCCAGCCGGCGACCGGCTCGCCGACGGCGACGCGGGTGTAGTCGCCCGGGACGTCGTCGAACTTGGCGGCGTCGCCGCTGCCGACGACGACGTGGCGGGCGTTGCCGCGCTCGATCCGGTCGACGAGGTCGTTCGGGCCGAGCAGCGTCGTCGCGGGGATGATCACCGCGCCGAGCTTCGTCGTCGCGAGGATCGTCTCCCAGAGCTCGACCTGGTTGCCGAGCATCAGCAGCAGCCGGTCGCCGCGGCCGACGCCGAGCGAGCGCAGCCGGTTCGCGACCCGGTTCGAGCGCGCGGACAGCTCGGCGAAGGAGAGCGACCGCTCCGAGCCGTCCGCCTCGACGACGCGGAGCGCGGGCCGGTCGTTCCCGGCCGCGACGCGGTCGAAGAAGTCGAGCGCCCAGTTGAACGCGTCCAGCTCGGGCCAGCGGAACTCGGCGTACGCGCGCTCCGGCTGCTCGCGCAGCTCGAGCAGGAGGTCGCGGGCCGCGAGGAACGCCTCCGCGCTCATCCGGCGCTCCGGGCCAGCTCCTCCAGCGGCCACTCGGCCAGCGAGCGGTCGGCGAGCGGCAGGTCGACGCGGTCGCGCCTGACGGCGGAGAGATAGGCGGCGAGGTTCACCTCGGCGGTCTGCAGCGCGTTCGTCGCGCCGATCGTCGGCTCCGGGCCGCCGGCCGCCCAGTCGACGACCGCGCCGACCGCGTCGCGCCACATCGCGTCCCAGGCGCCCTCGCCCGGGAACGTCTCCTCGCGCACGCCGTCCGGGCCGGCGATGCGGAGCGTCTCGTTCCCGACCAGGCGGATCTCGCCGTCCTCGCCGGTCAGCACCATCACGTACGGCTGCACGAGGTCGCCGCCGCCGTCGATCAGCCCCTTGCAGCCGCCGGCGAAGGAGAAGTACGCGATCGCGTGCTCCTCGGTCGCGTGCCCGTAGGCCCGCGCGTCGCGGACGCGCGCCTGGCCCATCACCCACTCGACGGGCGCGTCGTCGTTGAAGAACCGGAACATGTCGAACCAGTGCGTTCCCCACTCGGACAGGTCCCAGCCCGGGAGGCTCGCCGAGAAGAGGAGCGGCCGGCCGATCGCGCCGCCCTGCACGAGCTCCCGCATGCGCCGGAAGACGGGCTGGTAGCGGCGGATGTGCGCGACGGCGATCTTCGCGTCCGTCTCCGCGAGCAGGCGCCGGACGAGCTCGAGCTCCGCGGGGGAGGCCAGGAACGGCTTCTCGCAGAAGATCGCGCGGACGCCGGCGCGGGCGCAGTCCTCGAGCATGCGGGCGTGCAGGCCGACGTACGTGCAGATGCTGACGACGTCCGGCTCGACCTCGGCCAGCAGCTCGCGGTAGTCGGCGTACCCGTGGGGCACGTCGAACTCGGCGCGCCAGGCGGCGAGGTTCTCCTCGTTCACGTCCGCGCCGGCGACGAGGTCGACGCCTGGATGCGCGCGGTACTGGCCCGCGTGGACGTAGCCGATCTTGAAGCCGCCGCTCCGCTCGGCGGGCAGGTCGCCGGCGCGGCCGACGCCGATCACCGCGGCGCGGAGGGTCATGCGGAGAGGAGCCAGTCGACGGTGTTCACGACGATCCGGAGGAATGGTTCCGCATCGAAGGCGCGCATGTCGTGGCCGTTGGCGAGGAAGGCGGTCCGGCCGGCGCCCGGGGCGCGCCCGCCCTCGGCCGTCACGACCATCGGCCGCTTCGCGCCGTCGTAGTCGGCGGTCGCGTGGACGGCGACCCGCATGTCCTCGGCGAACTCGACGTCGTAGTACAGCTCGTCGGTGACGTCGAAGCTCTCGGCGCCGGCGACCGCCGGGTGGCCGGTCGGCTCGACCTCGACGCGCCAGCGGTCGTAGGCGCTGTGGCTCGTCGTGCCCCAGACCCAGCGGAAGCCGAGCAGGCGGCCGAACTCCGGCCAGTCGTCGAAGCTGCCGGTGCCGCCGTGCCACGCGAGCAGCGGCTTGCCCGACGAGACGTAGTCGGCGAACGCCTGCCGCCGGCGCTCGTCGGGCGAGCGGTAGCTCGTCGCCGCGACGCCGTCGGGCCACGGCGGCCCGGACTGCGGCAGGCCGTCCATGCCGGTCCAGTGGAGTCCCGCGGCGACGAAGAGGTCGCAGCCGTCGAGGTCGTCGAGGGCGGAGACCCCGTCCCGGAGCTCGACGACCGCCCGGTCGCCGAGGCGCTCCGCGACGACCTCGAACTGGTCGGCGACCGGGTGGTACGGGCCTCCGGTCAGGACGTGGATGCGGGGAATGGCGGCCAAGCGGTGTGTCGGGAGGACGGCCGGGCGGCCCGAAGGCCGCCCGGCCGACTGCGCAGGAGGGTCAGATGCCTGCGAGCTGGGCGACGATTCTCTTCCTATCTGATCTCAGGTCTCATATAGGAAGCAACTCGATTCAAGCATGCGCCGCGTGGCATCGTCAAGCGCTCTCCAGGGCGCCGGCGGCGACCGCGTGCTCGAGCAGGAGGCGCAGGCCGAGCTCGCTCAGCCGGGCGCCCGCGCGGGCGCCCGGCCGGGTGATCACGCCCCGCGCGGCCAGCACCGCCTTCGTGCCGGCGACGAAGTAGTCGAGCGACTGGAACTGCGCGACGACGAGCGGTAGGACGCGCGCGAACAGGCGGCGCGCCTCGTCGCGCTCGCCCGCCTGGTGCAGCTCGAAGATCTGCGCGTACTCGGACGCGAGCTCGCAGCCGGGGATCATCCCGGTCGCGCCGGCGTCGAGCGCGTCGAGGTAGTAGAGCGCGCCGTGGCCGCCGAAGACGCCGACGTCGCCGAGCGCGGCGAGCGCCGCGACCGCGTCGGCGACCGGGACGGCCTCGGACTTCACGTACGCGACGTTGCCGGCCGCGGCGCGCAGCTCGCGGACGAACTCCGGGTCGAGCGCGACGCCGACGAAGCTCGGCGCGTCCTGCACCATCACCGGCAGCGGCGCGACCGCGCGGGCGATCCGGACGTAGTGGTCGAGCAGGCGCTCGCGCGGCCAGTCGGGTCGGGGCGGGGGCGCGACCATCGCCGCCGCGGCGCCGGTCTCGGCGGCGTGCACGGCGAGCTCGACCGCGAGCTCCGTCTCGGGTGCGCTGCAGCCGATCAGCACCGGCGCCCCGGCGGCCGCCCGCACGACCGCCGCCGCGACCGTCCGCCGCTCGTCGGGCGTCAGCGAGCCGGCCTCGCCGCCGAGCCCGAGCGCGCTCACCCCGTGGCAGCCGCTCTCGAGGACGAACGAGACGACGCGCGGCAGCTCGTCCGCGGCGACGCCGCCGTCCGCCGCGAACGGCGTCACGGCCATCGGGAAGACCCCGCGCAGCGCCGCCATCAGAGGGTCACGAACGCGCCGCCGTCGACGAGGATGTCCGCGCCGTTCACGTACGCGGCCTCGTCCGAGACGAGGTAGGCGACCGCGCCGGCGACGTCGGCCGGGCTGCCGAGCCGGCCGGTCGGGATCCCCTGCTCGTAGCGGCGCAGCGTCTCGGCGTCCTCGAAGAAGGCCGCGTTGATGTCCGTCGCGATCGTCCCCGGGAGCACCGAGTTGCAGGTGATCCCGTGCGGGCCGAGCACGATCGCGAGCGACTGCATGAGCGAGCGCACGCCCGCCTTCGTCGGCGTGTAGTGCACCTGCAGCGGCCCGCCGACGAGCGCGCTGATCGAGCTGACCGAGACGATCCGGCCGCCTTCGCCCCGGGCGAGCATCGCGCGCGCCGCCGCCTGCGAGCAGAGGAAGGCGCCCTTCAGGTTGACCGCGTGGACGCGGTCCCAGAGCTCCTCGTCGATCTCGAGGAACTCCGAGAACGGGCAGATGCCGGCGTTGTTGACGAGGACGTCGACGCGCCCGAAGCGTTCGAGCACGGACGCGAAGAGCGCGTCCACCTCGTCCTTGCGCGAGACGTCGGCGCGGATCGCGACAGCGCTCCCGCCCGCCGCCTCGATCGCCGCGACCGTCGCGCCGCCGTCGTCGTCCTCGCTCGGGTAGTCGACGACGACCTGGAGTCCCGTCGCCGCGAGCCGCTCGCAGACGGCGCGCCCGATCCCGCGCGCCCCGCCCGTCACGACTGCGACCTTGCGGTCGGACGAGTTCACGAATGTGATCGTAGGTTCACGTCAATGAGCGCGTCAAGCGCGGAGCCAGTCGCCGTCCTCGACGAGCAGGTCGCGCGCCACGTCCTCGTTCAGCGAGACGCCGAGGCCCGGGCGCGAGGTGTCGAACCCGATCGACCCGCCCTCCTGCTCCGGGTTGCCGTCGAAGAGCTTCCAGAAGAGCTCGTTGCCGGTGTCCGGCTCGACGTTCGGGAAGTACTCGACCACCGGGCAGACGTGCGCCGGCTGGCTGAAGACGATCGCGAGGTTGTGCGCCTCGTTCGAGTGCGGCACCACCGGCAGGCCGGCCGCCTCCGCGAGCGCGCAGATCTTGCGGGCCTCGGTGATGCCGCCGGCGCGGTTCACGTCCGGCTGCAGCACGTCCGTCGCGCGCCGGTCGATCAGCTGCTTGAACTCCCACTTGCCGTAGGAGTGCTCGCCGCAGCTCCAGCGCTGCCACGGCGCGCGCTCGCGCAGCTCCGCGTAGCGCTCGACCTGCTCCGGCATCAGCGGCTCCTCGATCCACGAGAGCCGCCACGGCCGCAGCAGCTCCGCCATCTCGAGCGCGTAGGCGAGGTCCCAGCCCATGTACGCGTCGCTCGCGAGCTCGACCTCGTCGCCGACCGCCTCGCGGACGGTGCGGACGAGGTCGGCGTTGCGGCGCAGCCCGCCCCGGCCGTCCTTCGGCCCGAAGCCGAAGCGCTGCTTCATCCGCGTGAACCCCTGGTCGAGGTAGCCGCGCGCCTCGGCGGCCAGCTCGTCGAGGTCCTCGAGCGCGTACAGCCGCGAGACGTAGACGGGGACCGAGCTCTGGGCGCGGCCGCCCAGCAGCTCGACGACGGACTTGCCCTCGGCGCGCCCGTGCGCGTCCCAGCACGCGATGTCGACGGCCGAGATCGCGGTCAGCGTCGGCGCGCCGCGGCCGAAGCGCGCGAGCGTCCGGTACATGCGCTGCCAGAGCGCCTCGTGCTCGCGGACGTCCTGGCCGAGGACGAGGTCGGCCAGATACAGCTCGACGATCGCCTTCGCGCCGCCGCCGAACGCCCCCGCCGTGCCGACGCCGACCACGCCGTCCTCCGTCTCGACCTCGACGACCGTGTTGAAGACGGGGCCGAACCAGCCGCCCGGCTTCGTCGCGAAGTCGTCGAACAGGGACGCGTTCGAGACGAGGTTGCGCCGGAGCGTGTTCGGCGCGCGCGAGAAGCCGATGTTCCGGGCGCGCAGGGCGACGATCCGCATTGCTCCTCCTCCAGGATGGTGAACGGCGGACCACGAGTATGAACGCGCGCGCGGCGGGTCTACAATCGGAGACCGATGTCGACACAGACCGCAGTCGAGGCGGCGGGGGTCAAGTCGGCCCGCCGCGCGCTCGAGATCCTCGAGCACCTGACGCGCGGGCCGATCGGCTTCAGCCGCCTCGCCGACGAGCTCGGCTACCCGCGCTCGAGCCTGCACGGGCTGCTCGCGACGCTGACCGAGATGGGCTGGGTCGAGCTCGACCCGCGCACCCGCACGTACAGCCTCGGCATCCGGGCGTGGGAGGCGGGTCGGGCCTACCTCGGCGCCCGCGACCTCGTCGCGCGGGCGCTGCCGTTCATGGAGCGGGTGCGCGACCGGCTGGACGAGACCGTGCAGCTCGCCGTGCTCGACGGCCGCGACGTCGTCTACGTCGCGCGCGTCGACGGCAGCCAGCGGCTCGTGACGAGCTACAGCGTCGGCGGCCGGGTCGGCGCGCACGCGTCCGCCGGCGGCAAGGCGCTGCTCGCCCTCCTGCCGGCGGCCGAGCTCGAGCGCCGCTTCGCGGAGGTCGCGCTCGAGCGCTACACGCCGGCCACGATCAGGACCCGGAAGCAGCTCGAGGCGGCGCTCGCCGAGGCGCGCGAGCGCGGCTACGGCGTCGACGAGCAGGAGTACACGCTCGGCGTCCGCTGCCTGGCCGTGCCGGTGCTCGACCACGAGGCGACGGCGGTCGCGGCGATGAGCGTCTCCGTCCCGATCGTGCGCTTCGACGAGAAGCAGCAGGCGCGGGCGCTCGCAGCGCTGCGGGAGAACGCGCGGCTGCTCTCGCAGGCGCTCGGGCACAGCGCGGCTTGACAGCGGCGCCGGCCGCTGGCAGGTTTTCGCATTGACGTACAGCTGTTCACAGACATGAACACGCCGTGACATCCGCCCGCCTGCCCGAGGACCTCGCCACCCTGATCGGCGGCGCCTCGACGTCGACCCCCGACGGGCTCTCGGTCGCCTGCTACACGTTCCCGCACTACCACCGCTCGGCGATCAACGACCGGCTGTACGGCCCGGGCTGGACGGAGTACGTGACCACGCGCGGCGCGCGTCCGCGCTTCGAGGGGCACCACCAGCCGCGGACGCCGCTGCTCGGCGAGCTCGACGAGCGCGACCCGGCCACCTGGTCGCAGTACAACCTGCTGCTCGAGCGCGCCGGCGTCGACACGCTGATCTGGGACTGGTACTGGCTCGACGGCGAGCCGATCCTGCACGAGGCGCTGGAGGAGGGCTACCTCCGCTCGCGCCACCAGGGGAAGTTCGCCGTGATGTGGACGAACGCCGTCTGGCCGATCTTCATCCAGACGATGCACACCGACGGCAAGAGCTCGTGGCCGTTCGTGATCGAGTCGCAGGACTCGCCCGAGGAGACGTGGCGGAGCCTGTCGTACATGGTCGCGCGCTACCTGCACCTGCCGAACTACCTGCGGCTCCCCGACGGCTCGCCGTTCCTCGTCATCTACGACACCGTCCGGCTGGAGGCGGCGCTCACGACGAGCGGCGTCGCCGAGCTCTTCGCCGACCTCCGCGCCTTCGCGCGCAAGTGCGGCCACGAGCGCATCCACATCCACGCCTCGCAGGGGATCGTCGCCCAGCTCGCCAACTTCGAGAGCTTCCCGCGGCTCGAGGAGATGGGCTACGACAGCTACGGCGTCTACAACCCGATCACGATCGCCGGCATGGAGCGCCCGGCCGAGGAGGGCAACGTCCTCGACTACGGCGTCCTCGCGGCCGACGCCGTCTCGAAGGTCTGGCCGACGCTCGAGGAGCGCTCGTCGCTGCCCTTCCTCCCGTGCGTCAGCCCCGGCTGGGACAACTCGCCGCGCTTCCCGCAGTACGACCCGGCCACGCGCAAGCAGGGCGGGTTCGTCGCCGTCGACGAGACGCCGGCCGCGTTCGAGGCGCTGATGCGCGCCGGGCTCGCGTACCTGAACGAGCGCCCGGACGTCCCGCCGGTGCTCCTGATCGGCTGCCTCAACGAGTTCACCGAAGGCGCGTACCTGCTGCCGGACACGCGGATCGGCTACGGGATGCTCGAGGCCGTCAGCGAGGCGCTGGGCCGCGACGGCAAGCCGTGGCTCGCGCTCGCCGGCAAGGACGACGTGCCGCAGATGTGGCCCGTCCCACTGCCCCCGGAGGAGTAGCCATGGCGTTCTCGGTTCGCAGCTTCAAGGTCGGCGAGGTCGACGTGCCGGGGCCGGAGCTGTTCTGGATGGACCAGTGGGACGCGTGGTTCCCGCTCTGCTTCCAGACCGTCCTGGTCCAGGGCGACGGCGTCAACGCGCTCGTCAACACGGGCTTCGCCAAGGATCCGAGCACGATCCGCGACCTCTGGATCCAGATCCTGGGCGAGCGCGGGCGGCTGCGGCGCGAGCCGGAGGAGGAGATCGAGGCGGTGCTGGCGTCGGCGGGGCTGGCGCCGGCGGACGTGACGCATGTGCTGTTGACGCCGTTCCAGCTGTACACGACGGGCAACGTGACCCTGTTCGAGAATGCGGAGTTCTGCTTCACGAAGCGGGGCTGGGTGCACTACCACACGACGCACGCGCATCCGCACGACAATCGCTGGACGTCGATCGCGCGCGAGGAGCTGGTCTATCTGGTGACCGACGCGTGGGAGCGGGTGCGGCTGCTGGAGGACGAGGACGAGG
>DASSNM010000066.1:0-41680 GCA_035688025.1 Gaiellaceae bacterium | reverse complement strand
AAGAACGACCGGACGGCCGAGGACGACGACGAGATGCTGCACTGCGCGCACGCGTCCGGCTACCACTGGCTGCACGCCGCCCGCAGCACCGACGCGAACCGGGCGCGGAGCCAGTGGCAGTGCTCCCGCGTGCACGCGGTGCTCGGCCAGGCGGAGGGGGCGATCCACCACGCCGAGCGCTGCCTCGCGATCGTGCAGAGCTCGCCCGACTCGATGGCCGAGTTCGACCTGCCGGCCGCGTACGAGGCGCTCGCGCGCGCGCACGCGGTCGCCGGGAACGCGGACGAGGCGGCGCGCTGGCTCGAGCTCGGCCGCGCCGAGGCGGCCCGGATCGAGGACGAGGACGACCGCGCGATCATCGAGGTCGACCTGGCGTCGATCCCGGCCTAGGCCTGTTCGTCGTCCGCCGCGGCTGCTAGAAACACGGCGTTCGAACGGCTGCGGAAGGTCGAAGGCACTTTGACGGGCGGCTTCGGGCCAGGTGCCAACTGGACCGCCGACCTCGTACGAGTCGCAGCCGTTCCTGTTGGATGCGCCGGGCACGGGTGTGCTCGGCGTTTCCAACTGTCACGGAACCGCGGCATACTGGAGAGGCTCGTCTCGCGTCCGAGCGCGGGCGATCCGAGGTGTCCCGCTGACTCGCCGCCGTCTTCCCCGCCGCGCCTTCGCGCTCGCCGTCGCCCTGATCGGGCTCGCCTCCCTGCTCCACGCCGGGGCGGCGTCGTCGGCGGTCGCGCAGCGGCGCGACGCGTGCGGCGCCGCGAACGGGGTCGTCTGCTCGAACGTGCAGGTGCCGGTCGACCGCAGCGGCGGCGTGCCCGGCACGATCCCGCTGCACGTCGAGATGCTCCCGGCCGAGGGGAAGGCCGAGGGGGCGGTGTTCCTCGTCGCCGGTGGCCCCGGCCAGGCGTCGGCCGCCAGCTTCCAGCTCGGCGACGCCTCCTGGGCGGCGTACTTCCGCTTCCTCTTCCCGGGGTACACGCTCGTCGCCTACGACGACCGCGGCACCGGCGAGTCGGCGCCGCTCGACTGCCCGTCGCTCGACGCGGCCGCGCCGGACGCCGACCAGACCCAGGTCGCGGCGCAGTGCGCCGCCGAGGTCGGGCAGGCGGCGCCGTTCTACCGGACGGTCGACCACGCCGCCGACCTCGACGCCGTCCGGTCGGCGCTCGGCTTCGACCGGATCGCCGTGCTCGGCGTCTCCTACGGCACGCGTCAGGCGCTCGCCTATGCCGCGCTCTACCCGGAGCACGTCGAGCGGCTCGTGCTGGACTCCGTCGAGGCGCCCACCCACGACGCGGCGTTCCTCGGCGACGTGCTCCGCGCGTTCCCGACCGCGCTCTCGGCGTTCTGCGCGGGCGGGCGCTGCAGCCGCGCCACGCACGACTACGCCGGTGACGTCGCCGCGGTCGCCGCCACGTTCGCTGCCTCGCCGAGGCCCGGGCTCACCGCACCCGACTTCCTCGACTTCGTGGTCGGCTCCGACCTCGACCCGGGACTCGCGGCGGAGCTCCCGGCCGCGGTTCACGCGGCCAGCGGCGGCGACCTCAAGCCGCTCCTGCACGTCGCGAAGCTCGCGGACGCCGTCGGCCAGGACGAGCAGGGCGGCATCAGCCAGGCCGTCCTTCTCGCGACGACCTGCGACGACGGGCCTTTCCCGTGGCAGCAGAGCGCGACCGTCCCGGAGCGGCTGGCCGCGGTGGACACGGCGCTCGCCGCGCTCGCGCCGGGCGCGCTCGGCCCCTTCGGCGCGTGGGCGGCGACCGACCTCGGCGCCGCCGATCCCTGCGCCGGCTGGCCGGCGAGCGGCGGCAGCACCCTGCCGACGGGCGCCCTGCCCGACGTGCCGGTGCTCGTCCTCAGCGGCGGCCTCGACCTGCGCACGCCGACCGCCGGCGGGGCAGCGGTCGCCGCCGCCTTCCCGCAGGGCAGGCTGCTCGTCGTGCCCGGCGTCGGACACAGCGTCCTCACCTCCGACGTCTCGCTCTGCGCGCAGTTCGCGGTCCATGACTGGGTCGCCGACGGGGCCGCGCCGCCGGAGCGATGCGCTCGCGGTGCGCCGCTCGTCGCGCCGCTCGCCGCCTTCCCGGCGCCCGGGAAGAAGAGGCTCGCCGCGAAGGAGACGCTCGACGTCGCCCGGCGGACGGTCGGCGAGGCCGAGGCCGCCTGGCTGGCGTCCTCGGGCCTGACGGGCAGCCGCGCGACGATCCGCGGGCTCTACGGCGGGAGCCTGCGCGCCGAGGCGCGGTCGTTCACGCTCGCCGGCTACACGCTCGCGCCGGGCGTCGCCCTCAGCGGGCGGATCGTCGTCGCCAAGGTCGGCGCGCCGCTCCGGTTCGCCGGCTCGGTGCGCGTCTCGGGAGCGCGGGCCGCCCACGGGACGCTCCGGCTCGTGGACGGCGTGTTGCGCGGCCGGCTGCTCGCCCGCGGCCGGCGCTGACGCTCAGCCGAGCAGCTGCTCGAAGCGGTCGGCGTCGTCGAACGGGCCGATCAGGGCGAGCCGCAGCCGGTCGCTCGCGATCAGGTCCTGCGCGACCCGCTGCACGTCCTCCGCCGTCACCGCCTCGATCCCCGCGACCACCTCGGCGGGGTCGGGCGCGCGGCGCTCGAGCACCTCCTTGCGGAGGCCGAACATGATCAGCCCCTGCGGGTTCTCGAGCTGGAGGACGAACCGGCCCTTCGCGAAGTTCCGCGCCTTCTCGAGCTCCTCGGCCGGCACCGGCTCGGCGGCGATCGTGCGCAGCTCGGCGGCGATCGTCGCGATCGCGTCGTCGATCCGCGAGATGTCGACGCCCGCCTGCGCGTACAGCGAGCCGGCGTCCGTGTAGCTGTGGTTGAGGCCGTAGACGTAGTAGGCGAGGCCACGCCGCTCGCGCACCTCGGTGAAGAGGCGCGAGGACATGCCGCCGCCGAGGACGGTCGCGAGCAGCTGCAGCGCGTAGCGGTCGGGATGGACGAGCGGGTAGCTGTGGACGCCGAGGCACACGTGCGCCTGCTCGGCGTCCTTCGTGAAGACGCGGACGCGGCCGTTCGCGTGCGGCTCGGCCGCCGGCGGCTCGCCGGTCTCCGCGGGTGCGAGATCCCCGAACAGCTCCTGTGCGCGCTCGACGACGTCGCCGCCGGCCGCGCCCGCGACGCCGAGCACCATCCGCGACGGCTTGTACCAGCGGTCGAGGTAGCCGAGGAACGTGTCGCGGGTCGCGCCGCGCACCGTCTCCTTGCGGCCGATGATGTCCCAGCCGAGCGGCTGGTCGCCGTAGAGCAGCTCGTCGTAGACGCCGCCGATGAAGTCGCGCGGCGTGTCGAAGTACATGTTCATCTCCTCGACGATCACGCCCTTCTCCCGCTCGATCTCCTCCTCGGCGAAGCGCGAGTGGCGGAGCATGTCGACGAGCACGTCGAGCGCGACGTCGCGGTGCTCGGCGGCGCAGCGGACGTAGTAGCCGGTGTACTCCTTGCCCGTGAAGGCGTTGAACTCGCCGCCGATCGCGTCGATCTCGCCGGCGATCTGGCGCGCGGTCGGCCGCCGCTCGGTGCCCTTGAAGAACATGTGCTCGGCGAAGTGCGCGATCCCGTTCGTCTCCGCCGTCTCGTAGCGGGAGCCGGCGGCGAGCATCACCATCACCGTCACCGACTGCGCGTGCGGCAGGTCGGCGGTGAGGACGCGGAGCCCGTTGTCGAGGACGCTGCGCTCGTACACGCTCACGCCTCGAGCCTCCTGCGCCAGCGCGCCGGCACCTCGACGCTGCGCTCGCTCGCGTAGTCGTAGCCGACCATCACGCTCCGGGCCTCGGCGACGACGCGGCCGCCCGCGCGCAGCTCGTACTCGAGCTCGAACGACTTCGTGCCGACCCGGGCCGGCCGGACGCCGATCTCGACCGTCTCGCCGTAGACGACCTGCGAGCGGAAGTCGATCTCGGTGCGCGCGAGGATCACGTCGCGCAGGGGCATCTCCGCGTCGTCGCCGAACCATGCCAGCCGCGCCTGCTCGAGGTAGGTCGAGTAGACCGCGTTGTTGACGTGGCCGAAGCCGTCGAGGTCGCTGAAGCGAACCGGCTCGCGGTGCACGAACGGGAAGCCTTCCACCCTCCGAAACCTAGCTGGGCGGGCCGAGCCGGCCGCCGTGCACGCGCCGCCACCGGTACTCGGACGGCCCGGCCGCGAGGTGGATCGGGACGACGCCGCTCCAGACCGGCAGGTCGACGTCCTCGGGCTCCTCCTCCGGCGGGCCGGTGCGGACCTTCGCGGACGCCTCGTCGAGCGGCAGCGAGAGGATCGCGGTCGCCTTCAGCTCGAGCGGCGTCGGCTGCCGCGCCTCCTCCCAGCGGCCGGGCGCGACGTGCTCGGTGAACGCGCGCAGCGCCTCGACCTTCTCGTCGCCGCCGACGAGCCGCGCCCGGCCGAGCACGACGACGGAGCGGTAGTCGATCGAGTGGTTGAAGACGGACTTCGCGAGCACGAGCCCGTCGAGCAGCGTCACCGTCGCGCACATCGGCGCGCCGTCCGCGGCGTGGCGGAGCATCCGGCTCGCCGACGAGCCGTGGACGTAGAGCTCGTCGCCGACGCGCGCGTGCAGCGTCGGGATCACGTACGGCTGCCCGTCGACGGCGAAGCCGAGATGGCAGTAGAGCGCCTCGTCGAGGATCGCGTCGATCGTCTCGCGGTCGTAGCGGCCGCGCTGCGGCTCGCGGCGCACGCGTGTCCGGTCGGTCGCGCTCATGCCGGGAATCTACGCGCGTCCGCCCTCGGGACCGAACCGGAACGCGCCCGCGGGCGAATTGACGGCGTGATCGGTTCGCCGGATACTCGGCGCGTGGTGCGCCTGCTCGCCGCCGCCGCGGTGGTCGCGGCGTCCCTCGCGGCTCCCGCCCTCGCCGGGACGCCCGCGCGCGTCGGCTACCCGTCCTCGATCGGCGTGATCGGCGACTCGTTCGAGACCGGCTTCGCCACCAACAGGACCCGGCCCCCGATCGACGTGCCCGCGAACGACTGGGTCACGGGCACGAACCCCGCCATCCAGAGCCACTACCTGCGGATCCTCGCCGAGAACCCGGCGATCCGAGGGCACGCCTACCGCAAGGCGCAGGACGGAGCCGGGATGGTCGACTTCGCCGGGCAGGTCGACGAGCTGCCTCGAGGCGTCGGCTACATCGTCGAGGCGCTCGGGGCCGACGACATGTGCACCGGCGAGCCGCTCGCGAAGTTCCGCAGGAACGCGCTGCTCGGCATGCGGGAACTCGCCCGGACGCAGCCCGACGCGCGCGTGCTGATGGTCGGGATCGGCGGCATCGAGGCGATCTGGAACGCGGCCGGGCCCGACCCGGTGCTGCGCGCGTCGGTCGGCGACGCCGGCCCCTGCGACCCGAAGTTCGACGCGGACGGCGTCCCGAGCCCGGCGGCGGTCGCGGCGCTCCACGCCGCGGAGGCCCGGTACAACGGCGGCCTGCAGTCGGTCTGCGCCCGCTCCGTCCACTGCCGCTGGGACGGCGTCGCCTACGACACGCTTCACCTGGTCGGCGCCGACCTCGCGCCGCTCGAGCCGCATCACCCGTCCCCGAGCGGCCAGGCGAAGGTCTCGGCGGCGCTCTGGGCCGCGACGTTCGACTTCACCGACACGAGCGCCCCCGTCTCCCGGGCGACGCGCGCGGGCGGCACGGTGACGCTGAGCGCGACCGACCCCGAAGGCGTCGCCGGGATCGAGTACCGGTTCGCCGCGAAGGGCCCCTGGACGCGCTACGCGAAGCCGCTGGCGCCGAAGAAGGGCACGACGCTGACGTGGCGGGCGGTCGACGTGAACGGCAACGTCGAGGCCTCGCACTCGCTCCGAGCCTAGCCCGCGGCCAGGATCTCGGCTTCCGTCTCGCGCGTCAGCGTCGGCCGCTGCGGACCCGCCTCGCGGCTCCAGGCGAGGGTGTCGCGCGCGGTCTCCTCGAGCGGGCGGAAGGCGAGCCCGGCGGCGAGGGCGCGCGTGACGTCCGCGCGCATCAGGCCGTCCGCGTCCGTCCCCGGGATCCAGAGCGGCAGCTCCGTCCACGGCTGGACGCCGGCGTCGAGGATCCGCTGCTCGTCCGTCCAGACGAGCCGGGCGTCCGACCCGACGGCGGCGCTGACCGTCTCGAGCGTCTCGCGGAGCGTCCGCACGTGGCCGGTCGCGTTCATGACGCCGCCCGCCGCCGACTCCGCGACCTGCACGAGCCAGGCGCCCAGGTCCCGGACGTCGACGAGCTGCAGGGGCGCGTCGGGATCGCCCGGAGCGAGCACGTCGCCGCCCTCGGCGAGCCGCCTCGGCCAGTACGTGAAGCGGTCGCTCGGGTCGTGCGGCCCGACGATCAGCCCCGGCCGGGCGATCGCGCAGCGGTCGCCGAAGACGTCCGCGACGGCGCGCTCGGAGCCGACCTTGAGCCCGCCGTAGAGCTCCGGCTCGAACGCGTCCGGCTCGGGGTCGGGCGGCTCGAGCAGCGGCGAGTCCTCGCCGACCGGGACGGACGGGTCGGCGTAGACGGAGATCGTCGAGACGAAGACGTAGCGGCCGGCCGCGTCGCGGAGCGCGTCCGCCCGGCGCCGGGTGAGCCGCGGCAGCTGGGTCGGGTCGAGGTCGATCGCCGCGTCCCACTCGCGTCCCGAGAACGCGGCGAGGTCGCCCGCGAGGTCGCCCTGGATCCGCTCCGCCTCGGGGAAGAGCTCGGGGTTCGTCTCGCCGCGGTTGAAGAGCGTCGGCTCGTGTCCGCGCGCGAGCGCCGCCTCGACCGCCGCGCGGCCGAGGAACTTCGTCCCGCCGAGGACGAGCAGCCTCACGCGGCATACCTTTCCACGGCGCGGCCGACGGCCTCGGCGCCGAAGCGGATCGCGTCCGCGGGGACGCGCTCGTCGGCGGCGTGGATCATCGAGAAGAGCTTGAAGTCGCCGGGGAGCCGCAGCGGCAGGAAGCCGTACGTCTGGATCCCGAGCTTCGCGAAGAAGCGGCCGTCGGTGACCCCCGGCATCAGCAGCGGCACCGGCACTCCTTCGGGATCGAGCTCCCGCAGGATCGAGCCGAGCCCGTCGAGCCAGGCGAGGTCGGGCTCGGGCGGGCCCGGGTCGTGGCGGACGAGCTCCACCTCGACGTCGGCGCCGGCGAGGGCGTGCAGCTCGCGGATCAGGTCGTCCGGCCGGAACCCGGGCAGCAGCCGCCCGTCGAGCTCGAGCTCGACCTCGCTCGGGACGACGTTGATCGTGTCGCCGCCGCGGACGATGGTCGGGCTGGCGGTGTTGCGGAGGATCGGCGCGAACGTGCGACCCTGCTCCTCCGGCAGCAGCGCGAGCACCCGGTCGGCGAGCGCCGGCCGGAGCAGCCCGCGCAGGAGCGCCCGCTGCGGCGCCGGCGCGACCGACGCGAGCCCCTCGACGAAGCTGCGCGCCACCGGCGTGACGTGGACGGGCGTGTGGCAGCCCTCGAGGTCGCGGAGGAAGCGCGCGAGCCGGCCCATCGTGCCGCCGCGCTGGGGGAGCGACCCGTGCCCGCCCGGCCCGCGGACGACGGCGCGGAGCCGGCAGATCTGCTTCTCGGCGACCTGGATCGGGTAGATCCGCCGGCCCGCGACCTGCTGCGAGAAGCCGCCGAACTCGCCGATCGCGTGCCGGACGCCCTCGAACTCGCCGGCGTGCTCCTCGACGAGGTGCCCGGCGCCGAGCTCGCCGCCGTTCTCCTCGTCGCTGAGGACGCACAGGATCAGGTCGCCGCGCGGCCGCAGCTCCCCGCGGGCGGCCCGCAGGAACGCGTCGACGAGCATCGCGACGCCGCCCTTCATGTCGAGCGCGCCGCGTCCCCAGACGACGCCGTCGACGAGCTCGCCGCCGAACGGGTCGCGCGTCCAGCGCTGGCCGGCCGTGGTGACGACGTCGACGTGTCCGTAGAGGAGGAGCGGCGGCGCCTCGCCGGCGCCCCTGACGCGGGCGAGCAGGTTCGGCCGGCGGTCGTCGCGGGCGACGACGCGGGTCTCGACGCCGGCCTCCTCGACGAGCGAGCGCACGTGGGCGACGCAGGCGGCCTCGTCGCCGGGCGGGTTCGTGGTGTCGAAGCGGATCAGCTCGCGGAGGAGCTCTACGACCTCCGGCACAGCTCCTCCAGCGCCGTGAGGAGCCGGTCGACCTCCGCCGCCGTGTTGTAGTGGACGACGCCGGCGCGCACGGCGCCGTCGCCGCCGAGCCCGAGCGCGCGCATCGCCTCGACCGCGTAGTAGTCGCCGTCCCAGACCGCGATCCCGCGCTCGGCGAGCGCCTCGGCGACCGCGCGCGGCGAGCGGCCGTCGACGCGGAACGCGAAGGTGGGCACGCGCCGCTCCATCGTCGGCAGCCCGAAGAGCGTGCAGCCGTCCGGCAGTCCGGCGAGGAAGCGCTCGCCGAGCTCCCGCTCGTGCGCGCGGATCGCGTCCCAGCCGAGCGAGTGGAGGTACTCGACCGCCGCGACGAAGCCGGCGAGGAGCTCGTGCGCGAGCGTGCCGGTCTCGAAGCGGCCGCCGACCGGCTCGTCCGCCGCCGGCCGCACCTTGTACGCCCGCCAGGAGCGGAGCAGCTCCTCGCGCCCGAACGCGAGCCCGAGGTGCGGGCCGAAGAACTTGTACGGCGAGCAGAGGAGGACGTCGACGCGGAGCGCGGCGACGTCGATCGGGCCGTGCGGCGCGTAGTGGACGGCGTCCGCCCAGGCGAGCGCGCCCGCGGCGTGCGCGAGCTCGACGACGCGCTCGGCGTCGGTGAGGGTTCCGAGCGCGTTCGAGGCGAGCGGGAAGGCGACCGCGCGCGTCCGCCCGCCGAGCTTGCGCTCGAGGTCGTCGAGGTCGAGCGTCGAGTCCTCGTGCAGCTCGACGAAGTCGACCTCGAGCTCGCGGTCGCGTGCGAGCTCGAGCCACGGGGAGACGTTCGCGTCGTGGTCGAGCCGCGTGACGAGGATCCGGTCGCCCGGCTCGAGCTCCCGCCCGAAGGCGCGGGTGAGCGCGAAGTTGAGCGTCGTCATGTTCTGGCCGAAGGCGGTCTCGCCGGGCAGGCAGCCGAGGAAGGTGGCTGCCGTCTCGTGCGCGCGTCCGACGAGCTCGTCGCTGCGGCGGCTCGACGCGAAGGCGCCGCCGAGGTTCGCGTTCGAGTCCCTCAGATAGTCCGCGACGGCGTCGATCACCGAGTCCGGGCACTGCGTCCCGCCCGGCCCGTCGAAGAGGGCGACCGACCCGCGCAGCGCGGCGAAGCGCGCGCGGACGGCGTCGACGTCGAGGGTCGCGGCGGCCATCGCGCTGACGCTATCTCACTACCATCAGCCCATGAGCAGCACCCTCACGCCGCCGCGGGAACGGCTCGACCGCGGCGAGGGGACCGGGCTCGGCCGACCCTGGAACGTCGTCGTCCTGAACGACGACCACAACACCTTCCAGGGCGTCGCCGCCGCGCTCTCGGCCGTCGTCCCGGGCGTCTCGTACGAGCAGGGGATGCAGCTCGCGAACCGGATCCACAACGCGGGCCAGGCGATCGTCTGGTCGGGCCTGAAGGAGCCGGCCGAGCTGTACTGGGAGCAGCTCCGCGAGCGCGGGCTGACGATGGCCCCGCTCGAGGAGGCCTAGCCCGCCGCGGCGCCGTTGACCGTCCAGCGGTAGCTCGGCGTCACCCGCAGCGACGCGCCGACGAAGCAGTCCCGCTTCGCCTTCGCGAGCAGGGCGGCGAGCTCGTCCGGCCCCGGCTCGGGCGTGAGCTCGACCGCGAGCTCCAGCTCGGCCTCGACGACCGCGAAGCGGCCGTCCTCGTCGCGGCGGGTGACGAGGCAGCGCGCCGACCCGGTCGCCCCGCCGACGTCGACTCCGCCGCGGCGGGCGTGGAAGCGGAGGCTCTCGAGCGAGCAGCGCGCGAGCGCGGCGAGCAGCAGATGCTCGGGCGTCCATTCCGGCGGCGGGTCGAGCGGCGTCCCGTCCTCGCTGCGGAGGCCGCCTCCGGCCGGGAGGTCGATCGCGTACCGCAGCTCCTTCGCCTGCGCGGGCACGTGCGCATGCTCGCAGATGAAGCGGGTCCCGATGGACCGGTCCGTCCGGTCCGCCGCCTACCCTCGGTGCGTGCGGCGGCTTCGCCCGTTGTCCGAGGCAGAGTGCTACGCCAGGTGCTACGGCGCTTGGGACCCGACCGTCACCCTGGTCAAGCTGGAGCCCCGCCGTCCGCGCTTCGAGACGACCGTGTCGGGCGAGGCGCTGCGCCGCGAGTTCGAGGCCCGCATCGACGCGCGCGCCGAGGAGCTGCTCGCCGGGCCGGACGTCGCCGAGACCGCCGCCGCCGAAGCGGCGTAGCGAACGCGTCGCGCATCCGGCAGGAACTCGCGACCCCGGCGTCGCACCCGAGCGCGTAGCGTTCCCAGAGGGGGCCCTCGCTCCCCCGGTGGGGGAGACCGTGGCGCGACGGAGGGACATGTCCAGGGAAGACACGACGCCGAGCGACGTCCCGGACGTGCTCGCGCCCGGCCTGCGCGTCGTCTTCGTCGGCATCAATCCCGGCCGCGTCTCCGCCGCAGCGCGCGCCCACTTCGCGAACCCGCGGAACGACTTCTGGCGCCTGCTCCACGCGGCGCGCTTCACGTCCCGCCTCTACGACCCCGCCGAGCAGTTCGAGCTGCTGCGCGAGGGCGTCGGCGTGACGAACGCCGCGTATCGCACGACGCCCGGTTCCGGCGACCTCCGCCGCGGCGACTTCGCCGGCTCGGCCGACCGCCTCGAGCGGATCGCGCTCGACCTGCGCCCCGGCTGGCTCGGGTTCGTCGGCAAGGAGGCCTACCGCGGCGCCTTCGACGAGCGGCCGACGCTCGGCCTGCAGGAGCGCACGCTCGGCGACACGCGGCTGTTCGTGCTCCCGTCGACCTCGCCCGCCAACGCGGCGGTGCCGTGGGCCGAGCGCCTCCGCTGGTTCCGAGAGCTCGCCGGCCGAGCCTGTGGACGGCCGCTGCGCGAGAACGTCCGCGGCGCCGTCCTCGACGACCGCGGGCGCATCCTCCTGCTCCGCTACGGCGACGAGTACTCCCACTGGTGGGTCACGCCGGGCGGGGGACGCGAGCCGGGCGAGTCGGACGAGGAGACGCTCAGGCGCGAGCTGGCCGAGGAGGTCGGGCTCGAGGGCTTCGAGCTCGGCCCGCTGCTCTGGGAGATCGCGAACCACGACGCGGACGACCCGGCCTTCGGCGGCGGGCTCTCCCGCGTCTACCTCGTGCGCGTGGGGGACTTCGAGCCCCCGCACCTGACGGAGGCGCACGAGTCGCGCTGGTTCTCGCCGGACGAGCTCGCCGCGGTGTCGACGCGTCCGCCGGACCTCGCCGAGCGGATCAGCTCCGCCAGCGGTTCGTGATCGGCGTCCGCCGGTCGCGGCCGAACGCCTTCGGCCGCAGCCGCACGCCGGGCGGCGCCTGCCGGCGCTTGTACTCGGCCCGGTCGACGAGCGCCACCGCCCGCTCGACGACGCCGGGGTCGAATCCGTCCGCCGAGAGCTCCTCGAGCGAGCGGTCGTCCTCGACGTACGCCTCGAGCACGCGGTCGAGCTGCGGGTACGGCGGCAGCGAGTCCTCGTCGAGCTGGTCGGCGCGGAGCTCGGCGCTCGGCGCCCGCTCGATCGTGGACGCGGGCACGAGCTCCCGTCCCGCCTGCTCGTTCAGGTAGCGGGAGAGCCGGAACACGTCGGTCTTGAACACGTCCTTGAGGAGCGCGAAGCCGCCGGCCATGTCGCCGTAGAGCGTCGCGTAGCCGACCGACATCTCCGACTTGTTGCCGGTGGCGACGAGCAGCCAGCCGAACTTGTTCGAGAGCGCCATCAGCAGCGTGCCGCGGATCCGCGCCTGCAGGTTCTCCTCGGCGAGGTCGGGCTCGCGCCCCGCGAACGACTCCGCGAGCGCCGCCGTGAACGCCTCGACGAGCGGCTCGATCGCGAGCTCGCGGAAGTCGCAGCCGAGGTTCTCGGCCAGCCGGCGCGCGTCGTCGCGCGTGCCGTGCGAGGAGAAGCGCGACGGCATCGAGACGCAGTGGACGCGCTCGGCCCCGAGCGCCTCGACCGCGAGCGTGGCCGTCAGCGCCGAGTCGATGCCGCCGGAGACGCCGAGCACGACCTCGGAGAACCCGTTCTTGCGGACGTAGTCGCGCAGGCCGAGCACGAGCGCGCGCCGCATCGACTCGAGCTCCGGCTCGAACTGGACGATTGGCGTCGTCACGGCCGTCGCCGGCGTCGAGCCCGGCGCGACCGACACGACCGTCGCCTCCGGCGGCTCCGGCAGCTCGCGGGCGAGCGCCCGCCGCCGCACGTCGCGGAGCCGACGCCCGATCACCGCCGACGGCTCCACGTCGACGACGAGCAGGCACTCCTCGAACCCGGGCGCGCGCGCCAGCACCTCGCCCTCGTCGTCGAGCACGAGCGAGTGCCCGTCGAAGATCAGCTCGTCCTGGCCGCCGACCGTGTTGCAGAACGCGACGAAGCAGACGTTGTCGCGGGCGCGCGTCCGGAACATCTCCTCCCGCTCGCGCTCGCGGCCGACGTGGAACGGCGAGGCCGAGATGTTGACGAGCAGCTCCGCGCCGGCGAGCGCGAGGTCGGTCGCGGGCGGCCCGGGCTGCCACATGTCCTCGCAGACGGTCAGCCCCACCTTGCAGCGGCCGACCTCGAGCAGGACGAGCTCGCGGCCGGGCGCGAAGTAGCGGTCCTCGTCGAAGACGCCGTAGTTGGGGAGGAAGCGCTTGCGGTAGAGCGCCCGCACCTCGCCGTCGGCGCAGACCGCGCACGCGTTGTAGAGGTCGGTCTCGTAGACGGGGACGCCGACGAGGGCGGTGATCCCGGTCGCGGCGCGTGCGATCTCGTCGAGCGACTCGCGCGCCGCCCGGACGAAGCCGGGCCGCAGCAGCAGGTCCTCCGGCGGGTAGCCGGTGACCGCGAGCTCGGGGAAGACGGCGAGGTCGGCGCCCTGCCGCTTCGCCTCCTCGAGGCGGGCGACGATCAGCTCGCGGTTGCCGGCGAGGTCGCCGACGACGGGGTCGATCTGCGCGAGCGCCAGTCTCACGGTTTCAGCCTACCAGTCGAAAACCTACGGCCGGCGCAGCCGGATCGCGTTCCAGTCGTGCTCGAGGATCTCGTCGGCGCGGCCCCGGAGCGACTCGGGCGGGTCGTGCTCGGCGTGGAGGTAGCGGCCGGCGAGCGCGTCGAACTCCCCGCTCGCGAGCGTCGCCACGAGCCGGGGCGCGCACTCCGGCGGCGTCCACGGCGCGTCGTCCGGGATCGCGCCCTCGGTCATCGCCGTCCGCACGAGGCCGGGGCTGATCACGAACACCGGGATCCGGCCGGCGAGCTCGTTCGCGAGCGTCTCGCCGTAGCGGCAGACGGCCGCCTTCGAAGCCGAGTACGCCGTGGCCGCCGCGCCCGGCAGGTACGCCGAGCCGCTGCCGACGATCACGATCCGGCCCGAGCCGCGCTCGAGCATCCCCGGGATCGCGGCCCGGCAGCAGAGATGGACGCCGAGCACGTTGACCTCGAACGTCCGCCACCAGGACTCGGGATCGGACTCCCACGTGTTCCCGCGGTGGTTCGTGCCGGCGTTCGCCACCAGCAGGTCGACCGGCCCGGCCTCGGCGAAGCCGCGCTCGACGGCGTCGCGCGAGACGACGTCCAGCTCGATCGCCCGTCCGCCGATCTCGGACGCGACCGCCTCGATCTCGTCGCGCGTCCGGCCGGTGACGACGACGTCCCAGCCGCCGCCGGCGAGCTCCCGCGCGACGTTCGCGCCGATCCCGCGCCCGCCGCCGGTGACGAGAGCGCGCCGGTCTCCGGGAGCAGCCATCCGCGGAACGCTACCCGGCAGCTACCGTCCGAAGATGCGCGCACGGCTCCTCGCCGAGGAGAACCGCAAGTGGTGGACGCTCGCCGCGGTCGCCTTCGGCCTGTTCATGATCATGCTCGACAACACGGTGGTGAACGTCGCGCTGCCGTCGATCGAGCGCGACCTGCACATCTCGATCTCCGAGCTCGAGTGGATCGTCACCGCGTACGCCCTGACCTTCGCCGCGCTCCTGATCACGGGCGGCAAGCTCGCCGACATGTTCGGGCGGCGCCGGATCTTCGTCGTCGGCCTGCTGATCTTCACCCTCTCGTCGCTCGCCTGCGGGCTCGCGCCGACCGCGTCCTTCCTGATCGGCGCCCGTGCCGTCCAGGGCGTCGGGGCCGCGCTGATGAACCCGGCGACGCTGTCGATCATCACCGCGACCTTCCCGCCGAAGGAGCGCGGTCAGGCGATCGGCATCTGGGCCGGCGTGTCCGCGCTCGCGCTCGCGATCGGCCCGCTCGTCGGCGGCGTGATCGTCGACAACATCAACTGGAACTGGATCTTCTACGTGAACGTCCCGGTCGGGGCAGCCGGGATCGTCGCGTCGCAGATCTTCATCACGGAGTCGCGCGACACCTCCCACGAGCAGCGCCTCGACGTGCCCGGGCTCCTCTCGTCCGGACTCGGCCTCTTCGCGGTCAGCTACGCGCTGATCGAGGGCAACAAGCAGGGCTGGACGTCGCCGGAGATCCTCGCGTTCTTCGTCGCGGCCGCCGTGCTGCTCGTCGGCTTCGTCCTGCTCGAGCGGCACCAGCGGCTGCCGATGCTCGACCTGTCGCTCTTCCGGATCGGCGCCTTCGCCGGCGCGAACACGGTCGCGATGCTCGTCTCGCTCGGGATGTTCGGCGTCTTCTTCTTCGTCTCGCTCTACGTCCAGAACATCCTCGGCTACTCGCCGACGAAGGCCGGTGCGGTCTTCCTGCCGATGACGATCCTGATCATCCTCGTGGCGCCTGTCGCCGGCCGGATGTCCGACCGGATCGGCTCGCGCTGGCTGATGGGCGGCGGCATGACGCTGCTCGGCGGCTCGCTCCTCCTCTACCAGCGCGTCGGCGTCCACTCGGACTTCTGGACGCTGCTGCCCGCGATGCTGCTCGGCGGTGTCGGGATGGCGATGACGATGTCGCCGATGACCTCGGCGGCGATGGGCGCCGTTCCGGTGGACAAGGCCGGCGTCGGCTCCGGCGTGCTGAACAGCTTCCGCCAGGTCGGCGGGTCGCTCGGCATCGCCCTGATCGGGGCCATCCTCGCCTCCTACCTCCACCACCCGGCCCGGACGGCGGCCGGGGCGCAGGACTACGTGAACGGCCTCCACGCGGCGCTGCTCGTGAGCGCGGCGATCACCTTCGCCGCCGCGATCGTCGCCGTGGTGATGGTGCGGACGCGTCCCGAGGTGGAGCGCCGGCACATCGCCGAGATGGCCGCCTGAGCGGCGCCCGGCGCGCGTCCTCGCAGAAATGAGAAGGGCCCCTGCTGCGGCTCAGGGGCCCTTCTCGAGAGGCGTACCCTCCTGGCGACTCCGGAGAAGTGGCTCTGCGGCCCAGCCGCTCCTCCGTTCCGTCACCGAGAGTTATCGGTGCGCCCCCTGCAAACCCGAGCCTGGCGTCCGGCCTGGTTGCAAGGTGAGCTCACTATAGGAGCGGACCCCTCGGTCCGTCAAGTACCTCGGTCAAGTGATTCTCCGGCCATGCCGCTTGACTCGCTTTTGCGGCTCGCCATGCCCTTTTCGGGTGATGTCCCGACGGGACGACTTGCGCTTTGGTGAAGCGTAGGCGACACTTCGCCCGATCCCAGATGGCCAGCCGCAACCCGTCCACGAGCAGCGTCCGCCGCGTCACCTCGCAGGGGCTTCGCCTCGGCGAGCGGCTGCGCCAGCTGCGCGTGGCGGCGGGTCTGACGCAGAGCGACCTCGCCGGCGAGCGGTTCTCGAAGGAGTACGTCTCGCAGATCGAGCGCGGCAAGACGCGGCCGACCACGGAGACGATCGAATGGCTGGCCGGGCGGCTCGGCGTCGACGCCGGCTTCCTCGCCCACGGCGTCGCCACCGACGAGCGCGGCCGCCTCGAGGGAGCGCTCGCGCGCGCCGAGGCGCTGTACGAGTCGAACCAGGACGTCGAGGCGGTCGACGCGTTCACGCCGCTGATCTCCGCGGCGCGCGGCACCGGCGTCCCCGAGCTGCAGGTCCGCGCCCTCGTCGGCGCCGGCCTCGCCCAGATGCGCGTCGGCGCCCACCGGGCCGCGCTCGACCTCTTCAACGAGGCGCGCGGGATCGCCGAGGCGGAGTCGTTCTCGGACGTCGAGCGCGCGGACGTGCTCCTGCGTCTCGGCGGCTGCCGCTACCAGCTCAACAGCATCCAGACCGCGCTCGGGCTCTTCAACGAGGCGCTCGGGCTCGCCGAGCGCTCGGGGCTGCCGTGCGACGCGCTGAAGGCGAACATCCTCTCCTGGCGCTCGCGCTGCTGGCGCCGCCAGCGCGACTACGAGGCCGCGCGCGAGGACGTGGAGCGCGCGCTCGAGCTCGCCCAGGGCGTGGACGACCCGCGCACGATCGGCGCCGCGTACTTCCAGGCGTCGCTGATCGCCGACCGCGAAGGGCACTGGGTGCTCGCCCGCAACTACGCCGAGCGCGCACGCGCCGCCTACGCGGACCTGTCCGACCGCGTCCACTTCGGCCAGCTCACGAACAACCTCGGCGGCCTGAACTTCCTGCTCGGGAAGACCGAGGAGGCCGTCGCGCTGCTCAAGGAAGCATTCGGCATCGCCCTCGAGACGGGCCGGGAGGCGGACGCCGCGCAGGCCGTCTCGTCGCTCGCGCAGATCCACCTTCGCAACGGCGACGTCGAGATGGCCGAGGAGCAGGCCCGGCACGCCCTGCGCCTCCTCGACGACCGCGTCGACTACGTCGACGAGATCGGCAACGCCCAGCTCGTGCTCGGCCGCGCGCTGCTCGAGCAGGATCGTCTCGACGAGGCCGACGACGCGTTCGCCGCGGCCGAGGCGAGCCTCCAGCAGCTCGGGTCGGCGAGCCATCGGGCCGCGGCCTGGGTGGCGCGCGGGGATCTCGCGGCGCGACGCGGCGACGACCGCCGCGCGGCCGAGCTCTACCGGGCGGCGGCCGAGGCGCTGCAGGACGTCCGGTTCTAGTGGAAGAGGGGAGGTGACGTCTTGACCAAGGCGCGGTTCATCTATCTGCTGATCATCGCCTCGCTGTTCGCCTACTTCATCGCGATGACGATGAAGCCGATGGGCATGAACGACGGCGGCGGCTTCGGCGCGACGTAGTTCGGACGGCGACCGACCGTCATGGTCGCCCGCCCGCGTTTCCCGTCCGGCAAACGGTGGGAGGAACGCGGTCGTGGGCGTACGACTCCAGCGGGCCCGGCGGGCGCTGCAGGTCGGTCGGGTCGCGCGGCGTAGCGGCATTCGGCGAGTGCTCGCCGAGATCGGCGTCGGCGGTCGCCGCGAGGCGACGCGGGAGGGCGCGCAGGCGTTCCGGCATGCGCTCGAAGAGCTCGGCACCACCTTCATCAAGCTCGGCCAGCTGCTCTCGTCGCGGCCGGACCTGCTCCCGGACGTCTACATCGAGGAGCTCGCGCGGCTCGTCGACGACGTGACCCCGGTCCCGTTCGCGGAGATCGAGGCGATCGTCCGCGAGGATCTCGGCGACGGCGTGTTCGCGCGCGTCGAGCCGGCGCCGCTCGCGACCGCCTCGATCGCCCAGACCCACCGGGCGCTGACGACGAACGGCCGCGACGTCGTGATCAAGGTTCGCCGCCCCGGCATCGTCGAGCAGGTCGAGCTCGATCTCGCCCTGCTCCGCTCGAGTGCTCGGATGATCGCCGGCCGCTCCGAGACGGCGCAGCTCCTCCAGCTCGAGGAGCTCGCCGACGAGCTCGAGGTGCACCTGCGCGCCGAGCTCGACTTCGAGGAGGAGGCCCACAACGCCGAGTTGATGCGACGGCTCGTCGAGGGGCACGAGCGGGTCTTCGTGCCGGAGGTGATCCGTCCGCTCGTGAGCGAGCGCGTGCTCGTGCTCGAGTACGTCGAGGGCCGGAAGGTCGAGGCCGGGCACGGCCTCGCGCCCGAGTCGGCGGCCGAGCTCGCGCGGGAGTTCTTCCGCGCCTACGTCTACCAGGTCGTCGTCGAGGGCGTGTACCACGCCGACCCCCACCACGGGAACGTCTTCCTGACCGGCGACGGCCGGCTCGCGCTGCTCGACTTCGGGCTGCTCGGCCGGCTCGACGAGGACACGCGCACCGGGCTCTCGCTGCTTCTCCTCGCCCTCGCCCAGAACCGGGCCGACGACGTCGCCGACCTGATCATCTCGCTCTCGATCGTCGACGTCCGCTCCGACCAGCCGGGATTCCAGCAGGACGTCCGCCGCAAGCTGCCGCGCTTCCACTGGCGCCCGCTCGGGTCGCTCCAGGTCGGCCACGCGCTCGCCGACCTGCAGCGGGCGGCGCTGCAGCGGAACATCCGGCTGCCGACGAGCTTCGCCCTCGTCGGCAAGACGCTCGCGCAGGCCGACGCGATCGCGCGCACGCTCGACCCCGAGCTCGACCCGATCTCGCTGCTCGAGGACGAGGCGCTCGGGGTGATGGTGCGCGAGGCCGAGCGGCGCCTCGAGCCGAACCGGCTGCTCGGCTACCTCTACACGCAGCTCGAGCCCGTGAGCCGGCTGCCGCGGCGCGTCGGCCACCTCCTGGCCGAGCTCGAGCAGGGCTCGTTCACCGTCGGCGTGGTCCCGACCGGCCTCAGCGAGCTCGAGCACAACCTCCGCTCGATCGCCAACCGGATCGGGGCCGCGATGATCGTGGCCGCGATGCTGCTCGCGTCGGCGATCCTCGTGCAGGCGAACTCGATCCGCTGGCTCGGCGTCGCCGGCTTCTGTCTCGCCGGCGTCTTCGGCATCTACATGATCTGGAGGATCCTGAGGACTCCGGGCGAGCTATAACCCCTTGCGCAGCCACGGCGGCAGTTGCGATACTCGGCCGATACTTCAAAAAGGGAAGCAAGGGAGGAAGCAAGGAATGTCGTACGCGAAGGACGTGCTCGTCACGACCGACTGGCTGGCCGAGCACCTCGGCGACCCGGCCGTCGTCGTCGCCGAGGTGGACGAGAACCCGGACCTCTACGAGGAGGGCCACATCCCGGGCGCGGTGAAGCTGCACTGGCGCGACGATCTCCAGGACCCGGTCGAGCGCGACCTCGTCGAGAAGGACGCCTTCGAGGAGCTGCTCGGCTCGCGCGGCATCGGCAACGACACGACGGTCGTCCTCTACGGCGACAAGAACAACTGGTTCGCCGCGTACGCCTACTGGTACCTGAAGATCTACGGCCACGCCGACGTCCGGATCCTCGACGGCGGCCGCCAGAAGTGGCTCGACGAGGGACGCGACATGACCACCGACGAGCCGTCGCCCGAGCCGAAGAGCTACAGCGCGCAGGAGCGCGACGAGACCATCCGCGCCCGCCGCGACCAGGTGCTCCAGTGGATCCGCGAGAACGGACGCGCGCTCGTCGACGTCCGCAGCCCGCAGGAGTACGCGGGCGAGCTGCTCGCGCCGCCCGGCTACGAGCAGGAGGGCGCCTCCCGCGGCGGCCACATCCCCACGGCGCAGTCCATCCCGTGGGCGCAGGCCGTGCGCGACGACGGCACGTTCAAGGCCGCCGACGAGCTCCGCGAGCTGTACGGGGGCAAGGGCGTGACCCCCGACAAGGAGGTCACCGCCTACTGCCGGATCGGCGAGCGCAGCGCGCACACGTGGTTCGTCCTGCACGAGCTGCTCGGCTACGAGACCGTCCGCAACTACGACGGTTCGTGGACCGAGTGGGGCAACCTCGTCGACGTGCCGATCGAGCGCTAGTCCTCCACGCCGACATCGAGGCGGGGCCGGGAGTCGCCTCCCGGCCCCGTCGCCCGCTCAGGAGGGTCAGCCGAGCGGAGGTTGCGCGTTCCGGGCGAGCTCGAGCGCCTGCTCGGGGAACCAGGCGCCCGCGGGCGGGTCGACCAGGCCCCACTCCGGGTCGGCGGCGCCGGCGGCGCCGCGGGTGCACGAGCCGTCCGACTCTCCGGGAACCTTCACCCAGAGGTACGCGTCGAGCAGCGGGTTCGCAGGATCGGGATGCGCCTGCGGCCGGGGTCCGACGCCGCGTCCCGGCGGGTTGCACCAGTCCTGCGCCGTGCCCGCGTCCGGATAGCCGGCGGCCGCCCAGCTCCAGGGCCCGGCTCCGTTCCGGCTCGTGTCGACGACGAAGTGCGTGGTCGGCACGGTCGAGCCGAGCAGCTGCGCGTAGCGGGAGTCGATGCCGGCCGTGTTCGAGGTCAGCTCGGCCGGGTCGCCGCCGTACGGCCGGTCGCCCCAGACCTGGTACGGGTCGAGGGCCGCTCCCGCCCAGCCGGTGGCCGGCCCGCCGTCCCAGTACTGGTTCGGACACGCGCCGCCGTAGGCGCCGAGAGCGATGCACTGCGCGATCCACGTCCCGTACAGCTCGGCGTTCGCCGTGTACTGGTAGTTGGAGACGTTGAGGAAGAACCCCTGCGCGTCGGCGACGCCGGCGTCGACGAGGCGTTGCGCGATGTCCCCGACCGCCATCCAGGCGGGATGGGTCGCGTCGAGGTAGACCCGCACGCCGGGCTGGCGTTCGAGCCGCGTGACGGCGGCGTGCAGCTCGCCGTACCGCTCCTCGTCGGTGAACGGGTAGGACGCGTTGTCCGGCCCGCCGCCGCAGTTCGCGCCAGGCAGCAGGCCGAGCCCGTCCGGCTCGAGGATCACGATCGCCCGGCTGTCGCCGATACCGCTCGCGAAGCCGTCGATCCAGGCGAGGTACTCGGCGGTGTTCGCCGCCCCGCCGGCCGAGTACTGCTGGCAGTCGCGGCCGGGGACGTCGTACGCGACGAGCACCGGCAGCTCGTTCTTCGCCTCCGCCCGGTGGACGGTCTTCTGGACGCCGACGCGGACGTCGTTCGGGCTGCCGCCCGTGAACCAGACCGCGCGCGGGGTCGTTTCCATCGCGGCGAGCAGGTCGGCGTCGGCGCGCCGGCCCGACGCGACGAGCTTCGCCCACTGCTGCTTCGCGGCCGTCTCGAAGCCGGGTGCGTAGAAGGTCGCGCCGGGCGGGAGTGCGCGGTCGACCGGCGCCTGCGTCGCCGACGCGGACGAGGCGACCACTACCGCCGCCGTCGCGGCGAGCGCGGCGGCGAGCGCCGCGCTCCGGAAACCGCTGGCTGACATCCTGGGAACCCCTTTCTCGATGCCGCAGGATGATCGCTGGAAGTTATCGGAACCGCTTCCGGGAACATGCCGCGAGCATTCCACCCAGGGCGGCCGCCGTCAAGGAGCGCCGCGACCCGTCAGGCGGCCGGCGGAGCGGTCGACTCGCGCACGACGAGCCGCGTCGCGAGCTCCACGTGCAGCGTCTCGAAGCGCTGCCGCTCGAGCAGCCGGACGAGGAGCGAGACCGCCATCCGCCCCATCTCGGCGAGCGGCTGGCGGACGGTGGTCAGCGTCGGCGTCACGATCGTCGCCTGCTCGGTGTCGTCGAAGCCGACGACCGACAGCTGCTCCGGCACGCGCACGCCGCGCGCCCGGGCGGCCTGGATCGCGCCGACGGCCATGTTGTCGTTGAACGCGAAGATCGCCGTCGGCGGCTCGGCGAGGTCGAGGAGCGCGTGCGCCGCCCGCTCGCCGCCGCCGATCTCGAAGTCCGCCGCCACCTCGAGCTTCGGGTCGGGCATGATCCCCGCCGCCGCGAGCGCGGCGTGGAAGCCGCGCAGGCGGTCGTCCGTCGCGACCCATCCCTTCGGCCCGGTGATCGCCGCGATCCGCCGGTGCCCCAGGTCGAGCAGGTGGCGCATCGCCTGGTCCGCGCCGGAAGCATGCGCGGCCGAGACCGACGGAACCCGCTCGGGGAGCGGCTCGAGCGGGTCGACGACGACGAAGCGGTACCCCTCGTCGAGCAGCCGCTGCAGCTCCTCGCTCGACTCCTCCGGGAGGACGAGCAGGGCGCCGTCGGTCAGCCCGTGGGCGAGGCGGTCGACGAGCGACACCTCGCGGTCGTGCTCGTGCAGCGTCGGCGAGAGCACGAGCCGCATGTCCTGCTCGTAGAGCGCCTCCGCCGCGCCGGAGAGGATGGCCGAGAAGTACGCCGGATGGACGAGCGGGACGAGGACGCCGACGAGGCCGGTGTGCCCGCGCGAGAGGCTGCGCGCGCTCCGGTTCGCGCGGTAGCCGTGCTCGCGCACGATCCGGCGGACGAGCTCCCGTGTCTCGTCGGAGACGTCGTCGCGCTCGTTCAGCACCCGCGAGACGGTCGCGATCGAGACGCCGGCGAGCTCCGCGATCTCGCGGATCGTCACGCGGTGGCGCGTCGTCTCGGGCGGGCCCGGCGCAAGCTCCGACATCGGGAGCATTCAAGCATGTTCCGGAACAAACGTGCACCCCGCGGCGAGGAAGACCGCGAACGAGATCGGGCGAACGGCTTGACTTTCGAGATCCTGGCGTGGTAACCGTTCCCGGGAATTTCCGGACGGTGGTGGGCGTCGGGCTCGTTTCGGCGTCGCCGCGGAAGCGAAAGAAGGAGGAGGCAGGGTGGACGTACGCAACTCCTGGCGACGCCGGAAGACGGTTCTCGCCGCCACGATCCTGACCGCGGCGGTCGCCGCGCTCGGGATCCTCGCCAGCGGCGCCTCGGCTGCGAGGCACGCGAACATCACGCTGACGATCGACGTCTTCGGCGACTTCGGCTACCACGACCTCTACAAGCAGTACGAGAAGTCGCACCCGGGGATCACGATCAAGGAGGACACCGAGGACTACGCGCCCCACCACACGGGGCTCGTCCAGCACCTCGCGACCGGGGCCGGCGCCGACGACGTCGTCGCCATCGAAGTCGGCTACATCGCGCAGTTCGCCGCGCAGCCGCAGAACTTCGTCGACCTGCGCGACTACGGCGCCAAGTCCGTGAAGAGCCGGTACCCGGCGTGGAAGTACGACCAGGCGGTCGCTCCCAACGGCTCGGTGATCGGCCTCGGCACCGACGTCGGCAGTCTCGGCATCTGCTACCGGACCGACCTGTTCGCGAAGGCCGGCCTGCCGACCGACCCGGCCACGCTCGGGAAGATGTGGAGCACCTGGTCGAAGTTCCTGGCGGTCGGCAAGACCTTCCAGAAGAAGATGGGCTCGAAGTCGAAGTTCATCGACTCCGGCTCGAACCTCTACAACGCGATCATCGGCCAGGCGAACCCCGCCTACTACTCGAAGAGCGGCGAGGTCATCGCCGCGACGAACCCGAAGGTCAAGCAGGCGTGGAACCTGACGATGAAGGCGATCTCGCTCGGCGAGGACAAGGGCCTGACCGCGTTCGCGGCCGACTGGAACGCCGGCTTCAAGAAGGGCACCTTCGCGACGGTCACCTGCCCCGCCTGGATGATGGGCTACATCCAGGGGCAGGCGCCGAACACGAAGGGCAAGTGGAACATCGCGCCGGTTCCGGGCGGCGGCGGCAGCTGGGGCGGCTCGTTCCTCGCCGTCACGAAGCAGTCGTCGCACCCGCAGGAAGCGGCCGACCTCGTCAAGTTCCTGACCTCGCCGGCGTCGGAGCTCTACGTCTTCAAGCACACCGGCAACCTGCCCAGCGAGCTGCCCGTCCTGAAGAGCAAGGCGGTGCAGGACTTCAAGAATCCGTTCTTCAGCAACGCCCCCGTCGGCGCGATCTTCGCCGGCTCGGCGATGAAGCTGAAGCCGCAGATCCTCGGTCCGCACCAGGGCGACTTCCAGACGGCAGCCTCGAACGCGATCCAGCGCGTCGAGCAGCACAAGCAGTCGCCGGCCAAGTCCTGGCAGCAGTTCCTCAAGGACGTGGCGAACGCGGGCTGACGCCCGACCAGGCCGGGCCGCGGGTTCGCTCGCGGCCCGGCCTGCGATCATCGCGAGCGAGCGAGTGAGCGTGGAACAGACGACGACGGTGGCGACGGTCGACCGCCGGGCACGCGGCAAGCTGCTGCGCCGCCTGGACGGGAAGGTGTCGCCCTACCTGTACATCGCGCCGTTCTTCGTCGTCTTCGGGATCTTCGGGCTCTTCCCGCTCGGCTACACGGCGTACATCTCGCTCACCGACCGGAACCTGCTCAGCCCCGTCTCGCACGTGATCGGGCTGCACAACTACGCGCTCCTGATCCACGACTCGTACTTCTGGAACGCGGTCGAGAACACGTTCGGGATCTGGTTCCTCTCGACCGTGCCGCAGCTCGCGCTCGCGCTCCTGATCGCGCACGTCCTCAACACCCGGCTGCGCGTCCGCACCTTCTTCCGGATGGCGGTGCTGCTGCCGCAGGTGACCTCGCTCGTCGCGGTCGCGCTGATCTTCACGCAGATGTTCGGCCACGACTACGGCTTCGTGAACTGGCTGCTCGGGCTCGTCGGCATCCACCACGTCTACTGGGAGGCGGGGCGCTTCTCGAGCTGGGCCGCGCTCTCGGTGATGGTGATCTGGCGCTGGACGGGCTACAACGCGCTCATCTACCTCGCGGCGATGCAGTCGATCCCCGAGGAGCTCTACGAGGCGGCGGCGGTCGACGGCGCACGGCGATGGCGCCAGTTCCTGCACGTCACCGTGCCCAGCCTGCGGCCGACGATCATCTTCACGGTCATCATCTCGACGATCGGCGGGCTCCAGCTCTTCACGGAGCCGTACCTGTTCCAGCCGAGGACGAGCGGCGGCACCGGCGGCTCCGCGCGCCAGTACCAGACGATCGTCATGTACCTGTACGAGAAGTTCCTCGGCAGCTCGCAGTTCAAGTTCGGGTACGCGGCCGCGATCGCCTGGTGCCTCGTGCTGCTGATCGTGCTGTTCGGGCTCGTGAACTACCTCGTCGTCGGCCGGATCAGATCGGCGGAGACGTGAGCGCGGTCGGCGTACAGGCGATCCCGCGGCGGCGGCTGCGGCGGACGGCGGTGGCGCGGCGCCTCGAGCGCGGCGGGCCGTTCACGTACCTCTTCCTGCTGCTTGTCGTCGCCGGCTCGATCTTCCCGCTCTACTGGTCGGTCGTCGTCGCGTCGCACACGAACGCGGCCGTCTACGCGTACCCGCCGAAGCTGCTGCCGGGCTCGAACCTGTTCCACAACATCCACCGGCTGTTCAACGCCGGCCTCGTCAACATCGACTTCGCGCACGCGCTCGTGAACTCGGCGATCGTCGCGAGCGCCGTCACCGCGTCCGTCGTCTTCTTCAGCGCGCTGGCCGGCTTCGCCTTCGCGAAGCTCGAGTTCCGCGGCCGCAAGCTCCTCTTCCTGCTCGTGCTCGCGACCCTCGTCGTGCCGGTGCAGCTCGGGCTCGTCCCGCTCTACATCGAGATGAAGCACTTCGGCTGGCTGAACGACCTCAAGGCGGTCGTCGCGCCGAACCTCTGCACCGCGTTCGGCGTCTTCCTGATGCGCCAGTACATCGTCGGCGCGGTGCCGAGCGAGCTGATCGCGGCCGCGCGGGTGGACGGCTGCAACAGCTGGCGCGTCTTCTGGCACGTCGTCCTGCCGGCGGTGCGGCCGATCGCGGTCGTGCTCGGCCTGCTCACGTTCATGAACACCTGGAACGACTTCCTCTGGCCGTACATCGTCCTGACCGCGCGCAACCCGACCGTGCAGGTGGCGATCTCGGACATCGCGACGGTCGCGTACGTGCCGGACTACTCGCTGATCCTCACCGGCTGCCTCGTCTCGATCCTGCCGCTGCTCGCGGTCTTCCTCGTGCTCGGCCGGCAGATCGTCGGCGGGATCATGCAGGGGGCGATCAAGGGATGAGCGACCGGTTCGTCTGGGGCGCGGCCACCGCCGCTTTCCAGATCGAGGGCGCGACCGCCGAGGACGGCCGCGGCGAGTCGATCTGGGACCGGTTCGCCGCCACCGCCGGCAAGGTCGCGAACGGCGACACCGGCGACCCGGCCTGCGACCACTACCGCCGCTGGCCGGAGGACCTCGACCTGATGCGCTCGCTCGGCATCCAGGGCTACCGCTTCTCGCTCTCCTGGCCGCGGATCCAGCCGGACGGGCGCGGGCCCGCGAACCGCAAGGGGCTCGACTTCTACCGCCGGCTCGTCGAGGGGATGCTCGAGCGCGGGATCGAGCCGCTCGCGACCCTCTACCACTGGGATCTGCCGCAGGCGCTCCAGGACGAGGGCGGCTGGGCGTCCCGCGAGACCGCCCACCGCTTCGCCGAGTACGCGGGGCTCGTCCTCGACGAGCTGGGCGACCTCGTCGGCGACTGGATCACGCACAACGAGCCGTGGGTGACCGCGTTCCTCGGCTACGCGCTCGGCGTCAAGGCGCCCGGCGTGCGCGACTGGGGCGCGGCGCTGCGCGCGTCGCACCACGTCCTGCTCTCGCACGGGCTCGTCGTGCGCGGCTTCCGCGAGGCGGGCCGGCGCGGCCGGATCGGGATCACGCTCGACCTGACCGTGGCGCGGCCGGCGTCTCGCACGCCCGAGGACGAGGCGGCGGCGCTCCGGCTCGACGGCTTCCACAACCGCTGGTTCCTCGACCCGGTGCTCCGCGGCTCGTACCCGGAGGACATGGTCGAGTGGTACGAGGCGCGGGTGGGGCCGTTCGACGCGGTCGAGGACGGCGACCTGGCGACGATCGCGCAGCCGCTCGACTTCCTCGGCGTCAACTTCTACCGGCCGAACCTCGTCGCGGCCGGCGACGGCGACCCGGTGCTCGACCTGCACGAGGCGGACGCGCCCGAGGAGCGGACGGCCATGGGCTGGCCGGTCGTGCCGAGCACGCTCACCGAGCTGCTCCTGCGCGTGCGCGGCGACTACGGCGACCTGCCGCTCCTGATCACCGAGAACGGCGCCGCCTACGACGACGAGCTCGACGGCGGCGAGACGGTCGAGGATCCGGGTCGCGTCGCCTATCTGCGCGAGCACATCGCGGCGGTCGAGCGGGCGCGCGCCGCCGGCGTCGACGTGCGCGGCTACTACGTCTGGTCGCTGCTCGACAACTTCGAATGGGAGCACGGCTACGCGAAGCGGTTCGGGATCGTCTTCGTCGACTTCCCCACCCAGCGGCGGATCCCGAAGCGGAGCGCCCTCTGGTACCGCGACCTGATCGCGCAACGCAGCAACGGAGGAGGAGGGGCCTAGTGGCGGCGATCGAGTACCGCGGTCTGCGCAAGGAGTTCCCGGGCGGCGCCGTCGCCGTCGCCGGCTTCGAGCTGACGATCGAGGACGGCGAGTTCCTCGTGCTCGTGGGCCCGTCCGGCTCGGGCAAGACGACGGTGCTGCGGATCACGGCCGGGCTCGAGGAGCAGACCGCCGGACAGGTGCTGATCGGCGGCGAGGTCGTCGACGACCTCGCGCCGATGGACCGCGACATCGCGATGGTCTTCCAGAGCTACGCGCTCTACCCGCACATGACCGTCCGCGACAACATGGCGTTCGGGTTGAAGCGCCACAAGGTGGCGAAGCCGGTGATCCGGGAGCGCGTCGACGCCGCGGCGCGGATGCTCGGGCTCGAGGAGCTGCTCGGGCGGAAGCCGGCGCAGCTCTCGGGCGGTCAGCGGCAGCGGGTGGCGATGGGCCGCGCGATCGTGCGCGAGCCGAAGGCGTTCCTGATGGACGAGCCGCTCTCGAACCTCGACGCGAAGCTGCGTGTCGAGATGCGCGCCTACCTCGCCGAGCTGCACCAGCAGCTGCGGACGACGACCCTCTACGTCACGCACGACCAGACCGAGGCGATGACCATGGGCGACCGCGTCGCGGTCATGCGCGACGGCGTCCTCCAGCAGGTGGCGCGGCCCCAGGAGCTCTACGAGCGCCCGGAGAACCTGTTCGTCGCCGGCTTCATCGGCTCGCCCGCCATGAACCTCGTCCGCTCCCGCCTCACGGCGCAGGACGGGCGTGTCGCCGTCCAGCTCGGCGAGGCGGTGCTGCCGCTCCCGGACGGCGCGCTCGCGCGTCGCTCCGGTCTCCGCTCCCGCGTCGGCGCCGAGGTCGTCGTCGGGATCCGCCCGGAGGACCTCGAGGATGCCGCGTTCGTTCCCTCCGCGAACGGCTCGTGCCTCGACGTCCAGGTCTCCCGCGCCGAGCCGCTCGGCGCCGAGGTGATCGCGCACTTCCCCTGCGCCGCCGAGCCGGTCGGCGTGGCGGCGCGGGAGGCCGTCCCGGGCGTGACCCGCGGCTCCGTCCTGACGGCGCGGCTGAACCCGCGCACGGGCGCGGCGACCGGGCGGCCGCTGCGGGTCGCGGTCGACTGCGACCGGCTCCACTTCTTCGACCCGGAGACCGGGCTCGCGATCTGGTAGCCGCTAGGCGCGGCCGAGCGGGACGTCGCCGTCGACCGAGCCGGCGCGCTCGATCACGACCTGCGGCACGCGGGCGTGCGGGCTCAGGCGCAGGCACATGCGCACGACCTCGGCGCAGTCCTCCGGGCGGATCATCTCGGCGGGCTCGATGCCCGACCACTCGGCCATCGGCGTGTCGACGAAGCCGGGGCAGATCGCGATCGCGCGGACGCCGTCGGCGTCGAGCTCCTCGTTCAGCGAGCGCGTGAGCGAGATCACGGCCGCCTTCGTGGCGCCGTAGGTCGCGAGCCCGGGCGTCGGCAGCGTGCCGGCGATCGAGGCGAGGTTGACGATCCAGCCGTGGGACTCCTTCAGCAGGGGGATCGCCGCCTGGGTGACGAGGAAGAGGCCGCGCAGGTTGACGCCGACCTGCAGGTCGAAGTGCTTCGCCGGCAGCTCCTCGACGCGTCCGGCGATGCCGACACCGGCGGAGTTGACGAGGACGTCGAGCCGGCCGAAGCGCTCGCGGTGCGCGGCGACCGCGCGGGCGCAGCTCTCGGCGTCGCCGAGGTCGGCCGCGAGCGACTCGGCGCCGAGCTCCGCGGCCGCCGCCTCGACCTTCTCGGGGCGGCGGGAGACGAGCGTGAGCCCGAACCCCTCGTCGCGGAGCATCCGCGCGATCGCGAGGCCGATGCCGGAGGAGCCGCCGGTGACGAGCGCTGAGCGTTCCATGCCGTGTTGTCTATGCGAGCGATGGGGTGGAGGTCAAGCCGGGTCGCCGACGAACTACGCGCGCGAGGGTGCCGTCAGGTCCCCCTCTCCCCACGGGGGCCGCCGGCGTCGGCGGCCCCCGAATACGATGCGCGGGTGGAGACGGCGCTGACGGGGCTGACGGCCGGCGGCGGCTGCGCGGCCAAGTACTCGGCGGCGCGGCTCGAGGAGCTCCTGCGCGGCTTCGTGCCGGCGGACGCGGAGAACCTGCTGGTCGGGCTCGACCCGGCCGACGACGCGGCCGTCTACAGGCTCGACGACGAGCGGGCGCTCGTGTTCACGCTCGACTTCTTCCCGCCGCTCGTCGACGACCCGGCCCTCTTCGGGCGGATCGCGGCGACGAACGCGCTGAACGACGTCTTCGCGATGGGCGGGGCGCCGCTGCTGGCGCTGTCGATCGCGGCGTTCCCGGAGGAGCTGCCGACCGACGTGGTCGCGGCCGTGTTCGCGGCGGCCGACGAGCAGGTGCGGGCGGCGGGCGCGGTCCTCGCGGGCGGACACACGATCCGCGACCAGGAGCCGAAGTACGGGCTCGCGGTCGTCGGCACCGTGCACCCGGACGGGATCTGGCCGAAGGCGGGCGCGCGTCCCGGCGACGCCGTCTTCCTGACGAAGCCGCTCGGGACGGGCCTCGTGCTCGCGGCGAAGGGCGACGTCGCCGAGGCGGCGCGCTGGATGACGACCCTGAATCGCGACGCGGCGGACGTCCTGCGCGCGTTCCGGCCGAACGCGGTCACGGACGTCACCGGCTTCGGGCTGCTCGGCCACGCCCACGAGATGGCGGAGCGGAGCGGCGTCCGGATCCGGCTGCGCGCCGACTCGATCCCGGCGCTGCCCGGCGCGCTCGAGGCGGCGCGTGCGGGCGTCCGCACCGGCGGCGACCCGCGCAACCGCGACTTCGCCGGGCCCCACGTCGAGAGCGGCGGCGTCGGCGACGACGTGCTCGCGCTCGCCTACGACGCCCAGACCGCCGGCGGCCTGCTCGTGACCCTGCCCGCGGACAAGGCGCTGTCGCTCGAGGGGGAGTTCGCGCGCGCCGGCCTCTTCCTCGCCCGCGTCGGCGCGGTCGAGGACGGCGCGGGCGTCGTGCTCGAGCCCTGACGGCCGGGGTCAGACCCGGGTCAGACCCGGGTCAGACCCCGTGACGTCGGATTGACGAGTGTGTGACGGCGGAGGCGGCGCCGCGGCTGGTGGAGCCGCTTCCGGTGGATGCGGGTCGAACGGTCGTTGCGGAGGAGTTGCACTTCCGTCAGGAGGTCTGGCACTTCTGCGCCAGCGTCCCGAGCCAGCGCTCGGTCTCCCGGGGAGAGCGGAGGCGCACGAACTCCGGCGTCGGCGGATCGGCCTCCCAGCCGCGGATCAGCCTCCGTTTCCGCGTGAACGAGCGGAAATGCCACCAGAGGATCGAGTCCCGGGCGAGCGCCGTGCGCCACGTCTCGCGGTTGCCGTTGCAGACGGGGCGGCCGTCGAGGACGCGCGCCAGCGTTCGCCGGAGCAGGCGGCCCAGCGAGAGCCAGCGCGGGTAGTCGAGCGCGACGACCAGCTCCGCGCGCGCGAGCGCGACGTCGCGCCAGGCGGAGTACGCGGTGTCGAGGAGCCAGCACTCGCCGGCGCAGATCTCCTCGAAGCGCCGTCTCTGCTCGTCGGCCGGCACCTGGACCCAGCCCGGCTCCCAGGTCAGCTCGTCGACCGAGTGCCAGGGGATCCCGGTCGCCTCTTCGATCCGCGCTGCGAGCACGCTCTTGCCGGAGCCGGTGACGCCGTAGAGGAGGATGCGCTCCGCCACGGCGGCGGACGCTAGCCGGTCGCCCAGATCAGGGCCAGGCTGCTGACCGCGACGGCGGCCCAGACGAGCGCGCCGAGCAGGAGCGGCCGGACGCCCGCCGCGCGGACGGCTGCGAAGCGTGTCGAGAGGCCGACGCCTGCGAGGGCCACCGTGATCAGGGCGACGCCCGCGCGCGACGCGTCGTGGGCGAGCGCCGGCGAGACGAGCCCGCTCGTGTTCGCGGCGGCCGCGAGCACGAACCAGAGCAGGAACCAGGGGACGACGCGGCGCAGGCTCCGCTCCGAGCGCTCACCGGTGCGGCGCAGCCGCGCGGCGGCGAGGACGAGCACGATCGGGACGATCGTCGTCGTGCGCGTCAGCTTCACGATCACCGCGTACGCGCCGGCCGCGTGCCCGTACGCGTACGCGGCGGCGACCACCGACGACGTGTCGTTCACGGCCGTCCCCGCCCACAGCCCGTAGGCGTGCGCGCTCAGACCGAGCGCGTGGCCGAGCAGCGGGAAGAGGACGACCGCGACCACGTTGAAGGCGAAGATCGTCGACACCGCGTACGCGACCTCCGCGTCGGCGGCGCCGACGACACCCGAGACCGCGGCGATCGCCGACGCGCCGCAGACCCCGGTGCCGACGCCGACGAGCGTCCGCAACGTCGGGCCGATCCGCAGCAGCCGCCCCGCGAGCGCGGCGACGCCGAGTGCCGCCGCGAGCGAGCCGAGCATCACCGGCAGCGAGCCGGCGCCGACGCTCGCGACGCGGGTCAGGCTGAGGCTGGCGCCGAGGACGACGATCGCGCCCTGCAGGACCGTCCGCGACGCGAAGGCGACGCCCGGCCGCAGCGACGCCCGCTCGCCGAGGAACGCGGCCGCGGCCGCGCCGAGCGCGAGCGCGAACACGGGCGCGCCGACGACGGGGACGAGCCTGCCGAGCGGCGTCGCCGCCGCCGCGACGGCGACCGCCGCCAGGAGCCCGGGCGCGAGCGCGGGCGGCCGGCGCACGAAGCGCGAGCGCGGCCTCGCGGCCGCGGCGGCGTCAACCAGCGAGCTCACGCCGGAGCGCCAGGATCCGCTTCCGCTTCGCGACGAGCTCGTCCTCGAGCGTGGAGAGCTCCTCGCGACGGCGCCGCACCAGCTCGAGCTGGCGCTCGACGTGCGGGAGCGCCTCCTCGAGCAGCCGCAGGCGCTCGTCGTCCGAGATCTCCTCCTGCAGGCGGCGGCGGATCGCGGCGCGGGCCGTCTCCGCCTCGAGCACCTGCTTCAGCTCGTCGAGCGAGAGCCCGAGCAGGTCGCGGAGCCGCGTCAGCTCCTGCAGCCGCTCGACGTGCTCGTCGCCGTACTCGCGGTGCTCGCCCTTGCGGCGCTCGGCGCAGGGGAGCAGACCGATCTCCTCGTAGTAGCGGATCGTCCGCGGCGTCACGCCGGTCCTCTCTGCGACGGCTCCGATCCGCACTACGCCGCTTCCAGGATCTCCTCGACCTCGACGTGCGCGACGTGCGCAGGCCGCAGCATCGAGACGACCGCGCCGACCGCGGACACGCCCGCGAGCACCCAGAGCGCGACGTGCATGTTCGAGATGAACGGGTCGAGCTGCTTCGTCGAGAGGCCCGACGTCAGCCCGGAGAAGATCTTGAACAGGATCGGCGTCGGCACGGCCGCGGTCACGATCGCCATCACGAACGCGATCGAGAGCACGGCGCCCGTGTTCTGCAGCATCACCCGCGCGCCGGCCGCGACGCCGCGGCGCTGCATCGGCACGACGCCCATCATCGCGGCGGTGTTCGGGCTGTTGAACATGCCCGAGCCGATCCCGAGCACGCCCAGCCAGAGGCCGCTCTGCCAGTACGGGCTGTGCGCCTGCAGCGTCGTCATCGCCGCCAGCGAGACGCCGGTGACGACCATCCCGAGCGCCGCGAGCCCACGCGAGCCGCGGCGGTCGGCGAGGATGCCGGCGAGCGGCGAGGCGATCAGCATCCCGATCGCCATCGGCGCCAGCTCGATGCCGGCCATGATCGGCGATTGCCCCTGCGGGCCCTGGAAGTAGAAGACGAACAGGAACATGAGCGCGAAGCGCGCGAGTCCGTTGATGAACGCGGCCGCCGACGCCGCGCTGAACAGCCGGTTCCGGAACAACGACAGGTCGAGCATCGGCGCGCGGCCGTGGCGCTCGATCAGGACGAAGAGCGGGAGCAGGACGACCGAGGCGGCGAAGCCCGCGTAGACGAGCGGGTCGGTCCAGCCGGTCAGCCCGCCCTTCGAGAGCGCGAAGACGAGGCCGGTCAGGCCGACGACGTAGGTGGACGTGCCGACGAGGTCGAGGCCGCGGTTCGCGTCCGGGTTCGCCAGCTCGTGCAGGACCGCCCACGCCCACGCGCAGCCGACGAGCCCGAGCGGGACGTTGAACCAGAACACCCACGGCCAGTCGATCGCGACGAGCGCGCCGCCGAGCACCGGCCCGATCACGAGCCCGACCGCGGCGACCATCGTGTTCGTGCCCATCGCGAGCCCGAGCTCCTTCTTCGGAAACGCGTCGGTGACGAGCGCGGCCGCGTTCGCGAACAGGAAGGCGCCGCCGACGCCCTGGAGGACGCGCCAGAGGATCAGCTGCGTGCCGCTGCCCGAGAACCCGGCCCCGAGCGAGGCGAGCGAGAAGACGAGGAAGCCGAGGACGTACGCGTTCTTGCGCCCGAACAGGTCGGAGAGCCGGCCCGCCGTGAGGACGAGCACGGTCGAGACGATCATGTAGACGAGGATCACCCAGACGAGCTGGAGCAGCGTCGTGTGCAGGCTCCGCTCGAGGTCGGGCAGCGCGATGATCAGCGTGCCCGAGTTCACGGTCGCGAGCAGCATCCCGAGGCTGGTGGTGGTGAGGACCCACCACTTGTAGTGCTCACTGTGTCTGCGGCTTCTCAGGAAATTCATTCTTACGTGAACGTCAGTTTAGCAGCGGATCGGTAGTTCGCCGCAGCTCGATCAGGCGCGCTCCCGATGGGGCGGAGACGCGAGCTCTCGTAGCGTGGGAGCCGTGGACGCCGGAATCGGAACGACGCGCATCGGGCTCGCCCTCGTGCAGGCCGTGATCGCCTGGGAGTTCCTCTCCTCCGGCGTGACGAAGCTCGTCCACGGCGACTTCCCCGGAGGCCTCGCCGCCACGCTCCACGAGCGGCTCGGCGCGGCTCCCGGCTGGTACGCGGACTTCCTGCGCGACACGGTGATCCCGCACGCGGTCGCGTTCGGCTGGGCGATCGAGCTCGGCGAGGTCGCGGTCGCGCTGCTCCTGCTCGCCGGCGCGGCCGGCGCGCTCACGGGTCGCCGACGGGCGGCCGCCGCTGCGACCGCGCTCGGCGCCTTCGCCGGCTTCGTCCTCGCGCTCGCGTTCGGGCTCTCGGACGGCGCCGGCTTCTTCGTGCTCGTGGCGCCGGACAGCTTCGACGAGGGCGTCTCGCTCGACGCGCTCGCGGCCTGGCTCCAGGTCGTCCTCCTCGCCTCGGCTCTCGCCGAGCTCGTGGACGAGCCGGCGATCCGGTTCGGGTGGTTGCGCGGGATCCGATCTACACTCGGTCGGTGCACGTCGAGTCCGCTCCGGGTGCTCTCGGCCGTTCGCGCTCGCTGACCCTCTCGCCGCAGGCGTTCCGCTGGGTCGCGATGGGCGCGGTGACCACGCTCGTCCTGATCGTGGCGAGCGGCGCCACCGTGCGGCTGACCGGGTCGGGTCTCGGCTGCCCGCCCGTGACCGTGGACATCGCCGCGTGCGTGAAGGCGTACGGCGCGCGCGGCTACCACTCCGACATCGAGTTCTTCAACCGCGTCGTCTCCGGGCTCACCGTGATCGTCGCGCTCGTGCTCGCCGTCGCCGCCTGGCGGACGCGCGGCCTCGGCCGCCGCGCGAAGCTCCTCGCGACCGGCGCCTTCCTCGGCACCTTCGCGCAGGCGCCGCTCGGCGCCCTCACGGTGCACTACCACCTGAACCCGTACCTCGTGATCTCGCACCTCCTGGTCGCCCTCGTCGCGCTCGGGCTCGGCGTGCTCGTCCTGCTCGAGGCGACGCGGGTCGTCCACGGCGGCGGCTCCGCGCTGCCCGCGCTCGCGCGCTGGGGCGGCGCGACGCTGCTGGCCGCGGTCTCCGTCCTCGTCGTCTCGGGGACGCTTTCGACCGCCGCCGGCCGCTTCCCCGGCAGCTCGGGCTCGCAGGTCGTCGAGCGGATCTGGATCTTCCATTCCGCCGTCTACTGGCACGTCCGCGCGGTCGCCGTCTTCGGCGTCGTCTTCCTCGCGCTCGCCGGCTGGGCGTGGCGGCGCCGCGACCGGCTCGCCTGGCTCGTCCGGGGCTGCGCCGGCCTGCTCGCGATCCTGCTCGCGCAGATGGGGATCGGCGAGCTGCAGTACCGCACGTACGGCACCGTCCCGTGGGGCGTCGTCGTCCTGCACGTCGCGATCGCCGCGCTCCTCTTCGCGTGGACGGTCGGCCTCGTGGCCCGGCTCTGGCGGCCGGTCGCGCACGAGGACGTAGACTGAGTAGATGTCGGACGAGCTCTCCGTCGCGTTCCGGCCGCAGCTGCGCCGGCCGGTGCTGATCGCCGCCTTTCGGGGCTGGAACGACGGCGGGCAGGCGGCGACGCTCGCGGCGGGCTACCTCGCACGGCAGTGGGAGGCGGAGCAGTTCGCGGAGATCGACTGCGAGGGCTTCTACGACTTCCAGGTCGTCCGGCCGCAGGTCGCGCTCGAGGACGGCCTCACCCGCAAGCTCGAGTGGCCCGAGAACGCCTTCTACCACGCGCCGATCCCGGGTCTCGAACGCGACGCGGTGATCCTGCTCGGCGTCGAGCCGAACTTGCGCTGGAAGACCTTCTCCGGCTACGTCGCCCAGCTCGCGCAGGAGTTCGGGATCGAGCTCGTCGTCACGCTCGGCTCGCTGCTCGCGGACGTCCCGCACACGCGGCCGGCGCCGGTGAGCGCAGCCGCGAGCGAGCAGCACCTCGTCGAGGAGCTCGGCGTCGAGCCGTCCCGCTACGAGGGCCCGACCGGAATCGTCGGCGTCGTCCTCGACCGCTGCCGCGCCGTCGGGCTGCCCGCGGTCAGCCTCTGGGCGGCGGTGCCGCACTACGTCTCGCTCGCGCCGAGCCCGCGCGCCGCGCTCGCCCTGTGCCGGCGGCTCGGCGAGCTGCTCGTCACCGACATCGACGTCGGCGAGCTCGAGCAGGCGTCCGAGGAGTACAGCGAGCAGGTGACCGAGGCGGTGTCCTCGGACGCGGAGACGGCCGCCTACGTCGAGGAGCTCGAGCGCCGCGTCGACCTGATCGAGGCGACCGAGGACCTCCCGTCCGGCGACTCGCTGGCCGCCGAGCTGACGCGCTTCCTGCGGGAGCGCGAGCAGGGCGGCGAGGGCGACGAGCCCGGCCCGAGCGGGCCCGCTTCCTAGGAGTACTAGGCGGCGTCGGCCGGCTCCGCCGGCTCGGGCACGCTTTCGTCGGTCGTCGCCCCGGCGCCGTTCTCGGAGCTCGCCGGCTTGCGGCGGCGGCGCTTCCGCTTCGGCTTCGCGTCGCCCTCCTCCGCAGCCGGCTCGGCGTCGTCGCCCGGCTCGGCGGGCGCGGCGTCGGCGGCGTCCTGCGTCTGCTCGGCGGTCTGCCCTTCGACCTGGGCGCCGCCCTTCTTCTTGCGCCGCCGGCGGCGGCGGTTGCGGCTCGACGCCTGCTTCGGCGCGGGAAGGTTCTCGCTGAGGGCGGTCGCGACGTCCTGGATCGAGCCGAGCTGCTCGCGCGCCTCGTCGAGCAGCTTCGTCGCCCGCGGCGTGTACCCCTCGGCGGAGGCGAGCAGGGCCGCGCCGACCGGCAGCGGCAGCTCGAGTGCGGCGCGGACGAGCTTCGCCGCGTTCTCCTCGTGCCGGTGCCCGCGCGAGTTCGCGAGCGCCCCGAGCAGGCGCTTGGCCTCCGGGTACTCGGCCGACGCGCGCCGGTCCTGCACCTTGCGGGTGACCCGCGCGAGTCGCCACGTCCAGCGCGCGAGGATCTGGTCGGGCGCGTCGGGCTTCGACTCGCCGATCGCGCGGAGCAGGATCCGGATGCCGGCCATGCGCTCCTTCTCCCAGGTCGGCGCCTGCGAGACGAGGGTGACGAGGTCGTCGAAGTCGGCGCGCTCGACGCGCATCGAGACGCGGTCCTGGAGCGCCATCGTCCGCAGCCGCCGGTTCGGGTTCTCGGCGGCGCAGGTGGCGAGGAACTGCTCGAGGGCGCCCTTGCTCGCGCGGCCGTCGGTCAGCTTCTGGACGAAGTTCGCGCGTTCGTCGAAGCGGATCTGCCGGCCGGCGATCGTCGCCCAGTAGCGCTGCTCGTCCTCGTCGAGGAACTTCGGGTCGATCCGCTGCCACTCGCGCTGGATGACGCCGATGCGGCGGCGGACGTCCGGCGTGACCGGGACGAGCCACGGCGCAGGCGTGAGGCGGCGGCGCGCGCGGCGCTGCGAGCGGCGGCGCGGCGCGGGCGTGACGCGGGCGCCCTCGCGGTAGAAGTCGGCGTCGAGCAGCGAGTGGAGCGAGACGACGCGCTCGTTGTGGGTCGCGCCCTTCGGGACGAAGTCGACGACGATCCCGGCCTCCTTGCGCGGGTGGAGGCGCATGATCCGGCCGATCCGCTGCTGGTAGACGCGCTTCGACGCGGTCGGGGCGAGGTGCATGCACACCGTCGCGCGCGGCGAGTTCCAGCCCTCCGCGAGCAGCTGCGCGTTGATCAGGACGTTGATCTCGCCGCGCTCGTAGGCGGCGAGCGTCTCGGCGAGCTTGACCGGCGGCGTGCGGCCCGAGACCGCCTCCGCCTTGAGGCCGGCGGCGCGGAACTCCTGCGCGAGGTTGTACGCATGCTCGACGCCAGCCGCGTAGACGATGCCGGGCGTGTTCTCGAAGCGGTCGCGGTAGAGGCTGGCGGCCGCCTGGTTCAGCGCCTGGTGGTCGAGGGTCTTGGCGAGGATCTCCTGGTCGAAGTCGCCGCCGACGATCGGCACCGAGTTGATCGCCGCCACCGGCGGCACGCGCAGGTCGCGGAGCGGGGCGATCAGCCCGCGGCGCGCCGCGTCCTGGAGCGGCAGGTCGTCCACCGACGCGGGGAAGACGTCCGAGACCTGCTTCGCGATCAGCTGCTCGGTCGCGGTCATGCCGATGTAGATGGGCTCCGGGAAGGAGCGGATCGCGGCCGAGGTCTTCTCGCCGAGCGCCGTGTGCGCCTCGTCGCAGATCACGAGCTGGTAGGCGTCGCGGCTGATCGAGTCGACGTGCCGCGCGAACCAGGCGTAGGTCTGGATCGTCAACGGGTTGCGCTTCAGCGGCTCCTTGCCGCGCTCGATCGCGTCGGTGAAGCGGTCGCCGTAGCCCTCGGTCTTCAGGTCGCGCTGGAACTGCGAGACGAGCAGCCGGCGGTGCGTCAGGATCAGGACGCCGAGCGTGCGCGCCGCCTCGACGAAGCCGCCGGCCGCGATCGTCTTGCCCGACGCGGTCGGATGGCGGAAGCGATAGCGGCGGATCGCGCCCGGGTCGCTCTCGGGTCCCGGCGCCTCCTCGACCTCGTCCTCGTCCGCGTCCCCGGCGTCGACGACGAGCGTCTCGTCCTCGTCCTCGTCCTCCGCCTCCTGCTCGGCGAGCTCCTCGGCGGTGGCGTGGTGGCCGTTGCCGTTCTGCTCCTCGTCGCGCTGGCTCGCAGCGATCAGCTCGGTCAGCATCCCGGCGAGCGCGTCCACCTGGTGGCGGCGGAGCGACGTGCCGGCGGCGGTCCGTGGCTCCGGCTCGGCGAGGACGCGCTCGAGGCCGAGGAGCAGCCCGAACCGCACCTTCCACTGCGGCGAGGGCGTCTTCCGCCCCGCCTCGATCTCGGCGATCGCCTCGTCGAGCGCGCGCCGGCGCGCCGTGTCGGGTGCGAGCGCCTGGGCGGCGTCCTCGCCGTCCCGGAGGAACGGCTCGCCCGCCCACGCTTCTGCGCGAGCCGCGGCGGCGACCAGCGGGTCTGCCGCCTCCGAAAAGGTGGTCGGCTGCTGAATGGCTTCCATATGCGCAGCACCCCATCGGTGCTGCAAACCTTCGAGAGGAGCTCGCTCGCTGATCCCCCTGGGCGAGCGAAGCCGTTACAAGCATACCCCCATCGGATCGAGCGTCAACCGGCCCGGACGGCCGTGTCCGCGGCGGTCTAGCCGCCGAGGCCGCCGAAGACCGCGAACGGATTGCCGGGCGCCGTCTCCCAGACGAGCTCGCCGCCGGGCTCGACGGAGCCGTGCAGGCGCGCGGCGAGGGCGTCCGCCTCCTCGCGGCTCGCGACGCCGACGAGGACGTACTGGAACCGCCGCTCGGGCCGGTAGCCGTCCGCCTCGAGCCGGTCGGCGAGCGCGTGCGCCTCGTCGCGGGAGCGGCAGTCGACCCGCACCTCCCACGGCGCGTACCCCCGCTCGACCTCTTCCGCCTCCCAGGTCTCGCCGCGCGGCTCGTCGTCCCAGCGCTCCTCGTCCGCGAGCCAGTGCTCGATCCGGCTCGCGTGGGCCGCGACGCCGCTCTCGCGCAGCTCGGCCCGGACGACCGCGTCGGCCTGCTCGGCCTCCGCCCGCGTGGACGCGTAGACGAAGACGGTGTCGCCGTCGCGCGAGACCGCGAGCCGCCGTTCCTCCAACTCACGCGCGAGCTCGCGCGCCTCGCCCGAGAGCTCGGCGCCGAGGCGCTCGAGCAGCCCTTCGGCGGTGCCGGTCTCCTCGACCTCGATCCGGATGCGCCAGTCGTCGGCCATGTCCCTCTGAGCCTATCCGGCGGAGGAGTACACCTACACAGATGGCTGTGTACACCTACACGTAGGGCCCGTGCGGCCCTGGCTCAGGCGGGCGTGGCCGCGGAGGCGTAGTCCGCGAGAGCCGAGCCGAGCACGCGTTCGGAGACGCCGGTCTGGTCGAGGTGCTTCGTGATCCCGCCCAGATGGAACGGGTAGCCGGCGCCGAGGATCAGGCATGCGTCGACGTCGGCGGCGGCCGCGACGACGCCCTCGTCGAGGAGGGAGCGCACCTCGTCGGCGATCGCCTCCAGGCAGGCCTCGCGGATCTCGTCGACGCTGCGCGGCGCGTCGCCGCGGAGGACGATCTCCTCCGTGCCGTCCGCGTAGTTCGCGAGCGTCGGCGAGAGCGGGAACCGGTCCGGGTACGAGGCGTGCAGCGTCTCGAGGACGTGGTTCGCGACGCGGGGGCCGACCATCTGCAGGAGCACGGACGGCGCCATCGGCAGCCCGAGCGTGAGCGCCGCCTCGTCGGTCTCCTCGACCGTGTTCCCGTGCTCGAGCGCGTCCATCAGCACGGCCGTCATCCGCGTCAGCACGCGGTTGACGACGAACGCGGGGGCGTCCGAGACGAGGACGCCGCGCTTGCCGAGCTTCCCGACGACGTCCCACGCGGTCGCGAGCTGCTCGTCCGTCGTCGCGGGCGTGCGCACCACCTCGACGAGCGGCAGCACGGCGACCGGGTTGAAGAAGTGGAGGCCCACGTCGGCGCCCATCGCCTCGACCGAGAGCGAGGACGTGTTCGTGGCGAGGATCGCCTCCGGCGCGACCTTCCGCACCTCGGCGAAGACCGCGCGCTTGACCTCGAGCTCCTCGAAGACGGCCTCGAGGACGAGGTCGCAGCCGGCGAACTGCTCCCAGCCGGTGCCGCCGTCGACGATCGTCGCGAGGAACGGGTCGCGCGCCGAGACCTCGTCGCGGATCGTCGCGAGCGCCTCGTCGACGCGCGACTGCTCGAGGTCGCGCAGCACGACCGGCACCTTCAGCTTGCGGAGGAAGAGCGTCGCGAGCTGCGTCGCCATCAGGCCGGCGCCGACGATCCCGACCTTCTCCACCCTGCGCGGCTTCGTGTCCGGGACCGGCGAGCGCTTCGAGCGCCGCTCGACCACCGTGAACGCGTAGACCGCAGCCTGCGCCTGCGGGCTCGTCATCAGGTCGGCCATCGCCTCCTCCTCGGCGGCGTAGCCCTCCTCGAGCGGCAGGTCGCGCGCCGCCTCGATCAGGTCGAGGGCGACGGACGGAGCGCGGGTGGCACCGTGGAGCGCGTCCTCGACCCTCGCGCGCGCCTTGCGCAGGATCGTCTCCGCCTCCGACCAGTCCGGCTCCGCGCGCTCGACTCCGCCCTGCTCGACGAGCTCGACCGCGTAGGCGAGCGATTCGTCCACGAACTCGACCGGCGCGAGCAGGCGGTCGGCGATCCCGAGCTCGACCGCGTCCGGCGCCGCGATCAGCCGGTTCTGGCGGAGCGGATTGAGCACGATCAGCTTCACCGCCGCGTCCGGCCCGGCCAGCTTCGGCGCGAGCTGCGTCCCGCCCCAGCCGGGGATGATCGAGAGCGCCACCTCGGGGAAGCCGACGTGGCGGACGTTCGCCGCGATCGTGCGCGCGTCGCAGTGCAGCGCCAGCTCGAGGCCGCCGCCGAGGCAGGCGCCGTTGATCGCCGCGACGGTCGGGAACGGCAGCGCGCGGATGCGCGAGAAGAGCGCGTGGCCGGCGCGCGAGCCCGCGAGCGCCTGCTCGCGCGACTCGATCCGCGAGAACTCGTCGACGTCCGCCCCGACGCAGAAGACGAACGGCTTCCCGGTCAGCACCATGGCCGCCCAGTCGCCCGACTCGAGCGCGTCGATCACCGCGACCGCCGACTCGAACGCGGAGCTCCCGAGCGTCGTCGGCTTCCGGTAGTCCTCGCCGTTGTCGACCGTGACGAGCGCGATCTTCCCGACGCGCGTCTCGACCGGGTTCAGCTTGAACTCGGTGCCGCTCACGCGACGTTCTCCCACAGCACCGCGCAGCCCATGCCCATGCCGATGCAGAGCGCGGTCAGCCCGTAGCGTCCGCCGCGCTCGCGCAGGCCGTAGGCGAGCTGCGCGATCAGGCGGACGCCGGTCGCGGCGAGCGGGTGGCCGCACGCGATCGCGCCGCCGTACGGGTTGAGGCGCGGGTCGTCGGCGGCGATCCCGAGCTCGTCGCACCAGGTCAGCACCTGGACCGCGAA
>DASSNM010000016.1:0-18045 GCA_035688025.1 Gaiellaceae bacterium | reverse complement strand
CGCGCGAGGGGCTGCTGCACGTCTCCGTCGCGATGGCGCTCGCCGTCTCGCTCGGCTCGCTCTTCGCCGTCCAGCCGCTGATCGACCTGGCGCGGCACGCGGCGGCCGCGCTCCCGTTCTGATCCGTGCGGCTCTGGACGGCCTGGCACGAGGAGTGGAAGCAGGAGGTCGCCTCCTGCGCCGTCGAGACCGAGGACGGGCTCGTCTTCCTCGACCCGCTCGCGCCGCCGGAGGATCTCGGCGCGCCCGACCACGTCCTGGTCACGGTCTTCTTCCATGCCCGCGACGCGGGCGCGCTCGGTGGGCGCGTGTGGGCGCCGTCGCGGCTCGTGCGACGGCTCCGGAACCGCGGCGTCGAGGTGAGCGATCCGTTCGAGCCGGGCGACGAGCTGCCCGGCGGCATCCGCTGCTTCGAGACGGGCCGGCCGGCGGAGGTCTGCTACTGGCTGCCCGGCGAGCGGGCGCTCTGGTTCGGCGACGTCGTGCTCGGCTCGCCGGAGCTGCGCCTCTGCCCGAAGAGCTGGCTCGGGAGCGCGACCCACGACGAGCTCGAGGAGTCGCTGCGGCCGCTGCTCGAGCTGCCGGTCGAGCAGCTCCTGCTCGCCCACGGCGAGTCGGTGCGAAGCGGCGGGCACGACGCGCTCGCCGCGCTGCTCGCCTGACGCTCGGACACCGTCGTCGTTGCTACGGTGGTGTCGTGGCCGCTCGCCTCGTCCTGCTCGCCGCTCTCGCCGTCGCGATCGCCGGCTGCGGCGGCGGCTCGCACGCCGCCGGGACGACGGTTCCGGACTGCGTGAAGAAGGCCCGCGCGACCGCGATGGCGAGGCTGAACGGCGACATCGCCGCGCTCCGGTTCGCCGCGAAGCAGCCGGCGAAGAGCAGGCTGCTCGGCGGCCCGGCGGCGAACCACGCGACCGACCGCTTCCTGCTCGACCTCGCGACCGCGCCGATCACGAACCTCGTCCGCAACCGGCTGATCGACCACGCCGCCTCGGCGATCGTCGGCGCGTGCCAGCAGTGCTTCCAGGCGCTCGAGGCGGAGCGGCCGATCCCCGCGATCGCGCACGACGGCCGGCAGAAGATCCCCGGCTGCGCGAAGAAGCCCTGAGCCTCTAGCGCAGCTCGGTCGTGACGCGCGCCGGCACCGGGCGCGGCCGCGGCAGGCGGACCGGCTCGAGCACCCAGGCGACGACCGGCACGAGGTAGGCGGCGAGCGCGCCGACGAGCGCGTACGTCGCGAGCGGCGGCACGCCGGCGCCGTGCGCGGCGTTCTCGCGCACCGCGGAGGCGACGACGACGAGCGTGAGCGCGAGCCCGTTCGTGACCGCGCGGAGCAGGGCGGGCCGCCCCTCGAGCGCGTCGCTGACCGAGACGAACGCGGCGGCGGCGGCGGGCGGGACGGCGATCAGGCCGAGGTAGAGCGCGAGGCGCGCGAGACCGCCGGCCTCGGCGGCGAGAGCGACCGCCGCGAGCGACAGCGGGAGCAGGCGCGATCCCATCCCCGCATAGCTTCGCCCCCGCGCCGGACGGTCCTTCCCACGGTTACGCTCCCGCCATGGAACTCACCTGGCTCGGACACTCCGCGTTCCGCCTCGACGCGGGCGGCACGCGCATCTACGTCGACCCGTTCCTGCACAGGAACCCGAAGTGCCCGGAGAGCGAGCAGACGCCCGAGCGCGTCGACGTGATCGCGCTCACCCACGGCCACGGCGACCACGTCGGCGACACGGTCGAGCTCGCGAAGGAGCACGGCTGCACGGTGATCGCGCCCGTCGAGCTCGCCGGCTGGCTGCAGGCGAAGCACGGGCTCGAGAACGTGCTCGACCCGAACAAGGGCGGCACGGTCGCGGTCGGCGACGTCCGCTTCACGTACACGAACGCGCATCACTCCTCGTCGAACGACCAGGGGGAGTACATGGGCGAGCCGTGCGGGATCGTCGTGCGCGCCGAGGGCAAGAGCCTGTACCTCGCGGGCGACACCTGCGTCTTCGGCGACATGCAGCTGATCGGGCGCCTCTACTCCCCCGACCTCGCCGTGCTGCCGATCGGCGACCACTACACGATGGGCCCGGAGGAGGCCGCGCTCGCGCTCGAGCTGCTCGGGACGACGCGCTGCGTCCCCTGCCACTACGGCACCTTCCCGCCGCTCGTCGGCCGGCCGGAGCAGCTGCAGGAGCTCGCGCCCGGCGTGACCGTCGAGGCGGTCGACCCCGGCGAGTCGGTGACGGTTTGAGGGAGCGCTGGTGGGGGTCGACCGGCCGCCGCGTGCCCGAGCTCGCGGTCGAGGGGGAGCTCGAGCTCGCGGACGCGCTCGTCGTCGAGGGCGTGTCGGAGCTCGACCCGCTGCGCGACGCGTTCGAGCAGGGGCGGCCGGTGGTCGTCCGAGCGGACTCCGCCGAGGCGGTCAAGGCGGCGCTCGCGCGCCCCGAGGTTGCGTGCGTGCTCGTCCCGGCCGACCGCTCCGACCTGCTCGACCTCGACCTGACCGAGCTCACGTATGGGCGCTGAGCCGGTCGTCGCGACGTACTCGATCGTCGCCGCCGACCTCGACGCCGGCCAGTGGGGCGTCGCCGTGCAGTCGAAGTTCCTCGCGGTCGGCTCGGTCGTGCCGTGGGCGGAGGCCGGAGCCGGCGCGGTCGCGACGCAGGCGTACGCGAACCCGCGCTTCGGCCCGGACGGGCTCTCCCTGCTGCGGCAGGGGCTGGCCGCGGACGAGGTCGTGGAGCGGCTGGTCGCGGCGGACGAGGGGCGCGACGAGCGCCAGCTCGGCGTCGTCGACGCGAAGGGCGGCTCCGCCGCGTGGACGGGCCCCGCGTGCATGGACTGGGCCGGGCACCGGACCGGCCGCTGCTACGCGGCGCAGGGGAACATCCTCGTCGGGCGCGAGACCGTGGACGCGCTCGCGGTCGCGTTCGAGGGGAGCGCGGGCCTGCCGCTCGCGAACCGGCTGCTGGAGTGCCTCGCGGCAGCGCAGGCGGCCGGCGGCGACCGCCGCGGCCAGCAGTCGGCAGCGCTCCTGGTCGTCCAGCGCGAGGGCGGCTACGCGGGGCTGTCGGACGTCGCGGTCGACCTGCGCGTCGACGACGGCGAGCGTCCGGTGGAGGAGCTGCGGCGCCTCTTCGGGCTCCACCAGCGACTGTTCGGGGTCAGCCCGCGCGAGGACTGGCTGCCGCTCGAGGGCGAGCTGCGCGCCGAGGTGGACGAGCGGCTGCGTCGGCTCGGCTACGAGGACCTCGACACGTGGGCGGGCGTCGAGAACCTCGAGGAGCGCGTCGACGGCGAGGACGCGATCGACCCGGTCGTGCTCGAGGCGCTGCGGCAGGCGAGCGGATGAAGCTGCTCCGGCTCGACGAGATCGAGGGCATCCCGGTCTTCGGGACGCTGACGTGGAAGCCGGTGCGGAAGACGCTCGGGATCACGGCGTTCGGGATCAACGCGTACACGGCCGCGAACGCGGGCGACGAGGTGGTCGAGAAGCACACCGAGACGACGCTCGGGCACGAGGAGGTCTACGCGGTCGTCGCCGGGCACGCCGTGTTCACGGTCGACGGCGCGGAGGTGGACGCGCCCGCGGGGACGCTCGTCTACCTCGACGACCCGGCGCAGGAGCGCTCGGCGGTCGCCCGCGAGCCGGGGACGACGGTGCTCGCGATCGGCGGCGTCCCGGGCGCGCACGAGCCGTCGGCGTGGGAGTACTTCTTCCCGGCGCTGCCGCTGCTGCGGGAGGGCCGGTACGACGAGGCGAAGGCGGTGATCCACGACGGTCTGGCCGAGAAGCCGGGCAACCCGGTGCTCCTGTACCACCTCGCGTGCGCGGAGTCGCTGGCCGGCGAGCGCGACGCCGCGCTCGAGCACCTGAACGCCGCGGTCGCCGCCGGCGAGCGCTTCCGCGAGTACGCCCGCGAGGACGAGGACTTCGCCGCGATCCGCGACGACCCCCGCTTCCCCAAGTAACAGACTGTTACTAGCTCGGGCGCGCGGCGAATCGCGCTGGATAGGCGCGTCGCTTCGCACGGATCGGCTTGTAACAGACTGTTACTTGGCGTCGCCGGGGAGTCGGATGCCCGCGGCGAGACGGCGGAGGGCCGGGACCGGGTCGGCTTCCGGGCGTGCGACCAGGAGCACCGCGGCGTGGCCGGGCTCGCGGACGAGGGCGTCCACGAAGAGCTGGAGGCCGACGGCGAGCGCGAACGACTTGTGCGCCTGCTCGCCGCCGAACGGGACGACCTGCTCCTCCCGCGCGAGGCCGGCGACGACGTCGCCCCACGTCACCGCTGCCATCGAGACGTCCACGACCACCGGGTCGCGACCCGAACTCGGCACGGCCAGCGAGAGCGGGCTCGTGCTCGCGAGCTTCGGGCCGCCGTCCGGATGCGCGAGCCGCGGCGGCGAGGTCGTGGTCAGCAGCGCGACGAGACCGCCCTCCGCGAGCCGCCGCGTGTAGTGGCCGAGCATCCCGGTCGGGAACGTGCGGTCGCAGACGACGAGCCGCGCATGCTCCGGCGGACGCTCGAGCTGCTCGCGCACGACCCGCCCGAGCACGAGGTAGCCGACCGCGCCTCGGCCGTGCCAGCGCTGGAAGCCCGGCTCGTCCTCGACCAGCTCCGGCGCGGCGGCCGGGTCGAACCCGGTCTGCTGCTCGAGCCACGGGATCCGCGCGTGGCCGTGGCTCGGCTTGCCGCGCCGCTCCGCGTCGTCGAAGTGCGCCCACAGCTCCTGCACGTCCGGCTCGGCGAAGCCGAGCCCGCGCAGCCGGCGCAGGGCGTCGTCAGCCTCCATGCCGCTCCCTGAACTCGAGCACCGGCCAGCCGCGGTCGGCCGCGATCCGCCGGAGCGCCCGGTCGGGGTTGACCGCGACCGGGTTCCCGACCGCCTCCAGGAACGGCAGGTCGGTGTGGCTGTCCGAGTAGGCGGTCGAGGCCGACAGGTCGAAGTCGAGCGAGCGGATGCAGTCCGCCTTCGCCTCCGCGTGCAGCGCGCGCAGCGCCTTGCCGGTGTAGCGGCCGTCCACCACCTCGCAGATCGTGCCGAGCGCGCCGTCGAAGCCGAGGTCGGCGGCGATCGCCTCGACGATCTCCTGCAGCGTCGCCGAGACGACGAACACCGGCTCGCCGCGGTCGCGATGCCGATGGACGAGGTCGAGCGGCTCCGCGTACACGAGCGGCCGCAGCACCGTCTCGAGCGACTCGGCCACGAGCTCGCGCATCTCCTCGGGCGTGTGTCCGCGCAGCACGACGAGGCCGTCCTCGGCCGCCCGCCGCACCGCCTCGTGCGAGGCGCCGCGCGCCACGAACAGCAGCTGCCACCACGCGGCCTTCAGCATCTGCCGGCGCGAGATGATCCCACGCGCCCGGAACGCCGGCGCGAGCGCGAGCGCGGAGGAGCGGCGCAGGAGCGTGCGGTCGAGGTCGAAGAACGCGGCCCCCGCCACGGCGCCCCGCTCAGGCCCTGAGCCCGGCCGCCGCGAGCGCCGACGGGCGGTCCGGGTAGTCCCGCATGCTGACGATCTTCCCGTCGCGCAGGACGACGATCTGGAAGAGCCGCGCGAAGAAGAAGCCGCGGCCGCCGAGCCGGTGGAGCCGCACACCCTTCAGCTGGACGAGGACGCGGTCGCCGAGGTCGATGATCTCGCCCGGACGCAGCCGGTTCGCGTGCGTCCGCCAGAGGAGCGTGCGGACGATCTGGTCGGCGTCCCGGCACGGGTTCCAGGCGCCCTCCTTCGCCGGATGCCAGGTCGCGTCGTCGACGAGCTTCGTCCGCAACGTCTGGTGGTCGGCGCGCTTCGCGAGCCGGTAGGCCTCGACCACCGCGGCGACGTTCGCGCTCGGCGGCATCTCAACTCACGAGCGGAAGCGACTTGAGGATGCCGCCGCTCTCGCGCCGCAGCGACTCGACCTCGGCGGCGATCGCCAGGATCGCCCGCGCGGACTCCGACTCGGGCCGGGCCGAGACGACCGGCTCGCCCGCGTCGCCCTGCTCGCGGAGCGCCGGGTCGAGCGGCACGGTACCGAGCAGCGGCACGCCCAGCTCGGCGGCCAGCTCCTCGCCGCCGCCCGAGCCGAAGACCTCGCCGCTCATGTTCTCGACGACGCCGAGCAGGCGCATGTTCGTCTTCCGCGCCATCGAGGCGGCGCGCGAGGCGACGTCCTGCGCGAGCTTCTGCGGCGTCGTCACGACGACGACCTCCGCCTTCGGCAGCAGCTGCCCGAGCGAGATCGAGACGTCGCCGGTGCCCGGCGGCATGTCGACGACGAGCGTGTCGAGCTCGCCCCAGTGGACGTCCGTCAGGAACTGCTCGAGCGCGCGGTGGAGCATCGGGCCGCGCCACATCACCGGCTCGTTGCCCTCGAGGAAGAAGCCGATCGACATCAGCTTCAGCCCGTCCTTGACCGGCGGCACGATCAGGTCGTCGACCGCGACCGGGCGCTGGCGGATGCCGAGGATGTGCGGGATCGAATGGCCGTAGATGTCCGCGTCGAGGACGCCGACCTGGCGGCCCTGCCGCGCGAACGCGACCGCGAGGTTCGCGGTCAGCGACGACTTGCCGACGCCGCCCTTGCCCGACGCGACCGCGATCACGCGGCAGCCGGCGGGGAGCTTGATCACGTCGTCGCGTTCGGGCGCGCCGCCGCGGAGCTTCGTCGTCAGCGCCTGCCGCTCCTCGGGCGTCATCACGTCGAAGTGGAGCTCGACGCCGGTGACGCCCGGCACCTGGGCGAGCGCCGCGTCGACCTGCTCCTCGAACGAGTTGCGGAGCGGGCAGCCGGCGACGGTGAGGACGATCGTCAGCGAGACGACGCCGTCGTTCACCTCGACGCCGCGCACCATGTCGAGCTCGGTGACCGGACGCCGCAGCTCCGGGTCGATCACCTGCTCGAGCGCCTTCAGGACCTGCTCGACGGACGGCTCCACGAAGCGAGCGTAGCCGCTAGGAGCCCGGCTCGGGCGCCTCGTACCGGCCCCGGCCGACGCGGCGGATACGGCCGCTTCGCACCGCCTCGTCGAGCGCGCGGCGGAAGCGGCCGGGCCCCCAGCGGCGGGCGCCGACGGCGAGCTCGAGCTCGGCGCGCGTGAGCGGGCCGCCCTCGTCGAGGGCGCGGCCGATCCGCTCCACCTCCTCGTCGAGGAGCGTCTCCGGCGCCTGCCGCGACCGCACCGCGGTGCCGATCATCCCGGGCGAGTACAGCGGATAGCTCTCGCTCGGGCCCGGCCGGTAGCGGCGGCGGTCGCTGCGCTGCCGCGCGGCGCGCTCCTCGCTGCGGCTCGGCTTCCGCGCCTCCCGGCGCTCGTCGCGATGCTCCTCGCCGCGGCTCGGGCCCTGCTCGGCGTCCTCGGCGGTGAGCGGCTTCGCGATGTCCTCGAGCGACTGCTGCTCGGCCTTGACGCCGAAGAAGAGCTCGACGATGCCGCCGATCGCCATCACCGCCGCGCCGACGAAGAACGCGATCGCGACCTCGCCGCGGTTCTTCGAGGAGATCAGGTTGCCGAAGAGCAGCGGCCCGGCGATGCCGCCGATCCCGGTTCCGACCGCGTAGAAGAAGGCGATCGCGAGCGCGCGCGTCTCCATCGGGAAGATCTCGCTCACGGTCAGGTAGGCGGCGCTCGCGCCCGCGGAGGCGAGGAAGAAGATCCCGAAGATGAACGCCTCGAACGCCCACGAGGAGCCGAGCGTCTTGCCGGTGAAGAGCGCGGCCATGACCGCGGCGACGACCGCCGAGCCGAGGTAGGTGCCGGCGATCATCGGCTTGCGGCCCAGCGTGTCGAACAGCCGGCCGAGCACGAGCGGCCCGAGGAAGTTGCCGACGGCGAAGACCATGATGAAGACGGGGACGAAGCTCGACGAGACGCCGTAGAACGTCGAGTAGAGCGTCCCGAGGTTGAACGTGATCCCGTTGTAGAGGAACGCCTGGCCGATGAAGAGCGCGAGGCCGAGGATCGCCCGCCGCGGGTACTTCCGGAACGCGACCTTGCCGATCTCCCGGAACGGGATCGTCTCGCGCTGGCGCACCTCGAGCGTCCGGTCCGGCTCCTCGAGGCGTTCGCCCGTGTCGTCCTCGACGCCGCTCTCGATCTCGCGGACGATCCGCTCCGCCTCCTCCTCGCGGCCGTGGATGAACAGCCAGCGCGGGCTCTCCGGCACGTTGCGGCGCACGAAGAGGACGCCGAGCCCGAGCACCGCGCCGATCGCGAACGAGATCCGCCAGCCGACGTTCGCCGAGAGGAGCGACTCGTCGAGCAGGAGGATCGCGACCGCCGAGCCGGCCGCCGAGCCGAGCCAGTAGGAGCCGTTGATGATCAGGTCGACGCGGCCGCGGACGCGCGCCGGGATCAGCTCGTCGATCGCCGAGTTGATCGCCGCGTACTCGCCGCCGATGCCCGCGCCGGTGAAGAAGCGGCAGAGGAAGAAGTACCAGGCGGTCCACGAGGCGGCGGTCGCGAGCGTCGCGGCGATGTAGACGCCGAGCGTGATCAGGAACAGCTTCTTGCGTCCGAAGCGGTCGGTGAGCTGGCCGAAGAAGAGCGCGCCGAGACAGGCGCCCGCCACGTACATCGCGGCGGCCGTGCCGATCTGCGCGGTCGAGATCGAGATCCCACTGCCCTTCTCGGTCAGGCGGGAGGCGATCGAGCCGACGATCGTCACCTCGAGGCCGTCGAGGATCCAGACCGTGCCGAGGCCGGCGACGACGAGCCAGTGGAAGCGCGCCCACGGCAACCGGTCGAGCCGCGCCGGGATGTTCGTCTCGATGCGGCCGGTCTCGACCGTCGCGGAGCTCATGCGTTGCCAACGCGGAAGCGGAAGCTGCGGTTACGCTCGCGCGATGCTCGCCTGCCGTCTGCTCGGGCACCGCTTCCGCTTCGCCGCCGAGGGCGAGACGATGCGGTGGCGCTGCGAGCGCGGCTGCGGCGTCGGCGGCGAGAAGACGTACGCGAGCGCGGAGGAGGCGGCGCGGTTCGCGCGGGCGTTCGACCGGGAGGACGGCGCCGAGCTCGGGCGGCGGGCGCCGTTCCTCGGCATGTTCCCGCTCCGCCTCGTCTGGCTGCTCCGCCGTCGCTCGCGCGAGCGAAGATAGGCCCATGAGCTGGGCGGGGCTCGTCGGGAAGAACCTGCTGCGGCGGCCGGTGCGGACGCTGCTCACCTCCGCCGGCGTCGCGATCGGCGTCGGGCTGATCGTCGCGCTGCTCTCGATCTCGGCGGGCGTGGAGCGGACGGCCGGCGACCTGATCCATCTCGGCCGCTCCGACTTCGGCCTCTTCCAGAGCGGCGTCTCGGACGCGACGCGCTCGCTCCTGCCGGACTCGCTCGACGCGCGCGTCGCCCGCGACCCCGGCGTCGCGCAGACGGCCAAGGTCTTCCTCTTCGTCACGACCGTGAACGGGCGGCAGTCGTCGCTCGTCTTCGGGCTCGCGCCGCACGAGTTCGCATACGAGCGGCTCACCGTGCTCTCGGGCGACCGCAGCGGCGCGCTCGTCGGCGACCAGGCGAGCTTCGGCGCGCCGGTCGGCTCCGAGATCGTCGTCGACGGCCGGCGCTTCCGCGTCTCCGGCGTCTTCCACAGCGGCAACCGCTTCGAGGACCAGGGCGTGATGCTGCCGCTGCCGACGGTGCAGGCGCTCGCGAAGCGGCCGGGCGAGGTGACCTCGATCGGCGTCATCGTCAAGCTCGGCTACCGGCCGAAGGAGGTGGCGGCGCGGCTCGAGCGCGAGTACGGGATCACGTCGATCGTCGAGCCCGGGCAGGCGGTCAAGGTGGACACCTCGTCGCGCCTCGTGATCGACGTCGGCTGGGTGATCTCGGTGCTGGCGCTGATCGTCGGCGGCATCGGCGTCACGAACACGATGGCGATGTCCGTCTTCGAGCGGATCCGCGAGATCGGGATCCTCCGGGCCGTCGGCTGGACGAGCCGCCGGATCGCCGCGCTGATCGTGAGCGAGGCGATCGGGATCGCGCTCGTCGCGCTCGCGCTCGGGCTCGCGGTCGGCTACCTCGCGGCGAACCTGTTCACGACGCGAACCGGGCTCTCGAGCCTCGTCTCGCCCCGGTTCACGGCGGGCGTCTTCGCGTGGGGGCTCGCGTTCGCGCTCGGGGTCGGGCTCGTCGGCGCGATCTATCCCGCGTGGCGCGCGCTGCGGCTGAGCCCGATCGAGGCGCTGCGGCGCGAGTAGGAGTCCGCGCCGGCGCGTCGAAGCGCGCCTGGATGTCCGAGTCGACGGACTGGCCGCTCGGCGAGCGCCTGCGCGTGCCCGCGCCCTCGCCCGCGAAGCGCGCGCCGGCGAGACGCGGCCTGCCCCGGACGGCGTGGGCGCTCGCGGCCGCCGCGTTCCTCTGCGGGCTCGCAGTGAGCGCGGCTGCGTTCTCGATGGGCTGGCGGAGTCAGGCGCAGCGCGGCACGTCCGCGCAGAGCGAGCTGACCGCCGCGACCGAGCGCGCGCACCGTCTCGGCAACTCGCTCGCGAGCGCCCGCGAGTCGGCCGCCCGGCTGCGAACGCAGCTCGCCGCCGCCCGCCAGGCGAAGGCCGCCGCGCAGGCGTCGGCGCAGGCGGTCTCGCGCGACGCGTCCGCCCTCGCCTCCGCGCTCGTCTCGACCGGACACTCGGCGGACTCCGTCTCGCTCGGCGCGGCCGCGGTCGGCGGGAACGTGGACAAGCTCGCGAGCGAGCTGAAGACGCTCACCACCTATCTGACGACGACCCCGACCGCGCAGCTCGACCCCGGCTACGTCGCGAGCCAGACGGCGTACCTCTCGAAGCAGCTCGACGCGCTGCAGGCGGCGCGCGGCGACCTCGGCTCGGCGATCTCGGACTTCCAGGCCGCGGCGCAGAAGCTCGCCGACCGCGCCGGCAAGCTCGCGGGCAGCGACTAGCGGGCCGGAACGCGCTACGCTGATCGGGTCCGATCACCGTCGCCATGCGGCACACGGCACTCGACGCGGTTCGCCGGTTCTCGATCCGGACATGGCTCGTCGTCGCAGCCGCGGCGGCCGCCACCGGGGGGACGATCGCGGCCGTCGTCGTCCTCGAGGGGCAGGTGCGGACGAGCAACGCCGCCGAGGTCCGCCTCGTCGAGACGAAGGCGCAGCTCAACAAGCTCGAATGGCTCCCGTACGAGGCGATGGACACCTCCCAGCTCGCCCGGGCGCAGATGAACGCGCTCGAGGCCGAGATCCGGGCGACGGTGAAGGAGCTCGCCGCCGCGCCGGGCGCCCCGGACTTCACGCGGCTCGACGGCGCGCTGCAGGGCAACTTCGCCGTCCTCGAGCAGATCTACGACTGGGCGATCCGCGACACGCACTCGCTCGAGGAGCTGACGCCGCTCGGCTTCCAGGCGCTGAGCCGGCTCAGCGCCGCCGACGCGGCCTTCGAGGAGCTCCAGCGGTCGTACGAGCGCGCCGCGCACAGGGCGCAGACGCAGGCGGTCGCCGGCTCGGTGGCCGCGATCGTCCTCCTGCTCGCCGGCTTCTCGTTCTTCTACCTCGCGTCGGCGCGGTCGCGGCGGCTGCTGCTCGCGCGGCAGGAGGAGCTCGCCACCGCGCTCGCCGAGCTGGAGGAGGCGCAGCACGTGAAGGACGAGTTCGTCGGGCTCGTCTCCCACGAGCTGCGGACGCCGCTCACCTCGATCTGCGGCTTCACCGAGCTGCTGCTCGGGGACACGGCGAACGAGGAGCAGCGCGAGTGGCTCGGGATCGTCGAACGGAACGGCGCCCGCCTCCTCCATCTCGTCGACGACCTGCTGCTGACCGCGCGGATCGACTCGGGACGGCTCGATCTCGAGTCGAGCGAGATCGACCTCGCCACCGTGGTCGACGACGCGGTCGTCGCCGCGGCCCCGGCGGCGGAGGCGGCGAGCGTGCGGCTCGCCGTCCAGCTGGAGCCCGCCCCGCTCTACGGGGATCCGGGCCGGCTCGGGCAGGTGCTCGACAACCTGCTCTCGAACGCGATCAAGTTCACGCCGGCGGGCGGAAGCGTCGCCGTCGCGCTCGCCGTCGGCGACGGCAAGGCCGCGGTCACGGTCGCCGACACCGGGATGGGGATCCCCGCCGACGAGCGGGAGCACGTCTTCGAGCGCTTCTACCGCAGCGCGCGGGCGCGCCAGTCGGAGGTGCCCGGAACGGGGCTCGGTCTCGCCGTCACGCGCGGGATCGTCGAGGCGCACGGCGGCACGATCGGGTTCGAGAGCGTCGACGGGCAGGGCACGACGTTCCGGGTCGAGCTCCCGCTCGCGCGCTCGCGCGAGCCCGTCGGCGCCGCGTAGCCCGGTCAGGCGGCGAGCAGCGAGCCGTCGCGGATCCGCAGCGTCCGGTCCGCCTCGGCCGCGACCGCGTCGTCGTTCGTGACGAGCAGGATCGTCGTGCCGTGCTCGTCGCGGACGCGACGCAGCAGGTCGATGATCTGGCCGCCGGTCTCGGAGTCGAGCGCCCCGGTCGGCTCGTCGGCGAGCAGGACGCGCGGCTCGTTCGCGAGCGCGCGGGCGATCGCGACACGCTGGCGCTCGCCGCCGGAGAGCGTCGGCGGGTAGCTGGCGACGCGATGCGCGAGCCCGACCTCGGCCAGCAGCTCGCGAGCGCGCTGCTCGCGCTCCGCGCGGCCGCGCCGGCCGATCATCGGCACCTGGACGTTCTCGAGCGCGGTCAGCGTCGCGATCAGGTTGTGGAACTGGAAGACGAAGCCGACCGTGGTCGCCCGGTAGGCGGCGGCGTCCTCGAGGTGGGTGACGTCCTCGCCGCCGACGTGGATCGAGCCGGCGTCCGGCCGGTCGAGCGCGCCGATCAGGTTGAGGAGCGTGCTCTTGCCGCTCCCCGAGGCGCCGGTCAGCGCGACGATCTCGCCCGGCGCCAGCTGGAGCGAGACGTCCTCGAGCGCGCCGATCCGTCCGCCCTCGAAGCTCTTGCGGACGTGCTCGACCGTGACGGCCGCACCGTTCACTTCACCACGGAGACGGCGTAGCTCGCGACCGCCCGCCTGTAGCCGGGCGAGGTGACGGTCGCCCGCAGCTGCAGCTTCGGCCCGACCGCGGCGGGCGGGAACGCGTTCTTGCCGGTCGCCGGAATCGTCTCCTTCCAGATCCCGTTCCGGACCGCATGTCTGCCGACCTCGCCGACCGGGGCGCCGCCGAAGACGAACTGGAGGTGGATCTTCGCGGGCACGGGCTTGCCGGTCGTCGCGTCCGTGACGTGCACCTCGTACGTCCACGTGTGGCCGAGCTGCGGATGGTGGCTCTGGGCGGTGAGCGCGACGTGGAGCTTCTTCGCCGCCGGCGGCGCGGAGGCGGTCGTCGCGGGCGTGGAGGATCCGCCGCCGCCGCAGGCCGCGGCGGCGAGCGCCAACGGGAGCAGCGCGAGCAGGCGCCTCACGGAAGCGATGCTACTAGCGGCTGCGGAGGAAGCCGCGAACCTCCCAGCCCGCGACCGCGAAGCACGCGGCGACGAGCGGGATCAGGCCGAGACCCCAGCGTCCGTGCGCGCGCTCCGCGAGCGCGAGGCAGCCGAGGAGCAGGTAGGCGCCGAGGGTGACGGCGGCGATCGTGACGAGCACGGGCCGGAGCGGAGCCGGCCGTTCGAGCCGTGTCGTGGTCATGGCCCGGAGGATGCGCGGCAGCGCCGCGGCGTCCATCCGCGCGCCGGCGGATCCGCGCTGCGGGAAGCTACTCGGCGAGTCGCGCGAGCTTCTTCGCGGCCGCGCCGAAGGCCCGCGGCTCCTCCAGGACGGGCGCGTACAGGTCGCCGTGCCGCTCGATCCGCTCGAGCGCGACGCGCATCGGGAAGTCGCGCGGTCGCAGTCCCGGCTTCAGCTCCTCCCAGCGGAGCGGCGTCGAGACGGGCGCGCCGGGCTTCGGCCGCACCGAGTAGACGGAGGCGATCGTCTTGCCCCAGCCGTTCTGGCGATGGTCGAGGAGGACGCCCTCGCGCTTGCGCTTCAGCCACTCGGTCGTGACGAGCCCCGGGTGGCGGCGCTCGAGCAGGCGGGAGAGCGTCTCGGCGAACGCGTACGTCTCGTCGAAGCCGGCGGTGCGCCTGATCGGCGCGAGCACGTGGATGCCGTCGGCGCCGCTCGTCTTGGGGTACCCGGGCAGGCCGACCTCGTCGAGCAGCTCGCCGACGAGCCGCGCGACCTCGATCGCCTGCTCGAACCCGCCCTCCTCGTCCGGCGGGTCGAGGTCGAAGACGACGTAGTCCGGCCGGTCCGGGCGGTCGACTCGCGAGTACCAGGCGTTCATGTCGACGCAGTTCATCTGCACCATCCAGAGCAGCGCCTCGGGCGAGTCGACCAGCGCGAAGTCGACCTGGCGCGCGCCGCCGCCGCGCGGGTGTGTCGTGAACTGCCGCGTTCGCAGCCAGTCCGGCGCTCCCCGCGGCACCTGCTTCTGGAAGTAGACCTCGCCGTGGATCCCGTGCGGGTAGCGCTTGAGCGTGAACGGGCGGTCGCGCAGGTGCGGCACGAGCGTCGCCGCGACCTGCTCGTAGTAGGCGAAGACGTCGCCCTTCGTGATCCCGTCCTCGGGGAAGAGGATGCGGTCGGCTGAGGTCAGGTGCACGTCTGGCATCGAGGTCGCCCGGATGCTTGGCGGCGCGGGGACCCTAGCGTGCGGTCAGCCGGGGACGTCGACGATCCGGGACGCCGCCATGAAGCTCGGGCGGCCGAGTCCGTCGTACGCCCAGACCTCGAGGCAGTAGCGCCCCGGGGCCGGGCGGCCGAGGTCGATCCGCTCCGCGGCGCCGTCCCAGCGGTAGCGGGTTCCGGACGGGCGGTCGAGGCACGCGGCCGGGGTGAGCGACGCCGAGTACGTGTCCTGGCCGGCCTGCGGCGCGAGGAAGGCGGGGAGCGGCGGATCCGGCGGCCGCGAGAACGAGGCGACCACCGAGCCGTCGGCGGCCGGCCCGGCCTGGAGCGACATCGGCGCCGGCACGACCCCGTAGAGCGGGCAGCCGGCGTCGCCGAGCTCGCGCACGACGCCGCCGTAGAGCGCGACCGCCCGCTGGACGTCTCCCGGCTCGAGCAGCCGGCAGTACCACTCCCAGGGCGCGAGCTGCGGGCACTCCTGCGGGCCGCGGATGCTCCCGATCGGGTTCATCGCCGAGCACTCCCCGGTGGTGTGCCCGAGGCCGAGGACGTGCCCGAACTCGTGCGTCAGCGCGATCGCCGCCGTGTAGCGGCTGCACGACGGCTGCGTGTCGTCGAGCGCGAAGATCTTCACGTACGCGCTCGGCACGTCGCCCACGGTCGCCTCCGCGCGAGTGCAGCCGTCGGACGGCGGGAGGTCGCGGATCACGACGTCCGCAGTGGCGGCCGGCGACTCGACGAGCTGGACGCGCGCGCCGCTGCGATTCCAGGCGGCGGCGGCCTGCTGCACCGCCCACTCCTGGTCGGCCGCCTCGTTCGCGAAGCGGACGATCCCGCCCGGCCAGGGCTTCGTCCCGCCGGTCGCCGCGACCGTGTCGAGGACGACAGCGGGGAACGGCGAGCCGGCGCGAACCGTGACGCGCGCCTCGTGGGCGCGGAAGGGATGCCACGCGAGGAAGCCGGCAGCGGCGACGGCGGCCAGCACGAGCAGCAGGCGGCCGACGTCGACGTTCCGCTCGAGCAGCGGCGCCCGCTGCGGGCCGGCGCCGTAGAGTCGGCGGCGCTCCTCGTCGTCGAGGCGCGCCCAGTCGCGATCCTGCCAGCCCATACCGGGCTGCCATCGGCGCGGCCGCCGGAACGGCCGTCACTCGCCCGAGGGATGAGCAACGGGCCGAAACGGCCATGTCCCGGGACCAGGTCCGGGGACATGTCCGGCGGGGACATTTCCCCTGCTCACGGGGCCGGCCGCCGGAAGGGACATGGCGCGACGGGACACGGCTCGGGACCAGGTCCGGGGACATGTCCTGTCGGGACGGGCCTCACCGGAGCAGCTGCTTCAGCCGCAGGGCGTTCCGCGGCGCGAAGCCCTCCCAGTCGTTGTTGAAATACGCGAACACGTCGCGCTCGCGACGCCACGCCTGCAGCCGCTCCGCCCACTCGCGCAGCTCCCCCTCGCTGTAGTTGCCGCGCCTGCCGCGCGTGCCGCCGTGGAAGCGGACGAACGTCCAGCCGGCGGTGAACTCGTGCGTCTGGAACCAGTTCACCTGCGGCCGGTCGCCGATCACGAGCGCGACCCCGTACTCGCGGAGCAGCGCGGTCGTCTCCGGCACGAACCAGGACGGCTCGCGGAACTCGAAGCAGTGGCGCAACCCTCGCGGCAGCCGCGCGAGCGCGTCCGCGAGCCGAGCGTGGTCGGCGCGGAAGGTCGGCGGCAGCTGCCAGAGCAGCGGCCCGAGCTTCGGCGACGCGAGCAGCGGCTCGATCCGCTCGAGGAACGTCTCCAGCCCGGGCCCGAGGTCGCGCAGCCGCTTGACGTGCGTCAGGTAGCGCGACGCCTTCACCGCGAACAGGAAGCCGGGCGGCGTCTGCTCGACCCAGCGGGCGACCGCGTCCACCCGCGGCAGCCGGTAGAAGGTCGCGTTCACCTCGACCGTGTCGAACCGCTCGGCGTAGAACTCGAGCCAGCGCGACGCGGGACAGCGCGGCGGGTAGAAGACGCCGTTCCGCCAGTGGGCGTAGTTCCACCCGGAGAGGCCGATCCGGATCTCGGGCATCGCGTACCCGTTCCCGCCGCGCCGGCGGCGGATGCCTCAGAGGTCGCCGAGCAGCGCGTTGACGGACGCGTCGAGCCTCTGCCCGACCGCGGCCAGCGGGCCGACGACCTGCAGGTATGCGGCCTGGTCCTTCGCCTGCGCCGCCTGGCGCAGCAGCGCGGCCATGCGCGTCGCGGACGTCTCCACGGAGGTCGCGTCCGCCTCCGCGCCGGGCGGGAAGTCGAGCGCGGACAGGTCGGCGCTGAACCGCTCGAGCGCCGCGGCCGCGGGCGGCTCGGCCTCCTGGACGCACCGGAGCCGGCCGGTCGAGCGGGCCGCACACGCTGCCGTCTTCCGCTCGAAGGCCGAGAGCGAGCGCGCCAGACGCTGATACGCGGCGACGACCGGCGCCCGCTGCGACGAGCCCGACGAGCTCGTCGCCACCCGGTAGTCGACGAACGCGATCGCCGCGAGGTAGACGACGCCGAGGGCGAGGAACGCGCCGATCCAGCGTCTCGCGCCGCGCGTCAGGGGCAGGTTCCAGCCGCGCTGCTCGGGCTCGGGCCAGCTCTCGGCGAGCCTGTCGCCGAACAGCTCGTGCGGGTACACGGCGGTCACCATCCAGAACCAGCCGTTGAAGCGGAGCTGGTAACGGAGCACGGCGGCGAGCGCGTAGTGGAGCGCGGCCGGCATCCGGCCCCGGATCAGCACGATCAGCCAGATCAGCGGCCCGGTGACGGTCGCGCCGCCGAAGGCGAGCGCCGTGACCACGAGCGCGGGGATCGAGACGAGCCGCCGGAAGAAGACGCCCCAGCGCCGCAGCGTCGACTGGTCGGCGCGCGTCTGCACCGGGTAGCCGCCGGCCTGCCAGCGGAACGGCGGGAACTGCGGCGCGAGCAGCATCCCGAACGCGTAGACGCGGGCGACGTACTCGAGCGTGTGCGCCTGGTAGGAGGCGAACGAGCGCGGCAGCCGTCCCGCGAACAGCGCGATGAACCAGCCGACGACCGAGAGCACCAGGCTGCCGACGAGGATCGGCAGGAGCACGACGACGTGCGGCAGCGTCAGCAACGGCCGGAAGAGCACGAGCAGCCGGCTCTGCCGCTCCGGCGGCGGGAAGAGGACGTCGATCGGCTCGGCGTCGTGGAAGGGCGTCACCGGCTGCGGCGGCACCGGAAGACCGTAGTACGAAGCGACTCGTTCGCCTAGGTGCGGAGCGCGGACGCGACCCGCCCGGCGAGCTCCTGCGTCCCGGCGGCCGCGACCCGCGAGCGGCCCTCGAGGTCGAGCGGCGCCGCGCCGAACGCCGTCTCGACGTCGAAGAGCTCGATCGCGAGACCGACCTCGCGGCAGAGCAGCTGCGCCGCGGCGATGTCCACCGAGCGCGCGCCCTTGAGCGAGCACACCGCGTCGACCCGGCCGGCCGCGAGGTGGCAGAGCGAGAGCGCGAGCGAGC
>DASSNM010000039.1:0-24149 GCA_035688025.1 Gaiellaceae bacterium | reverse complement strand
AGCGGGGCTGGGTGCACTACCACACGACGCACGCGCATCCGCACGACAATCGCTGGACGTCGATCGCGCGCGAGGAGCTGGTCTATCTGGTGACCGACGCGTGGGAGCGGGTGCGGCTGCTGGAGGACGAGGACGAGGTGGTGCCGGGGCTTCGCACCTGGTGGTCGGGGGTGCATCACCGGGCGTCGATGGTGGTCGAGGTGGACACGGCCGACGGGGTGGTGGCGATCTCGGACTCGTTCTTCTCCTACGAGAACGTCGAGGACGGCCGCCTGCTCGGGATCAACGAGAGCATGGTCGAGGCGCTGCGCGCGAACGAGCGGGTGCTGAAGACGGCGAAGCACGTCGTGCCGCTCTACGACCCGAAGGTCTTCGAGCGCCACCCCGGCGGAATCGTCGTTCGAAAAACAGGTTTCCTATCTGATACCTGAGGGTAGGATGCGGGGACATGAGTCGGTCGGCTCGAGGGAGGTCCGTGGCGATCCGCCTGGCGGCGGCGCTGCTCGTCGTCTCGGCGGCGGTCGACGCGGCCGCGCCGGCGGCGCACCCGGCCGGCGCGCACGCGGCCGCCTGCGGCAGCGGCTCCTGGATCGGCGGCAGCACCGACATCTGCCACGGCGTCCTCGTCTACCGCGACTACGTCTACGACGACTACGGCGCGGACACCGGCCTCGTCGGCGCGTCGACAACCTGCCCGACGAAGGGCGGCGGCGTGACGCCGACCGGCGACCAGCGCTATCCCGCCGGCGAGGAGGACACGGCCGACCTGCGGGAGCTCCGGCTGACGGTCACCGGCACGCGGCTCGTCGTCACGTTCACGCTGAACGCGCTCTTCGACCAGGCCTCGACGGTCGCCGCGCTCGCGATCGACACCGACAACGACCCCGCCACCGGCGGCGGCGCGTGGCCCGGCCTCGACGTCTCGAGCAGCGGCTGGGACACCTTCGCGAGCTTCCGCGCCGGCATGCCGGGCGTGACGGTCGACCCGGCGGCGAACACGATCACGGCCTCGATCCCCCGTCCCGCCGGCACGACGTGGCGGGTGCAGGCGGCGACGGCCCAGGCCGACGGGACGGTCATGAACGTCGCGTTCCGCGGCCTCGACGAGCAGGGCGGCTGGTTCGAGAACGAGCAGGCGGCCGCGCTCGCGACGGGCGACGTCAGCCGCTTCGGGCAGACGGTCGACGTCAAGGACCTCCAGGACGGGACGACGCAGGTCGAGCCGGTCGGCCCGGGCGTGCACGAGCGCGTGTACGAGTCCGCCTACACGCTCGGCCGCGGCGAGGGGATGACCTACGAGGGGATCAGCGACGACCCGAGGCCGCTCGGCGCGACCTTCAACTACGTCGGGCCCTACCAGCCCTACGGCATCTACATCCCCGACAAGCCCGGCCCGCACGGGCTGCAGGCGATCCTGCCCGGGCTCTGCGTCGGCATCGACGCCCGGATGGCGTCCAAGAGCATCGAGACCCAGTTCGGCGAGGCGCGCAACCGGATCCTGATCGCGCCGCTCGGACGCGGGCCGAACGGCTGGTACACGGGCCCCGGCGAGCGCGACGTGCTCGACGCGGTCGCCGACGCCGAGCAGTCCTACGACGTCGACCCCTCGCAGGTGCTCGTCTCGGGCGAGTCGGAGGGCGGCTACGGCGCGTTCCGCACCGCCGAGCTGAACCCCGACCGCTTCGCCGGCGCGATCACCTGGGTCGGCTACACCGACTGCCTGAACGAGACGCCGCTCGCCGGGAGCTGTCCGCTCTACGGCGCGGACATGGATCCCGTCGACTTCGTCTCCAATCTCCGCTGGGTGCCGACCGGGATGCTCTACTCCGGCGCCGACGAGCTCGTGCACGTGGAGACGGCGGTCGCGATGCAGCAGGCGTTCGCGGCCACCGGCGGCCCGTACATCTGGTGGATGCACCCCGCGGCCGAGCACGACACGTACGCGGTCCTCGACGACTACCGCAAGGAAGCCCTCTGGAGCGCCTCGCTCGCGCGGCCCGCCGATCCGCCGGAGGTGACGTACCGCTACGACCCGGCGACCGACGACCCCGCGTTCGGGCTCGTCCACGACCACGCGTACTGGCTCTCCGCGATCGCGACGGCCGCGGCCGGCGCGGGCTCGGTCGACCTCACGACGCAGGGATGCGGGGGAGCCCTGCCGGTCACGAGCCCGACGACCGGCGAGGGGACCGATCCGGTGCCGTGGACCTCGATCGGCGCCGCGGTCACCGGCGCGACGCCGCTCGTGCAGGCGCCGCGGCTGAGCGGCACGCTCGGCAACGTCGCGGCGCTCACGGTCGACGCGGCGGCGACCTGCCTGGCCGGGGCGCCGATCCAGTACGACCTGACGACCGACGGGCCGGCGACGGTCCGGTTCACGGACGGCCGGACGCTCGTCCTGCCCGGCTCCGGCGAGCACGTCGGCACGCTGCCGTAGCACCGCAGGGCGTGCTTTTCGCGCGGGCACCATATACGATGCCTGAGACCCTGACCGCTTCGCCGCAGAGGAGGCTGCCGTGAAGATCGGATGCTTCGCGCTGATCGACCCGTTCTCGACCCTCGAGCACCAGCTCCAGCGCATCTCGGACCTCGGGTTCGACCGCGCCGACGTGACCGACAACGGCGACGGGGCCGTGCTCGGCGTGCACTTCGGGTTCACGGCGGTCGCCAGCCTCGACGCGAACCCGCACGACCTCGCGCGGATGTTCGCCGAGCACGGGCTGACGATCACGTCGTACTGCGCCCACGCGAACCTGCTCGACCCGTCCGCGCCGTGGCGCTACGGCACCTCGCAGATCGTCAAGGCCGTGCGCGCCGCGGCCGCGATCGGCATCCCGCACGTGATCACGACCGAGGGCGACCCGACCACCGCCTGGGGCCACAACCTGACCACCGACCAGGCGCTGTTCTCGATCGCGGAGAAGCTCTACGAGCCGCTCCGGGTCGCCGCCGACCACGGCGTCAAGATCCTGGTCGAGCCGCACGGGCCGATCACCGGCTCGATCGACAACATCGAGAAGCTGCTCGAACTCTGCGACTCGCCCGCGCTCGGCGTCAACCTCGACACCGGCAACCTCTGGCTCGCCGGCGACGACCCCGTCGACATGGTCAGGCGCCTCGGCCGCCAGATCGAGCACGTCCACTGGAAGGACGTGGAGCAGGAGCTGGAGCCCGAGCGCGGCAAGCGCTTCGGCTTCGGGATGAGCCTGATCCCGCTCGGCGCCGGCCTCGTCGACATTGCCGGGACCTACGAGGCGCTCGTCGCGGCGGGCTTCGACGGCGACACGACGCTCGAGATCGCCGGCGACGACGCCGTCCTCGAGTCGCGCCGCTACCTGGAGTCGCTCGCGGCAGTTCCGGCCTGATGGCCCGCCCGGTCACGCTGTTCACGGGGCAGTGGGCCGACCTTCCGCTCGAGACCCTGGCCGAGCGCGCCGGCGGCTGGGGTTTCGACGGGCTCGAGCTCGCGTGCTGGGGCGACCACTTCGACCCGCGGGAGGCGCTCGCCGACGACGGCTACTGCGCCCGGAAGCGCGAGCTGCTCGAGCGGCACGGGCTCCGCTGCTGGGCGCTCGGGGCGCACCTCGTCGGCCAGGCGATCTGCGACCCGATCGACGACCGCCACCGCGGCGTGCTGCCGCCGGACGTCTGGGGCGACGGCGACCCGGCCGGCGTCCGGTCGCGCGCCGCGGACTGGATGAAGGACGCCGCCCGCGCGGCGGCCGCGCTCGGCGTGACCGTGATCAACGGCTTCACCGGCTCGCCGGTCTGGCATCTGCTCTACTCGTTCCCGCCGAACGACTTCGCGGAGATCGACCGCGCGTACGAGCGGGTGGCGGAGGCGTGGGACCCGATCCTCGACGTCTTCGACCGGGAGGGCGTCCGCTTCGGGCTCGAGGTGCACCCGACCGAGATCGCGTACGACTTCGTGACGACGCGCCGCACGCTCGCGGCGTTCTCGACCCGCCCCGCGTTCGGGATCAACCTCGACCCGTCGCACTTCGTGCCGCAGTTCCTCGACGCCGCCGCCTTCGGGCTCGAGTTCGCCGACCGGATCTACCACGTGCACGTCAAGGACGCGAAGCGGCGCCTCGACGGGCGGCGCTCGATCCTCGGCTCGCACCTGAACTTCGGCGAGGAGGCGCGCGGCTGGGACTTCGTCTCGCCCGGCCGCGGCGACGTCGACTTCGAGGAGTTCGTCCGTATGCTCAACCGCATCGGCTACGACGGGCCGCTGTCGATCGAGTGGGAGGACTCCGGGATGGATCGCGAGTGGGGTGCACGGGACGCGCTCGCGTTCGTCCGCCGCACCGACTTCGCGCCGTCGGGGGTCGCCTTCGACGCGGCGATGCAGGCCGCCGGTGAGTGAGGCCGCCTTCCAGACGATGGGCCAGGCGTACGGCGACGGCCCCGGCCGGCCGATCGGGGTCGGCATGCTCGGCTACGCCTTCATGGGCAAGGCCCACGCGCACGCGTACACGACGCTCGCGCACATGGCGTGGCCGCCGCCGCGCGAGCCTCGGCTCGTCTCGATCGCCGGCCGCGACGAGGCCGCGGTCGCCGGCGCCGCGCGCCGCTACGGCTTCGACCGCTGGGTGACGGACTGGCGCGAGCTCGTCGCCGACCCGGAGGTCGAGCTCTTCGACAACGGCGGGCCGAACAACCTGCACGCCGAGCCGACGATCGCGGCGGCCGAGGCCGGCAAGCACGTGATCTGCGAGAAGCCGCTGGGCCGGAACGCCGACGAGGCGTACGAGATGTGGCAGCGCGTCGCCGCGACCGGCGTCGTCCACATGTGCGCGTTCAACTACCGCTTCGTCCCGGCGGTGCGGCTCGCGAAGCAGCTGATCGACGCGGGCGAGCTCGGCGAGATCCGACACTTCCGCGGCCGCTACCTGCAGGAGTGGGGCGCCACCGACGCGCCCGGCTGGCGGTTCGAGAAGGACGCTGCCGGCTCGGGGGCGCTCGGCGACCTCGGCGCGCACGTCGTCGACCTCGCGCGGTACCTCGTCGGCGAGATCGAGACGGTCGGCGCCGTCACCGCCACCTTCCAGCCCGGCCGGGAGGTGGACGACGCGTTCGAGGCGGTCGTCGCCTTCGCCGGCGGCGCGATCGGGACGCTCGAGGCGACGCGCTTCGCGCCCGGCCGCAAGAACGCGTTCTCGTGGGAGATCAACGGCTCGAAGGGCTCGCTAGCCTTCGACCTCGAGCGCCTCAACGAGCTGCAGATCAGCCGCGGCACGGAGGGCTTCCAGACCAGGCTCGTCTCGGAGGCCGACGACCCGTTCTGGGGCTGGTGGTGGCCGCACGGGCACATGATCGGCTGGGAGCACACCTTCGTCCACGAGCTCCACCACCTGCTCGCGGCGATCGAGGGCTCGGGCGCCGTCGCCCCGCACGGTGCGACCTTCGAGGACGGCTACCGCGCCGCCGAGGTCTGCGACGCCGTCCTCCGCTCGGCGGCGACGCGCCGCACCGAGCAGGTGGTCTATCGGTGAGCGGCGTCGAGGGCCACGCGGCCCCCGGCTGGCAGGCGGTCGCCGACGCGTTCGCGGCGAACTTCGAGGAGGAGCGGGAGCTCGGCGCCGCATGCTGCGTCTACGTCGAGGGGCGGCCGGTCGTCGACGTCTGGGGCGGGAGCGCCGACGGGCGCACCGGCCGGCCGTGGCTCGAGGACACGGTCGTCACCGCCTTCTCGACGACGAAGGGCGCGACCGCGATCTGCGCGCACATGCTCGTCGAGCGCGGCGAGCTCGACCTCGACGCCCGGGTCGCGGACTACTGGCCGGAGTTCGCGACGGCCGGCAAGGAGGACACGCGCGTGCGCTGGCTCCTCTCGCATCGCGCCGGGCTGCCCGCGATCGACGCGACGCTGACGATCGAGGAGGTCTGCGCCTGGGAGCCGGCGGTGCGCGCGCTCGAGGCGCAGACGCCGTTCTGGCCGCCCGGCGAGCGGCACCTCTACCACGCCCAGACGTACGGCTTCCTCGTCGGCGAGGTCGTCCGGCGCGTGACCGGGAAGACGCTCGGCCGCTTCTTCGCGGACGAGGTCGCGGGGCCGCTCGGCCTCGCCGCCTGGATCGGCGCCCCGGAGGAGGTGGAGCCGCGCGCCGCGCACCTCGTGATCGAGACGCCGCCCGCCGACCTGCAGGCCGCGCAGCGCGCGCGGCTCGAGGAGGTCGGCGTCGCGCCCGAGGCGATTCCGGCCGTGCTCGCGATGGCGGGCGAGCTGGCCGCCGAGCCGCTCGTCGCGCGCTCGGTCGACCTCGGCGGCTCGCTCCCGGACGGGCTCGTGACCGAGAACGGCGCCTACAACTCGCGGCCGCTCCGCGCCGCCGAGCTGCCCGGCTCGAGCATCGTCACGGACGCCCGCTCGCTCGCGCGCATGTACGCCGCCACGGTCGGCGAGGTGGACGGCGTCCGGCTCCTCGAGCCCGCGACGGTCGAGAAGATGTGCGTCGTGCAGAGCGACGAGACGAGCCTCTACAACCCGCCGCCGGGCTTCGCCGAGCTCGCGCACTGGTTCGAGACCCGGTTCGGGAGCGGCGTCATGCGTCCGACCCGCTTCTCGCCGCTCCTCGGCCCGCGCTCGTTCGGACACGGCGGCGCCGGCGGCTCGCTCGGCTGCGGCGAGCCGGACGCACGCGTCGGCTTCGGCTACGTCATGAACCGGATGAACACGAACGGGACCGACGTGCGGGCGGCGCGGCTCGCAGCCGCCGTCCGCGACTGCCTCGATGGCTAGCGGCGCGGCGACCGGACGGCTCGCGGAGCTGCCGCTCGAGCGGCTCGGCGGACTCGTGCGCGGCGCCCTGAGCCTCGCGCGCACGCCGGCCGGGCTCGTCCCGGTGCGCGCCGCCGAGCGCGCGTTCGCGCAGATGCCCGACCCGTTCACGCGCTCGGTCTTCCGGATGCCGTCGGGCGTCCGGCTCGCCTTCACGACGGACGCGACCGTCCTCGAGCTCGACGTCGCCGTCTCGCCGCTCGTGTTCGAGGAGCCCGGGGGATCGCCGACGCCCGTCTTCGACCTGCTCGTGGACGGGCTCGACCGCGAGAGCCGTCCGGTCGAGGGCGCCGCCGGCCCGGACGCTCCCGGCGACGACCTGTTCGCCGGGCCGCCGCGCCCGACCGTGACGCTGCGCTTCGGGGATCTCCCCGCGGGCGCGAAGGCGGTCGAGCTCTGGCTGCCGCAGAACGCGGTCGTCGAGCTGCGAGCGCTCCGTGCCGACGCCCCCGTCGCGCCCGTCGACGAGCGGCGGCCCCGCTGGATCCACTACGGCAGCTCGATCAGCCACTGCGTCGAGGCGCGGCGGCCGACCGAGACGTGGCCCGCCCTCGCCGCGCGGCTCGCCGGCCTCGACCTGCTCAACCTCGGCGTCGCGGGGAACTGCCACCTCGACCAGTTCGTCGCCCGCTCGATCCGCGACGAGCCGGCCGAGTGCATCAGCCTCAAGGTCGGGATCAACATCGCGGGCGGCGAGACGCTCAAGCACCGCACCTTCGGCCCGGCGCTGCACGGCTTCCTCGACACCGTGCGCGACGGCCATCCCGACACGCCGATCCTGCTCGTCTCGCCGGTCTACTGCCGGCACCTCGAGGAGTCGCCCGCCGCGCTGCCGGAGGGGAGCCTCTCGCTCGCGCGCATGCGCGAGCTGCTCGCCGAGATCGCCGCCGCGCGGGCAGCGGACGGGGAGCGGATCGACTACCTCGACGGGCTGCGGCTCTTCGGCGAGGCGGACGCGGGCGACCTGCGGGACGGCGTCCACCCGACCCCGGAGGGCTACCTGCGCATCGGCGAGCGCTTCGCCGCCGCCGCCTTCCGCGACGGCTTCCTCGCGCCGGCGCTGCGGCCGTGAGCGGCGGGCGGCCGAACGTGCTGCTGGTCATGTCCGACCAGCACAACGCGCGCGTCATGGGCTGCGCGGGCGACGACGTCGTCTCGACGCCGAACCTCGACCGGCTGGCGAGCGAGGGGACGACGCTGACGAACCTCTACACGCCGTCGCCGCTCTGCATGCCGGCGCGGATGTCGTTCATGACCGGGCTGCTGCCGAGCCGGTCGGGCGTGCTGACGAACAACCAGATCCTGAGCGGCGGCCGGCCGACCCTCGCGCACGCGGCCGGCGCGGCCGGCTACCGGCCCTACCTCGCCGGGAAGCTCCACGTCCTCGGGCCCGACCAGCTGCTCGGCTTCGCCGACCGCGCCGTCGGCGACCACGGCGCGAACTACCCCGGCGGCCGGCCCGCGCCGCTCGGCGAGCTCGCGGGGACCGCCGGGCCGGGGCGGATCAGCCTCGAGAAGAGCGGCTACGGGCGCACCGCCTACCAGCTGCGCGACGAGCTGGCCGCCGAGGCGGCGATCGCGCACCTCGAGGCGCAGGCGGCGTCCGGCGAGCCGTTCTTCCTGAACCTCGGCCTGATGCTCCCGCACCAGCCGTTCGTCGCGGCGCGGGAGGACTACGAGCGCTACGCGGGCCGGGTCGGGCCGCCGCGCGTGCCGGCCCCGCCCGAGAGCGACCGGCGGCACCCGTTCCTCGCCTGGTGGCGCGGCGCGACGGGGATCGAGGAGCCGGTCCCCGAGGAGGTCGTCCTCCGCGCCCGCACCGCGTACTGGGGGATGGTCGATCGGATGGACCGGATCCTCGGCGGCGTTCTCGACGCGCTCGACCGGCTGGGGCTGCGCGAGAACACGCTCGTCGTCTACACGTCCGACCACGGCGAGCACGCCGGCGAGCGCGGGCTCTGGTGGAAGCAGACCTTCTTCGAGGACTCGTGCCGGGTGCCGGGCATCGTCCGCTGGCCGGGCGTCGTGCCGGCCGGCGGCGAGTGCGCGCGCGTCGCGAGCCTGCTCGACGTGACGGCGACGCTCCTCGACGCGGTCGGCGCGCCCGCGCTCCCGCGCTCGCCCGGCCGGAGCCTGCTGCCGCTCCTCGCGGACGCCGCCGCGCCGTGGGACGACCTCGCGATCTCCGAGTACTGCATCGACGCCGGCCACTACCCGGACATCCGACCGCCGGAGGGCTGCTACCAGCGCATGGTCCGCAAGGGGCGCTTCAAGTACCTCGACTACGGCCGGCAGCCGCCGCAGCTCTTCGACCTCGCCGACGACCCGGACGAGCTGCGCGACCTCGCAGGCGACCCCGCGTTCGCGACGGTCGAGGCGGAGCTGCGCGCGGTCGCGCGCGACGGCTGGGATCCGCTGGAGCTCGAGGCGGAGACGCGGCTCGCGCTCGACGAGATGGCGATCGTCGACGCCTGGTGCCGCACGGTCGAGCCGCCCGACCGCTTCCGCTGGGAGATCGAGCCCGGCTTCAACGCGCTCGACGGGCCCTAGAGCTCGACGCGCACGTCCTCGCTGTCGCGGTGGCCGAGCCGGCAGGCGCGGAACCAGATCGTCGACCCCGGCGCGAGCTCGACCGGGCCGGTGTAGAGCCGCCAGCGGCGCCCGTCGTCGGGCGGGACGCCGCACCAGAGCGCGATCGCGGCGTGGAGCAGCGCCTCGTCCGCCTCGACCTCGCCGACGAGCGCGGCCGCGGCCTCCTCGGGCGAGGGCGCCTGCGGCAGGCCCGGTCGCGGCGGGTCGGACGTCCACGCGATCGAGGCGCCCGGGGTCGCGCAGCTCGCGGTCGCCGTCCCGCCGGCGAGCTCGACGCGCGGCGGCTCGGCGACCGGCTCGACGCCGCCCGGGCGCCAGCGCTCGGCGAGCTCGGCCTCGTCGAGCAGGCCGAGGTCGCCGTGCTCGGCCTGCCAGGCGTCGAGCTCGCCGCGCAGCCGCTCCAGCTCGCCGGCGTACGCGGGGTCGGCGGCGAGGTTCTCGACCTCGTGCGGGTCGCGCTCCAGGTCGTAGAGCTCCTCGGCCGGCTTGCCGGGCGCGAGGAAGAGCCGCTGCGCGGGCGTGAGCGCGTCCGGCACGGCGCCGAGCTCGCGCAGGACGGTCTCCTTGTACTGCAGCCGCCGAAGCTCGCGCCAGGTCGAGAACCCCTCGCAGTAGTCCTGGTGCTGGAGGTACGGCCGGTCGGGGCGGTAGTTGCGGAGGTAGCGGAAGCGCGCGTCGCGGACGGTGCGGATCGTGTCCGCCGCCTGCGTCATGCGGTCGGCGTGGCCGTGGACGACCGAGCGCGGCGCACCGTCGAAGAGCGAGCGGCCGTGCAGGTGCGCGGGCACGTCGAGCCCGGCCGCGGCGAGCATGGTCGGGGCGAGGTCGAGCAGGCTGACGAGCTCGCGGCGCACGGTTCCCGCCGCGACCCGGCCCGGCCAGCGGACGAGCAGCGGCACGTGCAGTCCCGCCTCGTAGGGCGAGCGCTTCGCGCGCGGCATCCCGCGGCCGTGGTCGCTCCAGAAGACGACGAGCGTGGAGTCGGCGAGCCCGTCCGCCTCGAGCTCGTCGAGGATCCGCCCGGCCCAGTGGTCGACCGCGGTGACGCAGTCGCCGTACCGCGCCCACGCCTCGCGCAGCGGCGGCGTGTCGGGGTAGTACGGCGGCAGCGGCGCGAGCGCCGGGTCGTGGCGCTGCTCCGGCGTCAGGGCGGCGGTGGTGCGCGCGAACTGCTCCTCGTCGGCGTAGATCTGCGACTCGTGCGCCGCCGACGAGTTGACGACGCCGAAGAACGGCGCGCCGCCGGGACGGTTCCGCCAGTGGGCGCCGGGACCGTTCTCGTCCCAGACGGTGACCGGCGTCGCGAACTGGAAGTCGGCGCCGCCGTCGTTCGTGCACCACCAGCCCGCCGCGCGGAGGTACTCGGGGAAGCAGCGCACCTCGGGCGGCGGGACGGCGCGCGAGCGCATGTGCATCGTCCCGATCGCCGGCGGATACATGCCGGTGATCGCGGCCGAGCGGGAGGGCGCGCAGACCGGGGCGACCGCGAAGGCGTTCTCGTAGCGGGCGCCTTCCGCCGCGAGGCGGTCGAGTCGCGGCGTGCACGCGTACTCCGCGCCCGGCCACGACCCGGCGTAGCAGCCGAGGTCGGGACTCGTGTCATGGCTGACGAGCCAGAGGATGTTTGGCAGCTCAGTCAACAGATGTGCGGATTGTATTTTGATCTCCTATACGAAGTCTGGTATTTTCGCGCATCACTAGCGACCGGGGGGTGTGCGCGCATGACGGTGATCAGCGGGACTGTTCACGACAGGGGCGGGCAGGTCTTCGACGTCAGGAACTCGCTCGACTTCGGCGCGGCCGGGGACGGGACGACCGACGACACGAACGCGATCGCCGCGGCGATCGCCGCCGCGGAGGCGGTGCAGGGCACGGTCTTCGTCCCGCCGGGCACCTACCTGATCACGGGGCAGCTCACGCTCTCGGGCCCGGGCGGGTTGACGGGCGCCGGCGGCAACCCGGGCTCGTCCGGCGCCGCCACGGTCTTCCTCTGCGGCAGCTCGAGCGCCGGGATCCTCGTCGCCGGCCCCGGCACGTACCAGGGCTTCTGCGTGGACGCGGACGGCACGGCGACGACGCCGCTGCAGGTCGGCACGCTCTCGGGCGGCGACGCGACCGACGTCGGCTCGTACTCGACCTTCGTCGACGTCTGGGTCACGGACTCGGCGGGGAACGGCTGGACGATCTACGGCGCGCAGGCGAACTCGTTCTACGACTGCGGCGCCACCGGCAGCACCGACGACGGCGTCTACGTCGACGGCGGCGCCGGCGGTCTCTGCTTCTGGGGCTTCCTCGAGTCGGGGAGCGGGCGCTACGGCGTCCACGCGGGCGTGTCCGTGACCGGCGGCTCCGGGACGCGCGTCGACCGGACCGAGGGCGTCCGCTTCTACGGCGGGTCGCTCCGCACGAAGAGCACCGATCCGGCCGCCACCTCGAAGGTCTATCTCCGCGGCGCCTACGACTGGAAGTTCCGCGACGTCACGATCGTCGGCGACAACCTCAGCGGCCCCACGGTCGATCTCGACCAGAGCGCCGGCGAGCTGCTCGACTTCAGCAGCTGCCGGATCTCGGCGACCGTGACCGGGAACCACCCCGGGATCGCCTGCATCGACGTGAGCGGGACGCCGCCGACCGGGGCCGACGCGCTGCCGTTCCTGATCACGGACAAGATCCGGTTCACCGCCGGCGACACCTCCGTCTACATCGACGCGGCCGGGAACTACACCTACCAGGCGCTCGACTGGATCCTCGACGCGACGGACGACGGGACGAACGGCGGCCCGGCGGCCGGGACCGGGCTCGACGTGAACGTCCTGCTCGTCGGGCGGGCCGGCAAGTGGCAGGACGCCACCTCGCTCCACAAGACGGGCTGGGACACGAGCGGCGTCTCGTACCGGCGCGACGCTCTCGGCCACGTCGAGCTCAAGGGCACGGCCACGTACTCGAGCGGCGGGACCGGCGCGATCCTGCAGCTGCCTGCGGGCTACCGGCCGGCCGCGACGGTGCACGTCCCGGTCGCGCTCGCGAGCGGCACCCCGACGGACGTGACCGTCGCCTCCGACGGGACGGTCACCGGCGTCGCCCAGAACCTGCATCTCGACGGCATCCGCTTCCCGGTGGACTGAGGGGGGAACGATGAAGGAGCTCACACGCAAGAGCCTGCTGGTCCGGGCGGGGGCGGTCGCCGCCGGCGGCGCCGTCGCCTCCGCGGTGCGCGCCGTCCCGGCGCTGGCCGCTCCCGGCGACGACCTCGTCGGCTACGTCCACGACATGGGCGGTCACGTCTACAACGTGAAGGCCAGCTACGACGTCAACATCCCGGGCGCGAAGGGGGACACGAAGCTCGCGACCGGCGGGACGATCCAGGCGGGGTCGCTCAACACGCTGACGACGTCGGCCGCGACCTTCGCCGTCGGGGTCGACGAGGGCAAGGTCGTGACGGTGCAGGGCGCCGGCGCCTCCAACGGCGTGCACGTCGCGAAGATCCAGACCGTCAACAGCACGACCTCGGTCACGCTCGACGTCGCCGCCTCGACCGCCGTGTCCAACGCCGACTTCAGCTTCGGCACCGACGACACGGCCGCGATCGCGAAGGCGGTCACGGAGGCCGGGACGGCCGGCATCGTCTTCGCGCCGCCCGGGATCTACACGATCACCAGCATGATCCAGATCAACCCGAGCGGCGGCGACCAGGTCGGGCTCGTCGGCGGCGGCGGGCGGTGCATCCCCGACGTCTCCGCGGCGGCGACGGTGTTCCTGTGCGCGAACGCCGGCGCCGGAGTGCTCGCGAACGGCTGGGCCTCGTTCCAGGGGTTCCTCGTCCACGGCAACAACATCGCCACGGCGCCGCTCGCGAACGGCGTGCTCAGCAGCGGCACCGCCACGGACGGCAACTCCTACTGCACGTTCGTCGACGTCTGGTCGACCGCCGCCCACTACAACGGCTCGAACGGGACCGGCAACGGCTGGAACATCTTCGGCTGCCAGAACAACACGTACTGGGACTGCGGCACCACGAACAACGGCTACGACGGGCTCTACATCGACGGCGGCGCCGGCGGCCACGAGTTCTGGCGCTTCCACGAGTCCGGCAGCAAGAACTACGGCGTCCACGGCGACATGGCCCACCAGGCGCTCGGCGGGTACACCGCCTTCACCGCGAACAACCACTTCTTCGGCGGCGAGCTGATCTCGGACAGCACGACCCAGCAGGGCGTGTCGAAGATCTACGGCCGCGGCGGGGAGGACTGGAAGTTCCTCGACATGCAGATCGTCGGCGACAACCTGAGCGGGCCGACCGTCGACCTCGGCCAGGGCAGCGCGCTCGGCGCGTACGGCTACGACTTCAGCGGCAGCACGCTCTCCGCGACGCCGAAGAGCCAGAAGCCCGGGAACGCCTGCATCCAGATCAGCGAGGGGCCGTTCTACAACACGACCTGGACGTTCGCGAAGATGGACCGCGTCCGCTTCCTCGCCGGCGACTCGTCCGTCTACATCGCCGCGAACAACGGCTACTTCCGCTACTCGGCGATCGGCTGGATCGCGGACGACACGACGTACGGGCCGGTCGGCGCCTCGAACATCGACCAGATCGACACCCTGCTCGAGGGACGCACCGGCGCGTGGCAGACGCCGGGCGTCAACGGCGTGCCCGCGCTCAACTCGGGCTGGAGCGGCACGGTGAGCTACCGGATCCGCTCCGACCGGGTGGTCGAGCTCAAGGGGAGCGCGACGTGCTCGACCGGGGCGGGCACCACGATCTTCAGCCTCCCGGCCGGCTATCTCCCGAGCGGCGGCACGCTCCGGTTCGCGGTCAGCACCTCGAACGGCATCAAGTACGTCACGGTCGCCGCCTCCGGCGGCGCCGTCGCGATCCAGGCCACCAGCAACGGGCTGACCGTCTACCTCGACGCCGTCAGCTTCGCGATCGACTGAGAGGAGTCCCGATGCGCGATTTGAGCCGCAGGTCCTTCCTCGTCCGCTCGGGCACGGTCGTCGCGGCGGCCGGCACCGGCGGCCTGCTCGTCGCCGGCCCCGCCGCCGCCGCGAACATCACCGCCTGCGACGGCGTGATCCGCGACGAGGGCGGCGAGGTCTTCGACATCACGATGTCCGACTACGGCGCCGCCGGCGACGGCACGACCGACGACACGTCCGCGATCCCGGCGGCCGTGAGCGACGCGGCGGCGGTCGGGGGCGTCGTCTTCGCCCCCGCCGGCGTCTACCGGATCACCTCGCAGATCGAGTTCTCCGGCTCCGTCAGCCTCGTCGGCGTCGGCGCGAAGGCCAAGGGAGACATCGCCACGCAGGATCCGGGATCGGGGAACACCGTCTTCCTCTGCGACGCCGCCTCCGCCGGGATCCTCGTCACGAGCAACGGCACCTTCCGGGACTTCGAGTGCGACGGCAACAACACGGCGACCGTTCCGCTCCAGCACGGCAAGCTCGTCAGCGGCGTGGCGCAGGCCACGAGCGGCGCGACCTTCGTCTGCGTCTGGGTGAAGAACTCGGCCGGGAACGGCTTCACGGTCTACGGCGCGCAGAACAGCGCCTACCACGACTGCCGCGCGCGGATCAACGCGGGGGACGGGCTGTACGTCGACGGCGGCGCCGGCGGCCTCACCTTCTGGCACTGGGAGGAGTCGGACAACGCGCACTACGGCGTCCACGGCGACGCCCAGGTCAGCGGCGGGACCGGCACCTACCAGACCCACACGGAGGACATCCACTTCTTCAGCGGGATCTGCGACGGCGGCTCCGTGAACGGCATCGGGAAGATGAAGCTGCGCAAGGCCGTGAACTGGAGCTTCCCGGCGCTCTCGCTCGTCGGCAGCAGCCACATGTCGGGCCCGACCGTCGACCTCGACCAGACCGACGGCTACGGCCTCGACTTCAGCGGCTGCTGGATCTGGGGGAACTCGAACTACGCGGGCATCCAGGTCGGCGGCACGGGTCCCAGCACGGGCACGCCGCGGGCCTTCCTCGTTACGAACGACATCGAGTGGCACAACTCGGGGAGCTCCGTGACGGTCACGGGCGCGCCCGGGATCAACCGCTTCGTCGCGCGCGGCTGGATGTACGAGAACGCCGCGCCCGTCGGGCCGTCGAGCGGGCCGGCGATCGACACGATGCTCGAGGGCCGCAACGGCGGCTGGGTGACGCCGAACCCCTGGGCTCCCGGCTGGAGCTCGCAGGGCATCAAGTACCGCGTCAACGCGGACGGGGCGGTCGAGTTCACGGGCGCCGCGACCGCCTCCAACCTCACCGCGTCCCAGCTCTTCACGCTCGCGGCCGGCTACCGGCCGAGCGCGACGGTCACGCTCCCGGCGCCGCACAGCGCCAGCGGGGCGATCTCGTACGTGACCATCACCTCGGCCGGAGTCGTGAGCACGCCGAACCCGGGCCTGTTCGGACAGGTCTGGATGGACGGGCTCAGCTTCCCGACGCGCTGACCGACAGGGCGGGGTAGAGAGCGCGGAAGCGCTCGTACCCCGCCTCGTAGGTCTCGCTCCAGGCGGGGTCCGGCTCGACGACCTCGCGCACGCGCACGCACGCGGCGACCGCCTCGTGCACGTCCGCGAACGCGCTCGCCGCGACCCCGCCGAGCAGGGCGGCGCCGAACGCCGCGCCCTCCTCGACGGCGGTCCGCTCGAGCGGCAGGCCGAGCGCGGAGGCGACGACCCGCGTCCAGAGCGCGCTGCGCGCGCCGCCGCCCGAGACGCGGCCCGACTCGGCGGCGACGTCGAGGCCGCGGAGCAGCTCGAGCGAGTCACGCAGCCCGTAGGCGACGCCCTCGAGCACCGCGCGGACGAGCGCGCCGCGGCCGTGGCGGAGCGTCAGCCCGGCGAAGGCGGCGGTCGCGTCGGGGTCGACGTGCGGCGTGCGCTCGCCGGAGAGGTACGGCGCGAAGAGGACGCCGTCCGCGCCCGCGGGCACGCGCTCCGCCTCGGCGAGCAGCTCCTCGTACGGCGCCGCGAGCACGCCCTGCAGCCACGCGAGCGAGCCGGCCGCCGAGAGCATCACGCCCATCGCGTGCCAGTCGCCGGGGACGGCGTGGCAGAACGCATGCGCGCGTCCCTCGGCGTCGTGGGCGAAGCTGGGGAGCGCCGCGAAGACGACGCCGGAGGTGCCGAGCACGACCGAGAGCGGGCCGGGCCGGTCGACGCCGACGCCGAGCGCGCCCGCCGCCTGGTCGCCCGCGCCCGCGGCGACCGGGACGCTGGCGCTGGTCGCGCCGCAGGCGGCCGGCGACTCGTGCAGCGCCGGCAGCCAGCCGGGGTCGAGCTCGAGCGCGGCGAGCACCTCGTCGCTCCAGCGCCGGCCGCGGACGTCGAGCAGCAGCGTCCCGGACGCGTCGGCGACGTCGGTCGCGAGCTCGCCGGTGAGGCGCAGCCGGACGTAGTCCTTCGGCAGCAGCACGTGCCGGATCCGCGCGTAGACCTCCGGCTCGTGCTCGCGCAGCCAGAGCAGCTTCGGCGCCGTGAAGCCGGGGAGGGCCCGGTTGCCGGTCAGCGCGACGAGCCGTTCGAAGCCGACGCGCTCCTCGATCTCCGCGCACTGGGCGCCGGTGCGCTGGTCGTTCCAGAGGATCGCGGGCCGGAGCACGCGCCGGTCGGCGTCCAGGCAGACGAGCCCGTGCATCTGCCCGGAGAGGCCGATCCCCTCCGGCTCGACCTCGAGGCCGGCGAGCGCCGCTTCGGCCGCGGCGACCCAGTCGTCCGGATCCTGCTCGGCCCAGCCGGGCCGAGGCGTCGCGAGCGGATACCCGCGCTCCGCGCGCGCGACGACCTCGCCGGACGCCGAGACGGCGAGCGCCTTGACTCCGGTCGTGCCGACGTCGAGGCCGACGAACGCCACTCAGGCCCCGAGCGCCGCGAAGACGAGCTCGTGCGCGCGCACCGCGTCCTTCGCCTGCTGGGCGGCGCGCAGCTCGTCGCCGTCGAGCCGGCGGGCGACGTCCTCGATGAACCGCCACGCGAGCACGGAGCGCCGCACCGCCGCGACCGCGTCCTCGGTGTAGGGGTAGAGGTCGAAGCCGAGCCGCTCGCCGCCGTCGCCGTAGCCGGCCCGGTGCAGCTCGACCGCGAGCTCGATCGTCTCCATGAACGCCGTCGCGCCGACCATGTTGTCGTCGTCGAAGGTGCCCCAGCCGGAGTTCGCGTGCTGGTGGCCGAGCAGTCCCTCGGCGGCGAGCAGCGCCGCGTACTCGGCGAGGTTCTCGCCGTTCATCAGCAGGTGCTGCCAGTCCATGTTCACCTGGACGTTGTCGATCCCGCGGGCGCGGAGCGTGTGGATGACGTGGAGCGTCATGCCGACGTTCCGCATCAGGATCTTCATCGCCGGCTCCGAGTTCTTGTGCTCGAGGAAGAGCGTCCGCCCGTGCTCCGCGAGCCGCGCCGCGATCTCCCCGATCCCGTCGACGAAGCGCGCCCACGCCTCCGCGTACGGGGTCTGGAACGGGTAGTTGTAGCCCTCGATCCCCGGCCAGACGATCATCTGCGCCCCGATCGCGCCCGTGAAGTCGGCCGCGCGGAGCGCCCCCTCGAGCGCCGCGGCGCGGATGCGGTCGTCGGGGGAGGAGAGGCCGCCCTTGCCGAAGCGCGGGTCGAGGTGCGTCCCGGTCGCGATCGCGTAGATCCCGTGGCCGTCGAGCGCCTCCCGCACCTCGTCGAGCGTCTCCTCGGAGAGCTCCTGCGGATAGTGGAACTCGTAGTCGTCGATCAGGTCGCCGAGCCCCTCGACGGCCCGCCGGACGCGCTGCGCGGTCGTCTCGCCGGCGCTCTCGGGCTGGTAGCCGCCGGGGACGAAGCGCGTGACCATCGGGCCGAGCGCCCAGATGCCGAGACTCGTCTTCACTGGTTCTCCTTTCGTGCTATCACCGGGGTATGGCGGATGCGGTCGTGGGCGGCGCGATGTTGACGGTTCCGGACGCGCCGGCGGCGTTCCACGTGATGGCGAAGCCGACGGGCGCGGTCTGCAACCTCGACTGCGAGTACTGCTTCTTCCTCTCGAAGGAGCAGCTCTATCCGGGCAGCCGCTTCCGGATGGCCGAGGACCTGCAGGAGGTCTATCTGCGCCAGCTGCTCGAGTCGCACCGGGGCGACGAGGTCGTCGTCGCCTGGCAGGGCGGCGAGCCGACGATCATGGGCGTCGACTTCTTCCGCCGCGCGGTCGAGCTGCAGCGGCGCCACGCGCGGCCCGGCCAGCGGATCCTGAACGCGCTGCAGACGAACGGGACGCTGCTCGACGACGAGTGGGCGGCCTTCCTGGCCGAGAACGAGTTCCTCGTCGGCATCTCGATCGACGGGCCGCCGGAGATCCACGACCGCTACCGCGTCGACAAGGGCGGCGCGCCCACGTTCGACCGCGTCGTGCGCGGGCTCGACCGGCTGAAGGCGCACGGCGTCGAGTGGAACGTGCTGACGTGCGTGCACGGCGGCAACGGCGACGAGGGCCGGCGCGTCTACCGCTTCCTGCGCGACGAGCTCGGCGCCCGCTTCGTCCAGTTCATCCCGATCGTCGAGCGCGCCACCGCCGACTCGCTCGCGGTCGCGAACAGCGGCTGGGGCGGCAAGGTCGAGGGGCGGCCGCTCTACCGGCAGGAGGGCGGGCTCGTCACCGAGCGCTCGGTTCGCGCCGAGCAGTTCGGCCGCTTCCTCGTCGACGTGTTCGAGGAGTGGGTGCGCCGCGACGTCGGCGCCGTCTACGTGCAGGCGTTCGACACCGCCCTCGCCCACTGGGTCGGCGTCCCGGGCGGGATCTGCGTCCACGAGGAGACGTGCGGACGCCAGGTCGCGCTCGAGCACAACGGCGACCTCTACTCGTGCGACCACTTCGTCGAGCCGCGCCACCTGCTCGGGAACATCAGGCAAGAGCACCTGCTCCAGCTGGTCGCGTCGCCGCAGCAGCGGCGCTTCGGCGAGGACAAGCGGGACACGCTCACGGACTGGTGCCGCGCCTGCGACGTCCGCTTCGCGTGCAACGGCGGCTGCCCGAAGGACCGCTTCGCCCGCTCGCCCGACGGCGAGGCCGGCCACAACTACCTCTGCGCCGGCTACGAGCTCTTCTTCCGCCACGTCGACGCGCCGATGCGCGAGCTGGCCGGGCTGCTCGCCGCCGGACGGCCGCCGGCGCTCGTGATGGAGCGCTACGCCTCGGACGACCTCCGCCGCGGTCGCAACGACCCGTGCACCTGCGGCAGCGGCCGCAAGTGGAAGCGCTGTCACGGCGCCGGCTGAGGAGCGCGGGCTCACCCTTCGTACACCGGCAGCAGCAGCCTCGAGCCGCTGCGCCCGCCCCAGTGCAGGGTCTGCTCGGCGGCCTCGACGAGGTCGAACTGCGGCCAGTTCGACGACGCGACCTCGATCCGGATCCGGTGCCCGCGCGCGAACGTCATCGCGGTCGAGCCGACGTCGAGGTCGACCTGCTGCGGCACGCCCGGCACGAGCTCGACGCGGCGGATCGAGTCGACGACGTTCAGCGCGCGGCCGTCGGGGTGGACGTCGACGAGCTTCACGGCGACGTCGGCGCGCGCGGCGGTCGAGGCGAAGCGCAACCGTGCGCGGACGAGGCCGACGACGGCGAGGTCGCCGCCGAGCGGCTCGCTCGTGTAGACGAGGACGTCGCTGCGTCCCCCGAGCTGGCGCTGGTCGAGCGGCCCGAAGGGCGGCAGGCCGACGTGCAGGTGGCGGCCGCCGCGCGTCGGCACCGGGTCGGCCGGGTCGTGGCGGTAGCGGTCCTCCCCCGAGCGCTCCGGCGCCGACCACTGCAGCCGGCCGCCGCCGTGGAGGCCGTTGCTCGCGCCGTCGGCGGCGAGGTGGAGCGGCACCTCGCGCGCGGGCGGCGGCCACGTCTCGAGGTCGAGCCAGCGGTTGCGCCCCATGACGAAGACGGAGACCCCGCCCTGCGGCTCGTTCCCGTCGGCCGCGTCGCGCAGGAAGCGGAGCTGCTCCTGGAGCAGGCCCCGCGCCGCCGCGTTCGCGTCCGGCCCGAAGTCGACCTCGCCGGTGATCTGGCCGTACTGGGCGACGTGCCCCCACGGACCGACCACGAGCCGCTGCGCGCGCCGCACCGCCTCGCTCCGCGCGCGCCGGAGCGCCGTGTAGCCCGCGATCGTCCCCTCGCAGAAGATGTCGTACCAGCCGCCGACGTGGAACCCGGGCACGGCGACGCGCGCGAGCCGGCCGCGCGGCTGCGCGTTCAGCTCGCTCTCCGGGCTGAGCCAGTCGCGGAACTGCGGCATCGCGATCGCGACGGCGTCGACGTTCGTCGGGTGGCGGACGAGCTCGAGCCACTCCGCGAGCGCCTTGCCGGCGCGGCGCTCGGACGCCCGCGACCCGCCGGTGCCGGCGGAGGCGATCCCGAGCGCCCACAGCGTCCAGGCGCCGACGCGGAACGCGCCGCCCTGGCGGAACCAGCCCTCGCCGAGCGCCGGGGCGACGATCGCGGGCGAGATCGCGCAGAGCCCGCGCGGCCGCTCGACCGCGGCCGCCCACTGCGTCCAGCCCTGGTAGGAGGCGCCGGCCGTCGCGACCCGGCCGTTCGACCACGGCTGGCGGGCGCACCACTCGACCGCCGCGGCGCCGTCCGGGCCTTCCTGCGCGAACGCGGCGAACGCGCCCTCGGAGCCCCAGCGGCCGCGGACGTCCTGGAGCACGACCGCCCAGCCCTCGCGGGCGAGCGCGACCGGATCGTGGAGCCCGCGGGCGAAGTCGCGGCCGTACGGCGTGCGGACGAGCAGGACGGGGTGGGGGGCGCCGTCGTCCGCGACCGCGACCTCGGTCGCCAGCCGGGTCCCGTCCGGGAGCGGCATGGCGACCTCCTCCAGGACGACTCGCACCATTTCCAATACGATATCTTTGATCTACCGCTGTGGGAAGCGTTGCCTGCTCGGGCTCGCGACCGGTCCGGCTGGTAGGTTCCCGCGGGTCGACGAGGAGGTAGCAGTGGCCGGTCCGCTGCGGTCGGTCGGACGGGTGGCGCTGGCCGACCATGTCTACGACGCGCTCTACCGCAACATGCTGGTCGGGACGATCGCGCCCGGCTCCCGGCTGAACATCGACCAGCTCGCGCGCGACCTGCACGTCTCCCCGACGCCGCTCCGCGAGTCGCTCGCGCGGCTCGAGGCCGAGGAGGTCGTGGTCAAGCGGCCGCTCGCCGGCTACCTCGCGACCCCGCTGCTGACGCGGACCGGCGTCTCCGAGCTCTTCGACGTGCGCATGCAGCTCGAGCCGTGGCTCGCCGCGCAGGCCGCCGACGCCGGCGGCGAGTGGCCGGACGACGCCGAGGCGCCCGCGCCGGACGACGACTTCCCGCGGCTGGCCGCGAAGGACGCCTGGTTCCACGACACCGTCGCCGCGCTCGCCGGGAACGGGCTCGCGCGCCAGGCGCTGCGGCGGCTGAACGCCCACTTCCACGTCTACCGGCTCTTCGCCCGCCAGGGCGAGCTCCCGCGCGCGCTCGGCGGGCACGACGCGGTCGCGGCCGCGATCCGCTCGCACGACCGCACGGCCGCCGCGCGCGCGATGCGCCGCCACCTCGCCGAGTCGCGCAAGCAGCTCGTCGCGATCGCGGACGCCTAGGCGATCGCCTAGCGCGGCAGGAGCAGCGAGGTGAGGCCGCCGTCGACGCGGAGCAGCGTCGCGGTCGTCGAGGCGGACGCCGGCGACGCGAGGTAGACGATCGCCTGCGCGACCTCCTCCGGCGAGACGAGCCGCCCGTGCGGCTGGCGCGCCTCGAGGGCGGCCCGCTGCGCGGCCGGGTCGTCCGCGGCGTCGAGCAGGCGGCCGACCCACGGCGTGTCGGTCGTGCCCGGACAGACCGCGTTGACGCGGATCCCCTCCGGCAGCAGGTCGGCGGCGAGCGCGAGCGTGAACGCGAGCACCGCGCCCTTGCTGGCGGAGTAGAGGACGCGGTTCGGGAGGCCCATCAGCGCGACCGCCGAGCACGTGTTGACGATCGCGCCGCGGCCCGAGCTCCGGAGCGCGGGCAGCGCGGCGCGGGTGACGCGCGCCATGCCGACGACGTTGACGTCGAGCACGCGCCGCCACTCGTCGTCGTCGTTGTCCTCGACGGTGCCCTGCGCGCCGATCCCCGCGTTGTTGACGAGGACGTCGAGCCCGCCGAGCGCCGTCACGAGCGAGTCGACCGCGCCCCGCACGGCCGCGTCGTCGGCGACGTCGGCGCAGGCGTACGCGTAGCCGTCGGGACCGCTCGCGGCGCGGTCGAGCAGCCCGACCTCGGCGCCCTGCGCGCGCAGCGCCTCGGCGGTCGCCAGCCCGATCCCGGACGCGCCGCCGGTGACGATGGCCCGCAGCGGGGACTCAGGCATCCGCGAACCGGACGCCGCCGTCCGCGTCGACCGAGCGGATCGGCCGCGTGCCGCCGCAGACGGCCAGCCGGATCCCGGCGGCGAGCTCCGACTCGGCCTCGAGCCGCAGGGACGTCCGCCGCGGGCCGTCGGTCGGCGTGCTCGAGGGCTCGAACGCCATCACGTACGCGCGCCGGTACCACGGATAGCCCTCCGTCGCGGCGAGCTCCTGCCAGAGCCACGCGTACGGCATCACGGACGCGTCCCAGCGCACGGCGATCCCGAGGTCGAGCTCCGGATTCCGGAGCGCGGCCCACGGCTCCGCGAAGTCCTCGAGCCAGCCGAGCAGCGCGCGCGGCCGGTCGCGGGACGGGATCGTGTCGAGCGCGTCCTCGCCGTCGGCGGCGGGCGGCCACGCGAGCGCCTCGCCCGGCTCGAAGCGCCAGTGGTGCGGGCCGGGGTCGGCGACGTACGTCCGCGCGCCCGTCTCGAGCGCGCAGCCGGGCGCGAGCAGCGGCGGCCCGAAGGCCGGGTGGTGCTGGTAGTCGAACTCGACGGGCACCGGCGCGAGGTTGCGGACGACGTCGTCGATCGCCACGACCGGCCCCTGCAGCGAGATCGTCCGCTCGATCGCGAGCGGGACGGTGTGCAGCTCGACGCGCAGCCGGGCGCTCGCGCCGTCGCCGTCCACGAGCGTCCAGGGGAGGAGCGAGACCTCGCCGTGGAAGCCGTGCACGATCCCGGCGCGCTCGGTCGGCGGCCCGGCGTTCGGGCAGAGGAGCTGCCAGCCGCCGGCGTAGCTCTCGAGCCAGGCGGTGTAGCTGCCGCCGTGCCCGAGCAGCGAGCCGCGGCGGGCGACCTGCTCGGCGCGCTCGGCCCACGGCGTGCGGAACATCACGTCGACGCCGGTCCGCCGGTCGACGAGCGAGACGACGTCCGAGCCCCGGTCGAGGTCGACGCCGACCTCGAGGTCGGCGTTCGCGAGGCGGTGCACGCCGGCGCTCATACGGCCGCGAGCACTCCCGCCGGTGCGCCCTGCGCCTCCCAGAGCTGCTCCCAGCCGATGCCGGGGCTCTGCGGCGCGTGGACGAGCCCGCGCTCGTCGACGCACCACTCGCGCAGCGCGGGCTTCGTCAGGATCAGCGACTCGTAGTAGCTGTTGTTGCGGATCGCCATGCAGAGGTGGATGTGCGCGAGTCCGCCGCCGTGCACCTCGGCGCGCATCAGGTAGGCGTCGGCGAGGTGGGCGATCCGCATCGCGCCGGTGATGCCGCCGCGGAGGTTCGTGCTCGTCCGCACGCCGACCGCGCAGCCGCCGGTGATGAAGTCGGCGGTGTTCATGTGGGCGCCGTCGCTGGTCTCGGCGACGAGGAGGGGGATGTCGACGCGTTCGGCGAGGCGTTGGTAGGCGGTGATGCTGAATTCGCGCATCGGTTCCTCGTACCAGAGGTAGTCGGCGTCGGC
>DASSNM010000018.1:0-96230 GCA_035688025.1 Gaiellaceae bacterium | reverse complement strand
CCGAGCGCGATCCGCTCCGCCGGGAACGGGAGCGCGTCGAACCACTCCTGCAGCGCGCCGAAGCCCTCGGCGAAGGTGGCGGGGTCCGGGTAGCCGACGCGCGGCACGGCGTACCAGTGCGCGCCGCCGGGCGGCATCGAGAGCGGCCCGCGCGGCGTCACGCCGAGCAGCCGCCGCTCCGGGTCGAGCAGGTCGAGCAGCGGCTGGAGGTCGAGCTCGTCGGCGCCGCGGCCGTGCAGGAGGACGAGCGCCCCGGCCGGCTCGCCGGCGGCGGGGCGCTCGAGCGCCTGCAGGGTCACGCCTTCGTCCAGGCGGCGCGCGGATCGGGCAGCGGCGTCAGCATCGGCTCGACGCGCGCGCGCAGGTGCTCGAAGTCCGGCGGCAGGATCAGCTTCTCGCCGAGATGCTCCGGATCCTCGTCGGTGGCGAAGCCGGGCCCGAGCGTGGCGATCTCGAAGAGGACGCCGCTCGGCTCGCGGAAGTAGATCGAGCGGAACCAGAAGCGGTCGATCACGGGCGTCGGCCGCCCGCCCGCCTCGGCGACCCGCTGCCGCCACGCCTCGTGCTCGTCCATCGTGGACGCCCAGGCGACGTGGTGGACGGTGCCGCCCCCGGGGATCCCCGGCTCGGCCGGCGCCGGCTCGTAGCGGATCCAGCCCTGCCGCGAGTCGCCGCGGGTGAGCCCGTTCTCGAAGCCGAGCCCGTCGAGGAACGCGGTCGGCTCCTCGCCGTAGGCGCGCACGCCCTCGAAGCCCTGGAGCGCGAGCTCGCGCGGGATCTCCGGATGGTCCGCGATCAGCGGCGTATCGGGCACGTTCGCGACGACGAGCTCGTGCCGGAGGCCCTCGGGGTCGGCGAACGCGACCGTGTCGCCCGTCCGCTCGACGCCGAGCCGCTGGGCCCAGAAGTCGAGCGCCGCCTCGGAGCCGACGCGCCAGACGACGGTGTGGATCATCCCGGCGCCCGCGCGGCCGGGTTGCGCGCCCGGGTACTCGAAGAAGGTGATGTCCGAGCCGGCGGAGCCCTGCTCGTCGGCGTAGAAGAGGTGGTAGACGGTCGGGTCGTCCTGGTTCACGGACTTCTTGACGAGCCGCAGCCCGAGCGTGCCCGTGTAGAAGTCGACGTTCCGCGGCGCGTCGCCGGTGATGCAGGTCACGTGGTGGATCCCGTCGAGTCTCATGCGCGTCTCCTAAAAGCTTGAGTGCTCAAATACTAGCACGAAGCGCGGCCGAGCGCCCCCGCAGGCCGGTGCGCCACTTCCAGTTGCGGTTCGCCCGCTGCGCCTCCGGCGCGGGCCCCGGCCGGTCGCGGAGGACGCCCGTCTGCGCCTCCACCCGCCAGCCCGCGAGCTCGACCGCCTTGCGCAGCCCGCGCCGGTTGAAGACGAACCGCTCGCGGCCGTCCCGCCGCGCGTCGAGGCGCGCGAGCGGCGACGGGAGCAGCTCGAGCGGAAGCGAGATCGTGTCGAGCAGGAGCAGGTGACCGCGGCAGACGGAGCGGATCCGCTCCAGCGCTCCGATCGGGTCGGCGACCATCTGCAGGACGTAGCCCATGAAGACCACGTCGAACTCGCCCGCGAGCTCGAAGACGCTCACCGGCTCGTAGCCGACGCGGGAGCCGAGCGCGTCCCGGGCGTGCTCGAAGCGGGCGCGCGCCCGCTCCTGGAACGGCGAGGGCAGGTCGGTCGCGAGCACCTCGGCGGCGCCCCGGCGCTCCAGCTCGAACGCCCAGAAGCCGTCGGCGGTGCCGACGTCGAGGCAGCGCTTGCCGGCCAGGTCAGGCCAGGGGATCCGCTCGGCCGTGCCGCGCAGGTCCCAGCCGCCCGGCGTGGACGTCCCGTCGGGCAGGTCGATGACGTGCCACCAGTCCACCTAGAGCGCCCGCACCGGGTCGCCGGCGCGGAGCTCGCCGTCCTCGAGGATGTCCGCGCGCAGGCCGCCGCGGTGGACGAGCGCGCGCAGGATCGGGCGGCCGGCGTAGCCGTCTGCGACGGTGCAGGGCTCGCAGAGCCGCATCCCGCGGCAGCGGACGCCGCCGATCGCGAACTCGCGGCCGACGAGCGCGTTCAGGTCGACGCCGCGGGTGACGAGGTTGCGGCGGTGCTCGTCGGGGCCGAGCGGCGGCTCGAACGACTCGCAGACCTCGGCCTCGATCAGCGTCAGCGCGCTGCCGGGCGGCCCGGACGGGAAGGTGCCGGTGCCGAGCACGTGCCGGTCGCCCTCGAGGCCGCGGCCGGCGAGCGCGCGCACCGAGACGGGCGAGCGGGCGGGCGCGCCGGCGGACGGCGCGATCCAGATCGCCTCGAGCGTGCCGCCGGTGCGGAGCGCCTCCGGCCGAGGCGGCGGCGCGAGCGCGACGTCGAGCGCCGAGACGAGCCAGCCCTCGTCCACCCACTCCCGCTCGAACGGGCCGCCGGCGGGATCCCAGGCGACGCCGGACGGGCTCCCGTACATGACGACGTAGCGCCGTTCGCCGCCGGGAGGCGAGACGCGGCCGACCCACGGGCCCGGCCACGAGAAGCCGGACGGGTCGGCGAGCGGCGCGAGCCCGAGCCCGAACTCGCCGAGCCAGCGGTGGATCGCGCCCGGGTCGGCCGGCAGCTCCTCGACCGGCCGCTCGACGATCGTCGCGACGGACGCGAGGAACGAGCCCTGCTCGGGCTGGAGGCCCGCGCGAAGCGGCGCCTCTCTCAGCCGACTCCCGCCAGCAGGAAGGCGCGCGACTCCTTCAGCATCTCGCGCGCGATCACGAGCCGCTGGATCTCCTGCGTCCCCTCGTAGATCTGGGTGATCTTCGCGTCGCGCATGAAGCGCTCGACCGGGTACTCGCGGATGTACCCGTAGCCGCCGAGGATCTGGACGGCCTCGGTCGTGACGGCCATCGCGACGTCGCCGCACTTGAGCTTCGCCATCGCGGACGCCTTCGTCAGCTCCGGCCCGTCCACGCCCGCGTCGCACATCTGCCCGAAGCGGTAGAGGAGCCCGCGCGCCGCCTCGCACTCGGTCTCCATGTCGGCGAGCTTCGCCTGGATCAGCTGGTGCTGCGCGATCGGGCGGCCCATCGTCTCGCGCGTCTTCGCGTACTCGAGCGCGTAGTCGGTCGCGCCCTGCGCGATCCCGAGCGCCTGCGCCGCGACGCCGGGCCGCGAGCGGTCGAGGATCCGCATCGCGATCCGGAAGCCCTCGCCCTCGGAGCCGAGCAGGTTCCCGGCCGGGATCCGGCACGAGTCGAAGGTCAGCTCGCCGGTCGTCGAGCCGGCGATCCCCATCTTCGGCTCGAGACGCGCGACCGCGAAGCCGGGCGTGTCCGCCTCGACGAGGAAGGCGGAGATGCCGGAGTGCCCGGCGGCGGGGTCGGTCTTCGCGAAGACCGTGTACAGGTTCGCGACGCCCGCGTTCGTGATGAACCGCTTCGAGCCGTCGAGGACGTACTCGTCGCCGTCGCGGCGCGCGGTCGTGCGCATCGCGGCCGAGTCGGAGCCGGAGCCCGACTCGGTCAGCGCGTACGCGGCGAGCAGCTCGCCGGTCGCGAGCCGCGGCAGGTACCGCTCCCGCTGCTCGTCGTCGCCCGCGAGCTTCAGCCCGAGCGAGCCGAGCTCCTGCACCGCGAGGATGAGCGCCGAGCTGGCGCAGACCTTCGCCACCTCCTCGATCGCGACGAGCGAGAGCAGCGTGCCGGTGCCGAGGCCGCCGACCTCCTCGCCGTAGAAGAGGGCGAAGATGTCGTTCTCGCGGAACAGCTCGACGACGTCCCACGGGAACTCGTGCGACGCGTCGATCTCGGCGGCGCGCGGCGCGATCCGCTCGCGCGCGAGCGTCCGGACGAGGTCGCGCAGCTCCCGCTGCTCGTCGTTCAGCACGTCCCAGGGCACGGCGGCGATTCTACGCAGGCCGGTGGCAGACCGCCTCGACGTTGTTCCCGTCCGGGTCGAGGACGAAGGCGCCGTAGTAGGACGGGTGGTAGTGCTCGCGGACGCCGGGCGCGCCGTTGTCGGCGCCGCCGGCGGCGAGCGCGGCCGCGTGGAACGCGTCGACGGCGGCGCGCTCCTCGCAGTGGAAGGCGACATGGGCGCCGGTGCCGACCGGCTCGCGCTGGCTGATCCAGAACCCCGGCTTGCTCTCGACGCCGAAGCCGCACGCGCGCCACTCCGGGAAGTCCATGACGATCGAGTAGCCGAGCGGCGCGAGCGCCTGCTCGTAGAAGGCCCTGCTCGCGGCGTAGTCGCCCACGTTCAGCCCGACATGGTCGAAGACGACGTAGTCGTCCATCGTTCGCTCCTCTCAGTAGGCTCGCGTCAATGATCCTCCGAAACGGCACGATCCGCACGCTCGATCCGTCGCTGCCGAGCTCGCAGGCGCTCGCGATCGCCGGCGACAGGATCGCGGGCGGGATCGGCGTCCACGAGACCGCGCTCGCCAGCCCGGAGACGGTCGACCTCGGCGGCCGCTGCGTCCTCCCCGGCTTCACCGACTCGCACGTCCACTTCCCCACCTGGGCGCTCGCGCGGCGCGACGTGCAGCTCGACGGCTGCCGCTCGCTCGCCGAGGCGCTCGAGCGCGTCCGGCAGGCGCCGCGCACCGGCGCCTGGCTGCGCGGGCACGGCTGGCGCGACTCCGACTGGGAGGACGGCCGCAAGCCGACGCGGCACGACCTCGACGCGATCGTCTCCGACCGGCCGGCGCTGCTGATCTCGAAGGACTACCACGCGCTCTGGCTCAACTCGGCCGCGCTCGCGCTCGCCGGCGGCGACCTCGAGGTCGAGGGCGGCGTCGTCGTCCGCGACGAGGCGGGCGAGCCGACCGGGCTGCTCTACGAGGAGGCCGCCTGGCGCTTCAAGGACCGCCATCTCGAGATCCCGGACGACGAGTACGTCGACGCGATGCGCGAGGGCGTCCGGGTCGCGAACGCGCGCGGCGTCACGTGCCTCCACGACAAGGACGGCTGGCTCGGCGCGATCGGCCTCTGGCAGCGGCTGCGGAGCGACGGGCAGCTGAGCGTCCGCGTCTGGCAGTCGACGCCGGCCGACAATCTGCCGCATCTGCGCGCGCTCGGGCTGCGCGGCGGCGGCTCCGGCGCCGGCTCCGAGCTGCGGCTCGGCTACCTGAAGACGTTCATGGACGGCACGCTCGGCTCGCAGACCGCGCTGATGCTCGGCGGCGGCGGCGTCGAGATCACGTCGAGCGAGGAGCTGGAGGAGATCGTCCGCGAGGCCGCCGAGCTCTCCTGGCCGGTCGCCGTCCACGCGATCGGCGACGCAGCGAACCGGGCCGCGCTCGACGCGTTCGAGCGGTCGCGCGACGCCTGGCAGCCGCGCGGGATCCGCCACCGGATCGAGCACGCGCAATGCCTCGCGCCCGAGGACGTCGCCCGCTTCGCCGAGCTCGGCGTCGCCGTCTCCGTCCAGTTCACGCATGCACCCTCCGACGAGCACGCGGCGAAGCGCTTCTGGGCCGACCGGCTCGACGGGACGTACTCGTTCCGCTCCCTGCTCGAGTCGGGGGCGCTGCTCGCGAACGGCTCCGACGCGCCGGTCGAGGAGCTCGAGCCGTGGGCGGGCGTCGTCGCCGCGGTGCTCGACCACTGGCGCGAAGACGAGCGGCTGACCGTCGCGGAGGCGCTGCACGCGGTCTGCGTCGCGCCCGCCTGGCTCTCGCACGACGAGCGCGTCCGCGGCACGCTCCTCCCCGGCCGCCAGGCCGACCTCGTCGTCCTCGACCGCGACCCGTTCGCATGCGAGCCCGAGGAGCTGCGCGAGGTCGAGGTCGTCGCGACGATGCTCGCCGGCCGCTGGGTGCACAACCCGCCGCCCTGGGACTGAGGCCTCGCTCTAGCGCCTGGCGTGCCGCCGGGGCACGACGAGCGGCGCGACCACGAACGCCCAGGCCGCGGCCGCGAGGACCCCGACGACGAGGACGATCGCGACGACCGTGAGCACGGTGTTGGCGTCCATCCGCTTCCTCCTTCGTGACGAGGATCACGTTCGCGGACGCGACCTCCGCGTGCATCCGCGTCCTCCCGGATCGGTGCTGCCGATGTCCCGCGCGGCCATGTCCCCGGACCTGGTCCCGGGACATGGCTCCGTTGGACAATGGGACTACACTCCGTGCATGGCAACCATGGGCGTCCGCACGATGAACCCCGTCCACGACCCGAGCACGTGCGCGGTCGCCGCGTGCGCGGAGATCATCGGCGCCAAGTGGACGGCCCTCCTCGTCCACGACCTCTCGGAGGGGCCGCGCCGCTTCTCGGAGCTCGAGCGCTCCTGTCACGGCATCAGCCCGCGGACGCTCGCCGAGCGGCTGCGCGCGCTCGAGAGCGACGGCATCGTCGCGCGTCAGAGCTTCGCCGAGGCGCCGCCCCGCGTCGAGTACCACCTGACCGAGAAGGGCGAGTCGCTGCTGCCGATCATCGACGCGATGCGCGAGTTCGGCCACGCCTGGCTCGGGTGCGAGCACCCCGGCCACGACGCGGGCTAGCCGCGCGAGGACACGGTGCGGCGGAGGATCTCCTCCTCCGCCTCGAGCAGACGCCGGTCGCGCTCGTCCGCGGCCAGCTCCCGGTCGGCGAGCTCCTGCTCGAGCCGGCGGATCCGCTCCATCGCCGCCGCCACGACCGCCTCGCCGGCGGCCGCCTGCCGCTCGCGCCGCGCCACCGCCTCCTCGGCGGCGGCGAGCCACGTCGTACGCTGGTCGACCTCGGCCGCGCGCGCGGTCAGCTCCTCGGCCCGCCGCTCCAGCTCGACCGCCCGCTGCTCGATCGCCTGCGCCCGCCCGTCGAGCGCGTGCGCCACCCGTTCGCGGGCCGCGACGCGCGTCTCCTCGCTCGCGAGCTTCGCCGCCCGCTCGCCGAGCGACGCGGCGAGCTGGGAGAAGCTCTCCTCGCGCCGGCGCACCTCCGCCTCGCGGTGGTCGAGCTCGGCCACGCGACGCTCGATCTCCTCCAGCTTCGGCGCGAGCTGCGCGCGCTGCGCCGCGAGCGTCCGCACCTCGCGGGCGATCTGCGCCCCGCGCTCGTTCGCCGCCTGCAGCGCCCGCGTGACCCGCTGCTCGCTCTGGGCGACCTCCTCCTCGCGGCGCGCGAGCTCGACGCTCCAGCTCTCGAACGCGGGCAGGCGGCCCTCCGCCTCCGCCACCGCCTCCTCCCGCGCGGCGACGCGTTCCTCGGCCTGCGCGACCAGCTGGTTGCGGACGGAGACCTCCGCCTCGCGCTCGGCGAGCCGCAGCTCGCGCGCGGCGATCGCGTCCTCGCGCGCGCGCAGGTTCTCGAGCGCCCGCTCGCGCTCCTCGAGCTGGCGCTCGCGCGCCTCCAGCTCGTCCGCGCGGTCGGCGGCCGCGCGCTTCGCCTCGCCCGCCTCCTCCTGCAGCCGGTCGAGCTGCGTCGCGCGCTGGGCAAGCTCGCGCTCCTGGACGGCGAGCCGCTGCAGCCGTTCCTCGACCGCGGCGAGCCGCCGGCGGATGATCTCCTCGCCGAGTCGGTCGCGCTCGGTCAGCGCGGTCCAGGTGGAGCGGTCGTCGTCCATTCCGCGGGTATTCGCCGGTAAGGATGCCCGGTCCTGTCGCCGACCAGGTCAGCGAGGCAGGTCGCCGAGCGCCGTGTACAGCGCGGCGACTGCGTCGATCCCCTGCTCGAAGTAGGGGACGAGGAAGCGCTCGTTCGGCGAATGGACGTTCGAGTCGGGCAGCGCGAGGCCCGTGAAGATCGTGTCGATGCCCTTCCGCTCGAGCGCCGGCGTCAGCGGGATCGTGCCGCCGGAGCGGGTCAGCAGCGGCCGCGTGCCGGTCGCGCGCTCCCAGGCGTCGAGGCCGAGCTGGATCGCCGGCGCGTCCGGCCGCACGAGCCCGGGGTCGGACCCCTTCCAGAGCACGTCGACCTCCGCCCCCTCCGGCGCTGCGTCGCGCAGGAGCTTCTCGGCGGCGGCGCCGACCGTCTCGACGTCCTGCCCGGGCGCGAGGCGGATCGTGAACTCGCCCGACGCCTGCACCGAGAGCGTCGTGTTCCGGACGCCCGGCTTGCCGCCGAGGATGCCGTTCACGTCGGTGGACGGCTCGGCCCACGTGCGGACGTAGAACTCGTCCTCCGCCTTCGCGTCGAGCGGCCGCGCGCCCTGGTTTCGCATCTCCTCGGCGCCCGCAGGCAGCGCCGCCCAGCTCGCGAGCTCGTCCTCGGTGGGCGGCGTGATCCCGGCGCGCAGCGGCTCCGGCAGGCGGCCGTCCGGGCCGGCGAGCACCGCCTCGAAGCAGCGCATCAGCACGTGGATCGCGTTGAGCGCGGCGCCGCCGTACATGCCCGAGTGGAGGTCGCGCTGGCCGGTGCGCACCTTGACGTCGAACGCGATCAGGCCGCGCGTCGCGAGCCCGAAGACGGGCACGTCGCGCCGCAGCATGCCGCCGTCGAGGATGATCCCGGCGTCGGCGCCGCGCTCGTCCTGCGCGAGCCAGTCGACGATCGTGTGGCCGCCGATCTCCTCCTCGCCGTCGCAGGCGAAGCGCAGGTTGACCGGCAGCGCCCCCGCCTCGACGAGCTTCTGGGCGGCGCGGAGCAGGATCCAGGTGTGGCCCTTGTCGTCGGCGATCCCGCGCGCGTAGGCCCACTCGTCGCGGATGGTCAGCTCGAACGGGTCGCTCTCCCAGAGGTCGAGCGGCGCGGGCGGCTGCACGTCGAAGTGCGCGTAGCAGAGGATCGTCGGCGCGTCGTCGGGGTCGTGCGAGGCGCGGATCTCGCCGAGCGCGAGCTCCTTCTCGCCGAAGGGCGTCAGCTCGGCGGTGCCGCCGATGCGGCGGATGAAGTCGCAGACCCACTCGCCGGCCCGCTTGACGTCTTCCCGGTGCGCCGGGTCGGCGCTGACGCTCGGAATCGCGATCAGCTCACGAAGCTCGGCGAACGACCTCTCGTCCACGAGGAGAGACCCTACGCAAGTAGTGGGCCCCCGCGCCGAGGGAACCCGCCTCGTCGCCGGGGTTCAGCAGCGCGCACGTCTTCAACGAGAGGCAGCCGCAGCCGATGCAGGTCGTGAGCCGGTCGCGGAGGCCCTGGAGCGTCTCGATCCGCGCGTCGAGGTCGCGGCGCCAGCGGGCGGAGAGCCGCTCCCAGTCGCGCTTCGTCGGCGCCTTGTCGCGCGGCAGCGTCTCGAGCGCGGCCCGGATCTCGACGAGCGGGATCCCGGCCGCCGCGCCCGCCTGCACGAACGCGACGCGCCGCAGGGTCGAGGGCAGGTAGCGGCGCTGGTTGCCGTCGGTGCGCGTGGACGAGATCAGCCCCTTGCGCTCGTAGAAGCGGAGGGCCGACTGCGTGACGCCGCTGCGCCGGGAGAGCTCGCCTATGGTCAGCACTTGACTTGAACCATAGTTCAGGTTCTACGGTGGTCGCCATGACCACGACGACGACGCTCGGCTACGACGACCTGCCGGAGCTGCTGACGCGGCTGACCGGCGACGAGAAGCACGACTGGAGCGCGCTCTCGACGCTCGACACGCTCTGGGTGCTCCACGACCGCGTGCTCGCCGACGGCGACCGCTTCCTGCTCTCGAAGGGGCATGGCCCGCAGGCGTACTACGCCGTGCTCGCGGCGAAGGGCCTGCTCCCGCTCGAGCTGCTCGCGAGCTGGGGGAGCTTCGACTCGCCGCTCGGCAACCACCCCGACCGCGCGCTCGCGCCGGGGGTCGGGTTCTCGAGCGGCTCGCTCGGCCACGGCCTCGGCGTCGCGGTCGGAGTCGCGCTGGCGCTGGAGGCGTCGGCGGCAGAGCCACCGGCGCCCGGCGGAACACCCCGCCTTCGGCGGCTGGCCGGCGGGCGAGTCTTCTGCCTCGTCGGCGACGCGGAGCTCGAGGAGGGCTCGAACTGGGAGGCCGTGCAGTTCGCGGGCCGCGCCCGCCTCGGGATCCTGAACGCGATCGCGATCGACAACGCGTCCTCCACGCACGGCTGGCCGGACGGACTCGAGCGCCGCTTCATGCTCGAGGGCTGGACGGCCGTGCGCGTCGACGGCCGCGACCACGAGCAGCTCGCCGCGGCGCTGACCCCGGACCCGGACGCGGTGCGGCCGCATCTCGTCGTCGCGGAGGTGTCGCGATGATGCGCGACCGCTTCTACCGGGCGCTGCGCGAGGCGCTCGACGCGGACGAGCGGGTCTGGGCGGTGACCGCCGAGATCGGGACGGCCTCGCTCGGCCCGCATCCGAGGCACGTCAACGTCGGCATCCGCGAGCAGCTGCTGATCGGCGTCGCCGCCGGCCTCGCGCTCGAGGGCAAGCGGCCGGTCGCGCACTCGTACGCGCCGTTCCTCGTCGAGCGCCCGTACGAGTTCCTGAAGCTCGACCTCGGCCACAACGACCTCGGCGCGGTGCTCGTCTCGACCGGCGCCTCGTACGACGGCGCCCGCAGCGGCCGGACGCACCAGGCGCCCGAGGACGTGGCCGCGGTCGCGGCGCTCCCGGGCTGGACGATCCACGTGCCGGGGCATCCGGACGAGCTCGAGCACCTGTTCCGCGAGGCGCTCCGCGGCGACGACCGCGTCTACATCCGCATGTCGGAGGAGCAGAACCATGCGCGCGTCGACGGCGGCGGCTTCACCGTGCTGCGGCGCGGGAGCGCGGCCTCGCCGCTCGTGCTCGCGGTCGGGCCGACGCTGGCGCCCGTCCTCGAGGCGACCGCCGAGCTCGACGCCACCGTCGCCTACCTCGCGACGGTGCGCCCGTTCGACCGCGAGGCGCTCCGCGCCGCCCTGCCGGCGACGGACGTCGTCCTCGTCGAGCCCTACCAGGCCGGCACCTCCGCGGCGGAGGTGGCGGCCGCGCTGCTCGACCGCCCGCACCGGCTGCTCGCGCTCGGCGTGCCGAACGTCGAGTTCCGCCGCTACGGCAGCGGCCCCGAGCACCGCGCCGCGCACGGCCTCGACGCCGCCGGGATCAGAGCCTCGCTGGAGGCGTTCCTCGCGGCCTGACCGTCTCTTCGGGACATGTCCTGGTGCCAGGTACCAGGACATGTCCGAAAAGGACTAGGCCACGTCCTTGAGCGCGTGCGACTCGGCCAGCGCCCGCAGCTTCTTCAGGCTCTGGTTCTCGATCTGACGGATCCGCTCACGCGTGACGTTGAACGTCCGGCCGACCTCGTCGAGCGTGCGCGGATGCTCGCCGTCGAGGCCGTAGCGCAGCTCGAGCACGCGGCGCTCGCGGTGCGAGAGCGTGTTGAGGATCTTGCGCAGCGTCTCCTTGCGCATCGTCGTCTCCGCCGCCTCGTCGGGCAGCGGCGCGTTCTCGTCGGTGAGGAAGTGCCCGAACTCGGACTCCTCCTCGTCGCCGACCGGCTTCTCGAGCGAGACCGGCGCCTGCGAGCTCCGCATGATCTGCTCGACCTCGTCGATCGGCAGGTCGAGATCCTTCGCGATCTCCTCCGCCGACGGCTCGCGGCACAGCTCGGCCCGCAGCTTCCGCTCCGAGCGGACGATCTTGTTCAGCTTCTCGACCACGTGGACCGGCATGCGGATCGTCCGCGCCTTGTCCGCGAGCGCGCGGGCGACCGCCTGGCGGATCCACCACGTCGCGTACGTCGAGAACTTGAAGCCCTTGCGGTGGTCGAACTTCTCGGCGGCGCGGACGAGCCCGATCGTGCCCTCCTGGATCAGGTCGAGGAAGGGCAGGCCCTGGTTGCGGTAGCGCTTCGCGATCGAGACGACGAGACGGAGGTTCGCCTCGACCATCTCCTGCTTCGCGCGATGGTCGCCGCGCTCGATCCGCTTCGCCAGCTCCACCTCCTGCGCCGCCGTCAGCAGGTCGACCTTGCCGATGTCCTTGAGGAAGAGCTGCAGCGAGTCGGTCGAGACCTCGCGCGCCTCCTCGTCGAGCCGCTGCTCCTCCTTCTCGTCCGCGGCGGACCCGTTGCCGACGACCTCCACCTGCAGCTCCTCGAGCGCCCGGTAGACGTCGTCGATCTGTGTCGCGTCGAGGTCGAGCTCGTCCAGCGCGAGCGCGATCTCGTCGGTGGTGATCGTCCCGGCGGCCTGCGCCGACTCGATCAGGTTCCTGGCCTCGTCCGTCTCGAGAACGTCGGCCGCCTCGCGCGCGCCGTCTCGCTGCTCAACCCCTGCCGCCACCTGCGTCCCTCCCCTGGGCACGTCGAAAGATGCCGCACTGTGCCATGCGCGCCGGACGAGGCGCCATAGGCCGTTCGGCTCATATTTTCCTTACTTGGTCCCATTGTTTGCCAGCCTCGCGAGCAGTGCCCTCGCGTCTTTCGCGTAGATGGACTGCGGGGCGTCCGCAACCGTCGCGCGCAGGTGCCGGAGCGCCTTCTCGCGCTCCGCGATCCAGAGCAGGAGCAGGCCGAGGTGGAACTCGACGACCGGCGAGCGCGGGAAGACGGCGGTGAGCGGGCCGAGCTTCCCGAACGCCTTGGCCGGGTCGCTCTTGGTGAAACGGCCGACCGCCGCGGCGACCCGGGCGACCGGATCGCCCGGTGCGAGCTTCGCCGCCCCCGCGAACTGGCGCTCGGCCGAGACGGGCCGGCGGAGGTTCCAGAGCGCGACCCCGTAGCGGAGCTTCTCCCGCTCGCCGCCGCCCGCGGCGGCCGCGCGCAGCGCCGCGAGCTGCTGCGGGGGCGGCAGCTTGCGGATCGCCTCGGGCAGCGTCGTCCCGGTCACGAGCAGCGGCAGCCCCGGGATCGTGAACGCGGGATGGAGCGCGTCCTGCGCGTCGACGCCGTAGGGCGAGTCGGCGCCGAGCGAGGCGGCGCGCTGCCAGGCGGCGAGCGCGTCGGCGTTCCGGCCGGCCCAGTAGTCGGCCCAGCCGAGGTGGAGCTGCACGAGCGGGCTCCGGGGATGCGCGGCCGCGAGCCGCCGCACGGGGTCGAGGCCGGTCCGCTTCCACGCCGCGAACGCGGCGGCGAGGCGCGCCTCGAGCGAGCCGTAGCGCGCGAACACCCTGGCCGCCTGTCCGACCTTGCCGCGGTTGTAGAGCGTCTGCGCCGCGCCGAGCGCCCGCGCCTGCGCGTCCTGGCGGACGCCGAACTCGAGCTGGAGCGGCGGATAGCCGGCGCGAGGGGCCACGACCGCGCCCGGGACGGTCGTCCGCTCGCCGTGCGTCTGCAGGAGCGTCACCCCGGCGACCGCGCCGGCCGCGACCACCGCCGCGAGCCCGACGATCGCCGTCATGCGGGCTCGCGGGCTCGCGCTCATCGCCCGCCAGCGTAGCCCTCGACGCCGTCGCTATATTCTGGAAAGCAATGCCGAGCTATCGCGAACTGCTCCAGCAGGTCAAGGCCGAGATCGAGGAGGTCGACGCCGGCGCCGCGCGCGCGCTCCTCGCCGCCGCCGACGCACCGCTGCTCGTCGATGTCCGCGAGCGCGACGAGTGGGCCGAGGGGCACATCCCCGGCGCCGTCCACGTGCCGCGCGGCCATCTCGAGTCGCGCATCGAGCAGGTCGCGCCGAGCCGGGAGCGCCCGCTCCTCCTCTACTGCGCCGGCGGCGCGCGCTCCGCGTTCGCGGCGAAGACGCTCGAGGAGCTCGGCTACGAGAACGTCGTCTCGCTCGCCGGCGGCTTCACCGACTGGAAGCGGAACGGCGGCGAGGTGCAGTTCCCGCGCTCGCTCGACGCGGCGAAGCGCCAGCGCTACAGCCGCCACCTGCTGATCCCCGAGGTCGGCGAGGAGGGCCAGCTGAAGCTGCTCGACTCGCGCGTGCTCCTGATCGGCGCCGGCGGCCTCGGCTCCCCGGCCGCGCTCTACCTGGCCGCCGCGGGAGTCGGCCGGCTCGGGATCGTCGACGACGACCGGGTGGACGAGTCGAACCTGCAGCGCCAGATCGCGCACTCGACGCAGACGCTCGGCGAGTGGAAGGCCGAGTCTGCGAAGGCGACGATCGAGGCGCTCAACCCGGACGTCGAGGTGATCCCCTACCTCGAGCGCCTGACCTCCGAGAACGTCGACCGGATCCTCGGCGACGGCTGGGACGTGATCGTCGACGGCGCCGACAACTTCCCGACCCGCTACCTCGTGAACGACGCCGCCGTCTGGCACGACGTCCCGCTCGTCCACGGCTCGATCTACCGCTTCGAGGGCCAGGTCACCGTCTTCAAGCCCCACGAGGGCCCGTGCTACCGCTGCCTCTTCCCGCAGCCGCCGCCGCCCGAGCTGGCCCCGAGCTGCGCCGAGGGCGGCGTCCTCGGCGTGTTGCCCGGGATCGTCGGCTCGCTGCAGGCGGCCGAGGCGCTGAAGCTCTGCCTCGGCGCCGGCGACTCGCTCGCGGGCCGGCTGCTGCTCTTCGACGCCCTCTCGACTGAGTTCAGCGAGGTCACGCTCCGGCGCGACCCGAACTGTCCGGTCTGCGGCGACAACCCGACCATCACCGAGTACGTCGACTACGTGGAGTTCTGCGCCGGGAGGCCTACGCACGCATGAGCACGACGATCCGCATTCCCCCGACCCTTCGCCCCGTGGTCGGCGGCGAGCGCCAGGTGACCGCCGCGGGCGGCACCGTTCGCGAGCTGCTCGACGACCTGATGGGCCGCTTCCCCGGGCTGCGCACGCAGCTCGTCGAGGACGACGACATCGCCCCGTTCGTGAACGTCTACGTCGAGGGCGAGGACGTGCGGACGCTCGACGGAATCGAGACGCCGGTGCGCGAGGGCGCGACCGTGATCCTGCTGCCGGCGATGGCCGGCGGTGTCTAGCTCGCTCGTCACCGGCTCGCTGCTCGACCTCGTCGGCTCGACGCCGCTCGTCGAGCTGCCGCGCCTGTCGCCGAAGCCGTCGGTGCGCCTGTACGCGAAGCTCGAGGGGCAGAACCCGACCGGCTCGATCAAGGACCGCGTCGCGAAGGCGATGATCGAGACGGCCGAGGCCTCCGGCGAGCTCGAGCCCGGCCGCGAGCTGCTCGAGCCGACCTCCGGCAACACGGGCATCTCGCTCGCGCTGGTCGCGAAGCTCAAGGGCTACCCGCTCACCTGCGTCATGCCCGAGAACGCGACCGAGGAGCGCCGCCGCCTGCTCCGCCTCTACGGCGCGACGATCGTCGACTCCCCCGCCGCCGAGGGCTCGAACGGCGCCGTCCGGCTCGCGCTCCAGCTGGCGGAGCGCGACCCGCGCTACTTCATGCCGTTCCAGTACGCGAACGAGGCGAACCCGCGCGCCCACTACGAGGGCACCGGCGCCGAGATCGCGGCCGCGCTCGACCGCGTCGACGTCCTCGTCGCCGGCCTCGGCACCGGCGGCACGCTGATGGGCACCGGCGAGCGGCTGCGCGAGAGCTTCCCGGACCTCGTCGTCGCCGCCGCCGAGCCGCTGCCGGGCGACCCGGTGATGGGGCTGCGCTCGCTGGAGGACGGCTACGTGCCGCCGATCCTCGACGTCTCGAAGCTCGACCGGAAGATCCTCGTCTCGAACGAGGACGCGGTCGCCGCCGTGCGCGCGCTCCTCGACCGGGAGGGCATCTTCGCGGGCGTCTCCGCCGGCGCGGTCGTCCACGTGGCGCGCCGGCTCGCGGAGGAGCTCGACGAGGGCGTCGTCGTGACGGTGCTCGCCGACGGCGGCTGGAAGTACCTCTCGGCCGACTTCTGGCAGGGCGCGGACGTCGACGAGAGCAAGCTGTGGTGGTAGTCCCGGCCGCCGTGCGCGAGGCGATCGTCGCGCACGCGCGGGAGGAGGATCCGAACGAGTCGTGCGGCCTGCTCGTCCTCCGCGACGGCGTCGCCGAGCGCTACGAGCGGGGGCGCAACGCGGCCGCGTCGCCGTACCGCTTCGAGCTCGAGGTCGACCCGGAGCTCTGGTTCCTCGAGGACGACGGCTACGAGCTCGCGGTCGTGCACTCGCACCTCAGCTCGCCGCCGCGGCCGTCGCGCACCGACGTCGAGAACGTCGGCCTCTGGCAGGGCAAGCCGTACCTGATCTACTGCGTGGCCCGCGACGAGCTGGCCGGCTGGACGATCGCGGACGGCTCGATGACCGAGCTGCCGGTCACGATCTCGTAGCCCTTCCGTCAGGGTGTCTGGCCCGGGTCTGACCCCGGCCGGTTGCTACTTGACGGTGAAGGCGCCCTTCATGAAGCTCGCGTGGGGGTCGCACTGGTACGTGTACTTCCCCTTGCGGAGCTTCACCGTCCACCGGAACGTCCCCTTGCCGGCGACCGAGGTGGTCTTCTTCACGCCCGGGCCGAAGAGGTGGAAGTTGTGGTCGGCCGCCTTGTCCTGGACGACGATCACGTAGGTGCCGGCCTTCAGGGTCGTCACCTTCTTGCCGCCCTTCGTCAGCGAGATGTTGAGCGGGTCGGACACCGAGGCGAGGAGCTTCGGCGTCGTCCGGTGAGCGGCGACGGCGGAGCCGGCGGCGACGAGCGCGAGCGCCAGGCAGCAGACGAAGACGCGGACCCCCCTCACGCGGGACAGTCTACTCGAGCTCGTCGTCCTCGACGAGGCCTTCCGGCGTCCGCGGCCGCGGACGCTCGAGGAAGGTGACGCCGATCCGCTCGATCCGGTTGCCCTCGACCTCGAGCACGTCGAAGCGCATGCCGTCGTAGGCGACGTCGTCGCCCGGCTCCGGGGCGCGCCCGAGCTGGCCGAAGACGAAGCCGGCGACCGTGTGGAAGTCCTCGTCGGGGAGGTCGGTGCCGAAGCGCGAGTTGAACTCCTCGATCGGGAACATGCCGTCGACGCGGTACGTGTCCTCGTCGACCTGCTCGATCTGCTCCTCGGGCACGTCGAACTCGTCCTCGATCTCGCCGACGATCTCCTCGATCAGGTCCTCGAGCGTGCAGACGCCGACCGTCGCGCCGTACTCGTCGACGACGATCGCGAAGTGGTTCGACGTGCGCCGGAACTCCTGCAGCAGCGAGGCGAGGTCCTTCGTCTCGGGGACGATGTACGCGTCGCGGAGGATCTCCTCGAGCTTCACGGCGCCGATGCCGCGGTCGACGATCGCGGTGAACAGGTCGCGGACGTGGAGGACGCCGACGATGTCGTCGAGCGACTCGCGGTAGACCGGGTAGCGCGTGTACGGCGAGTCGAGGACGACCGCGAGCGCCTCCTCCGGCGGCAGGTCGATCGAGACCGCGGCCACGTCGGGCCGGGCGACCATGACGTCGGCGGCGTCCTTGTCGCCGAAGATGAAGACCTTGTCGATCATCTCGCGCTCGCCCTCCTCGATCTCGCCCTCGCGGGTCGAGCGGGAGACGAGCATCCGCAGCTCGGCCTCCGAGTGCACGTCGCGCTCGGCGCCCGGCGGCTCGAGGCCGAACACGCGCAGCACCGACTCGGTCGCGCGACGCAGCACCCAGATCACCGGCCCGAAGACCGTGAAGAACGCGCGCACCGGCGCGGAGACCCAGAGCGCCGTCCCCTCCGAGTGGCCGAGCGCGACCCCCTTCGGGACGAGCTCGCCGGCGACGACGTGGAAGAAGGTGAGGATCGCGTAGCCGATGACGATCGCGAGCGCGGTCGCCATCCACCTGTCGAACTCGCGGGCGAGCGTCTGCTCGCCGAGAGCGCCGATGCCGAGCGAGGTGAGCGTGACGCCGAGCTGCATCGCCGCGATGAAGCGGCCGGGGTCGCCGGTGATCCGCAGCACGTCGCGGGCGCGGCGGTTGCCCTGGTGGTGCAGCTCGATGATGCGCGTCCGGCGCGCCGTGACGAGTCCGTACTCGGCCGCGACGAAGAAGGCGTTCAGCAGGATCAGGATCCCAACGCCGACGAGCTCGAGGAGAAGTCTCACGCCCCGCTCCGCGGGGCGCCGGTACTCGAAGGAAGTTCGTCCACCAGCTAGCCCCGAGTATAGGAGACGCCCCGGTCGCCCTCGTGGCGGACCGCACGCTCGAGGCGGACGAGGCGCTCGAGATGCGAGAGCGTCTCGGCGACGGCGAAGCGTCGCTGGATCGGCGGCAGCTCGCGGCCGAAGAGCGCGTGCGAGAGGTCGTAGCCGCTGCGCGGCTCGTCCGCGAGCGCCGACTCGGCGCGGTCGAGCCGCTCGTCGTGGTGTTGCGCGATCTCGACGGCGCGCGCCGCCGGCGCCTCGACGGGCCGGCCGTGGCCCGCGTAGGCGACGCGCGGCGCCAGGCCCTCGATCCGCCGCAGCGTCTCCAGGTAGTCGCCGAGCGGGTCGGGGCGGCTCTCCGGCCAGAGCCCGACCGCGGGCGTGATCGGCGTCAGGATCGCGTCGCCGGCGACGAGCACGCCGTCCTCGCGGAGCAGGCAGAGATGCCCGTCGGCGTGTCCGGGCAGGGCGACGACGCGCCAGCCGTCGATCTCGTCGCCCGGCTCGACCGGCTGCGGGTTCCAGGCGAAGCGGACGAAGTCGGCGAAGACGTGCCCGGAGTGGAGCAGCTCCTCGGCGACCTCGGTCGGGACGCCCTGGACGATGAACCAGTCCGCGATCGTGCGCGGCCAGTCGGGCGAGCCCCAGACGCGCTCGCACTGCTCGTAGTCGAGCCGCCCCTGGAGGACGGGGGCGCCGGTCGCCGCCGCGGCCGCCTCCGCGCCGCCGACGTGGTCCGGGTGCATGTGGGTGACGAAGATCCGCACGATCGGCGCGTCGAGGCCGGCGGCGATCGCGGCCCACGGCGAGTCGGGGAGACCGAGACCGGTGTCGACGAGCGTCCAGCCGTCGTCGCCCCGGAGCAGGTAGCAGTGGACGTGCATCGGGCCGCTCGGCAGCGGCAGGGTCACGCGCAGGATCCCCGGCTCGAGCTCGACCGGCGTTGCGAACGTGTGTTCGGTAACATTCGGCACGGGGATGCGAGCCGAGTATCGCGAACAGCCGTGCCGCTCCGCGCTCAACCGCGTCCGCGGGATGCCGTTCGACTGGTCCCTGAACCCGTACATGGGCTGCGCCCACCGCTGCACGTTCTGTTACGTCCGCGCGTTCGAGGCGCGCGCCGACCGCCCGTGGGACGACCGCTACGGCGCCTCGATCCGGGTCAAGACGAACGTCGCCGAGGTGCTGCGGCGCGAGCTGGCGCGGCCGTCGTGGCGGCGGGAGCCGGTCGCGATCGGCGCGGCGACCGACCCGTACCAGCCGGCGGAGGGCAGGTACCGGCTGACCCGCGCGTGCGTCGAGGCGCTCGCCGAGGCCGCGAATCCGTTCTCGATCATCACGCGCGGCCCGCTGGTCGTCCGCGACGTCGACGTCCTCGCCGAGGCGGCGAGGCGGGCGGAGGTCTCGGTCACGTTCTCCGTGCCGACGCTCGACGTCGAGATCTGGCGGCGCACCGAGCCCGGCACCGCCCCGCCGCGCCAGCGGCTGCGCGCGCTCACCGCGCTCGTCGAGGCGGGGATCCGGGTCGGGGTCGGGATGGCGCCGATCCTGCCCGGGCTCTCCGACCGTCCCGAGCTGCTCGCGGAGGTGGTCCGCGCCGCGCGCGCCGCCGGCGCGACCGGGATCTGGGCGAACCTGCTCTACCTGCGGCCGGGCACGCGCGAGCACTTCCTCGCCGCGCTCGAGCGCGACTGGCCCGAGCTGCTCCCCGACTACGAGCGGCTGTACGCGGGCCGCGCCTACCTGCCGGCCGAGCGGACGGCTCCGGTGCGTCAGAGGGTGCGCGAGCTGGCCCGCGAGCACGGCGTCCGCGACCGGCGGCGGGTGCGGCTGGAGCCCGCTCCGGAGCCGGAGCAGCTCGTCCTCGCTATGTGAATTCCGGGCCGGGTTCTATGATCCCTCGGCCGGGTGAGTGCTTCCGAGATCACATGTCTGATCGTCGACGACCACGAGGTCGTCCGCGAAGGCCTGCGCCTGTCGCTGTCGCGCGCGCCGCACATCCGCGTGATCGGCGAGGCGCCCGACGGCGAGAGCGCCGTCGCGCTCGCCGAGCGGCGCCGGCCCGACGTCGTGATCATGGACGTCCGGATGCCCGGGATGGACGGGCTCGAGGCGACGAAGCTGCTGACCGAGAAGGTGCCGGACAGCGCCGTCCTGATCTTCACCGCCTACAGCGAGCGGAGCCTGCTCAGCCGCGGCCTCGAGTCCGGCGCGAAGGGCTACGTGCTGAAGGAGGCGCCGCACGAGACGCTCCTGCGGGCGATCGAGAAGGTCGCCGGCGGCGAGGGCTACGTCGACCCGGCGCTGATGCCGGCCTTCCTCACCGGCCGCGACAAGGACGACATGCTGACGACGCGCGAGCGGGAGATCCTCCAGCTGCTCGCCGACGGCATGTCGAACGCGGACGTCGCCTCGAAGCTCTTCATCAGCCAGGAGACGGTGAAGAGCCACGTCCGCCACATCCTCGCGAAGCTCGAGGCGGACACCCGCACGCACGCGGTCGCGATCGCGCTCCGGGAAGCGATCATCGACTGACGCGTGTCGGCCGACGAGGCACGCCGCGAGCTGACCGAGCAGGTCCTCGCCGCCGAGCAGGACGAGCGGCGGCGGATCGCGCTCTTCCTGCACGACGGGCCCGTCCAGTCGCTGGCCGGGGTGGCGCTGATGCTCGACGCGGCGAACGACCTGCTCGCGCGCGGCCAGGCCGAGCAGGCGTCGGAGGTGCTCGGCAAGGCGCTCGACCGCACCCGCTCGACCGTCGGCGAGCTGCGCGACCTGTCGTTCAACCTCGAGCCCGTCGTCCTCCGCGACCACGGCTTCGGGATGGCGGTGCACGCGCTCACGCAGTCACGCGGGCTCGAGCACGGCATCCAGATGGAGATCGACGTGACCCCGGTCGAGGCGCTCGGCGAGCGCGCGCAGGCGGCGCTCTACCAGATCGTCCGCGAGGCGCTCGAGAACGCGATCCGCCGCGGTCCGCCGACCGTCTTCCGCGTGCACGTCGAGCGGGCGGCGCAGGGCGGCTTCCGGGTCGTCCTCCACGACGACGCCCCGAGCGAGCGGCGCAAGCGGTCGATCGAGGTGCTCGAGGAGCGCGCGCGGACGCTCGGGGCGACGCTCGCGGTGGAGCACGACGCGGGCGGGACGACGATGACGCTCGAGCTGCCCGAGTACGCGGGCAGCGAGTAACGTTCCGCGTCGATGGCCGAGGGACATCTGCTCTTCGTCTGGAAGACGTCGGGGTACGAGCTGGTCGAGGCGGAGGGCGACGCGCCCGCCGTCGGCAGCGAGGTCGAGCAGGACGGGAAGATGCTGCGCGTGACGAAGGTCGCGCCGTCGCCGCTCCCGGGCGACAAGCGCGTCTGCGCCTATCTCGGCGGCTGAATGGACTCGGCGGCGGCGAGGCCGAGGACGAGCGCCTGCGCGAGCCCGCTCGCGTAGCCGCCGGTCGCGATCCCGCCCGCGTCGACTCCCGCCGCCCAGACGCCGTCGACCCCGGCGACGCGCGCCTCCTCGTCGACGGCGAGGCCGCCGATCGTGTGCGTGACCGCGGGCGCGACGTGGACGGCGATCGTCCCGTCCTCCCGCTCGACCACGGCGGCGCCGGCGGCGCGCGCGGCCTCGATCCGATCGTTCGGGTGCGCGACCACGAACCAGGCGGTGGGCGGAAGCGCCTGGGCGAGGTCGCTCTCGTGCCACGCGACCGACGGCGGCGTGATCTCGCGCCAGTCGTCGGTGAAGATGCGGGCGTCGCGCCCGTAGAGCTGCGCCAGCGGGACGAAGTCCTGCTCGCGGACGAGCGCAGGCGGCGCCGGCATGACGCGGCCGTAGAACTCGTCCATCCCCGCGGTCGTCCGGGCGCCGCGTGCGACGGCGAAGTCGAGGCCGTCGCCCTCGCTCCACGGGTTCGCGCGCAGGAGCAGGCCGCGCTCGCGGGCGAGGCGGACCGGGAAGCCGCCGGTCGCGAGCACGAGCGGCGGCTCGGCGTCGTCCGGGAGCGGCGTCTCGAGCTCGACGTCGCGGGCGAGCAGGGCGGCGAGGTCGCGCGGGTCGTAGCGGCGCCCGGTCGTGAGCGGGTTCTCGGTGTCGCGCCAGACGGGCGCGGCGCCGAGCGACTCGAGCCAGGCGAGCGCGTCGTCGAGGCGCTCCCAGACGAGCCGCTGCAGCCGCTCGTCGCCGCCCGGGCACTCCTCGCGGAACCGCTCCCACTCGAGGTGTCGCCAGATCACGCCGGAGGAGAGGAGCATCGACCCGCCGGGACGCGTCCCCTTCTCGAGCAGCCGCACGTCGCGACCGAGCTCCCGGAGCCGAGCCGCCGCGACGAGCCCGGCCATGCCGGCGCCCGCAACGGTGACGGTCATGTGTCCTTTCGGGACATGTCCTGGTACCTGGCACCTGGACATGTCTCCAGCGGACAGGTCCGGAAGTGCGTCTTGCAGCAGCGCGCCGCGTGGGCGACCGTGCATGCATGCCGCGGAGACCACGCGACCGGAGTCCTGGCTTGCACCACGTCTGGGTCAACGCGACGGGCAGCTGGCCGTATTACCTGGACGATACGGATCGGATGGCGTGGATCGGGCTCGCGGTCGAGACGATCCGGCTCTTCGACTGGAAGGCGGTCGCGTTCTGCCAGATGACGACCCACGTCCACGCGATCTTCGAGATTCCCGACGTGCGTCTTCCCGACGGAATGCGCCACCTGAATCTCGAGTACAGCAGGGGTTTCAACCGCAGGCACGACCGCGTGGGCTGCTTCGTACGGCAGCGCTACGGGAGTCGCCGGATCGTCGACGGCCGCGATCTCCTGGACACGTACGCGTACGTCGTGCTCAACCCGGTCGTGGAGGGGATGTGCCCACGAGCAGAGGATTGGCGGTGGAGCAGCTACGCGACGACGATCGGGCTCTCGAGCGACCTCCCGTTCGTCGATGCGTCGCGCGTACGTGGCGAGCTCAGCGGCTCGACCGAGAAGCTGCGGCAGCTCGTAACGGCCGTGGGCGAGCGCCGGCTGGCCGCGCGAGCCATGTCCAGGTTCCTGGCACCAGGACATGTCGCAATGGGTCGTGTCCCACCTGGACACGTGCTCGGGCGCTAGGTCAGCGAGAACGTCGGCTTGTGCTCGACGTACTCGATGCGGACGTACTCGGGCCCGCGCAGGAAGACGGCGAGCGTGTTCGGGGCGTCCACCACGTCCTCGACCTCGATGCCGAGGTCGTGGGCGGCCGCGACGTGGTCCTCCGCGGAGTCGACGAGGACGGCGAGGTGGTTCAGCAGCGGCCGCTCCGGCGCTCCCGGGTCGCCCGGCTGGAACTCGACGAACGCCCCGCCCACCTGGACGCGCGGACAGCCGGACGGGCCGGGCGTCGCGGCCGAGAACCCGAGCGAGCCGTACTCGGCGGCCGTCGCCTCCGGATCGGCGGAGCGCAGCGCCACGTGGTCGAGGTCGTAGTCGGAGTCGGTCTCCGCCTCGACGAGACCGATGCGGACGCCCTCCGCCAGTTCGACGTACGCCGCCCCGTCGCGCGGCCGCTCGAGCTCGATCCCCTCGGGCAGCGCGGCGACGGCCGCCTCGAGGTCGTTCACGCGCAGGGCGACGTGCTCGAGCGCGCCGCGCTCGCGCGGGCCGTCGGCGGCGAAGAGCGTCAGCTTGCCGCGGCGCGCGTCGGCGCCCACGAGCGTGAACGCGTCCGTCCGGTCGATGACGTGCATGCCGAGATGCGCGGTCGCGAAGTCCGCGATGGCATCCCGGTCGGAGAGCCAGTAGGCGACGTGGTCGAGCGTCAGTGGGTTCACGGAGAGAACGTACCCGCGCCGACGACCCCTATGCCTCGGCGTTACTCGATCGGCTCGTTGTGGACGTCGTTCTCGGTCGCGTACGTCTGCGTGAGCTGGTTGACGACGTCCATGCCCTTGCCGTACGCGTAGTTGATCTCGACGAACGCGTTCCACTTGTCGGGGAGCGCGTCCTCCGGGAAGATCGCCTCGACCGGGCACTCGGGCTCGCAGGCGCCGCAGTCGATGCACTCCTCCGGGTCGATGACGAGGATGCGATCCGCCTCGTGGATGCAGTCCACCGGGCAGACGTCCACGCACGAGCGGTCTTTGATGTCGATACAGGGTTCGGCGATGATGTAGGTCACGGCGCCAACTGTAATCGAGCGTCCGGAGGGACGGCTCAGTGATCTTCCACAGGCGCCAGGTCGCTCACGATCTCGCCGATCCGCTCGACGAGCGCCGACTTGGCGAGCACCTGGTCGAACCCGGCCGCGTTCGCGGCGCGCAGCCCGGCGGTGTCCGTGTGGTTCGTGTAGCCGACGATCGGGACGTCCGGGTACGTGTCGGCGACCTCGTTCGGATCGATCCGCGAGATGTCCGCGATGACGAGGTCGGGGTCCTCGGTGTGGTCGACCGTGATCAGGCGGTGGCCGGGCAACAGCGCCTCGAGCTTCCCCCGCATGAACAGGTCGACCCCACAGAGCAGGATCGTGGCCACGTGCGAAGGTTAGATCGTGTCCGGCGATCCGTTCAAGGTCGGCCTCGCGCACATCCGGGCGGGACGCTTCTTCGAGGCGCACGAGGAGCTCGAGACGGCGTGGCGCGCGGCGGACGACGCGGAGCGCGACTTCTTCCAGGGGCTCGTCCACGTCGCCGTCGCCTGGTACCAGGCGGGGCGGGGCAGGACGGTCGCGACGGAGAGCCAGCTCCGGAAGGCGCTGCGGCGGCTCGAGCCGTACGAGCCGGAGCACCGCGGGGTCGACGTCGCTGCGCTGCGGGAGCGGCTGCTCGCGGCGTACGGCACGGTGCTCGGCGGCTCGCTCGAGCTCGGGCCGCCCCCGCTCTGACCGCTACGGCTTCGAGAGGCCGACGTCGACGAGGGCGCGGTTCAGCGCCACGTGGAGCCACCAGTCGCGGTGGAAGAAGAGCAGCAGGCCGAGCGCGACGAGCGTGAGGCCGCTCGCCACCTGGATCAGCGTGTAGCGGTCGCGCAGCCAGCGGAAGGCGCGCATCGCCCGCGCGAAGGCGATCCCGGCCGCGAGGAACGCGACGCCGAGCCCGAGCGCGTACGCGGCGAGCAGGATCGCGCCCTTGACGATCGTCCCGGTGTCGCTCGCGAGCACGAGCACGGCCGCGAGCACCGGCCCGATGCACGGGGCCGCGCAGGCGGCGAACGCGCCGCCGAGCAGGGCGCCCGATCCTCGACGCCGCGCGCTCGTCAGCAGCCCCGGCGCGACCACGCGCTCGGGCACCGGCAGGAGGCCGACGAACGCGAGCCCGAGGACGACGAGCACGAAGCCGGCGAGCTCGGTCTGGGACGGGCCGGAGAGCGCGCTCCCGATCGCCGCCGCTCCCGCGCCGAGCACGACGAAGACGACCGTGAAGCCGAGGATGAACGGGACGCTCGAGGAGACGACGCGCCGCACCGTCCCCCGCTCGCCGAGCCGGGTCGGGTCGACGCTCGAGATCGCGGACAGGTAGCCCGGGACGAGCGGCAGCACGCACGGCGTGATCACCGACGCGAAGCCGGCGGCGAACGAGACGGCGAGCCGGGCGCCCAGAGCCCGCTACTCCATCCCTGCGAGCAGCTCGTCGAGGCGGCGCTCCTCGTCCGGGTCGAGGGCCGGCTCCGCCTGCTCCTCCGCGTCGCCCTTGCCGCGGCTCCAGCGCCAGACGCCGAACGCGAGCAGGAGCGCTCCCGCGAGGACGCCGCCGATCGGCAGCCACCAGGCGAGCAGGTCGAAGCCCTTGTGCGGCGGCGCGGCGAGGATGCCGGCGCCGAAGTTCGCGACCAGCTCGCTCTTGATCTCGCCGGCGGTCGCGCACTGGTCGATCCGCTTCTGGATGAACCGCTCGATCTGCACCGCCGCGGCCGAGTCGGACTGGTCGAGCGTCGTGTGGCAGGTCGGGCACATGACCTGGCCCTCGAGGTAGCCGAGCGAGGTCTTCGGGTGCGCGCACGCCGCCGCCGGCCCGGCGAGCGCGAGCGCCGCGACGAGGACGGCCAGGATCCTCACGCCGCCGCCTTCGCGAGCGCGCTCCGGAACTCGGCCGCGAACGGCGCCCCGGTGATCGGCCCCGCCAGGTGGGCGACGATCCGCCCGTCGCGGCCGAGCACGTACGTCTCCGGCACCTGCGAGATCCCGTAGCGGCCGGTGACGTCGCCGGAGCCGTCCTGCACCATCGGGAACGTCAGCCGGTGCGCGGCGACGAAGCGCAGCGCGTCGCCGGTGACGTCGTGGTAGTCGACGCCGACGAACGCGACCCGGCCGCGGTAGCGGCTCCAGGTCTGCTCGAGCGCTCTCGCCTCGCTCTTGCACGGGATGCACCAGGAGGCCCAGAAGTTGAGGACGACCGGCTTCCCGCGCAGCGAGGCGAGCGAGACGCTGCCCGGGCCGTCGAGCCGCCGCAGCGTGAACGCGGGCGCGGCCGTTCCGACCTTCGGCGCGTGCTGCTGGTGCGTCAGCTTCCAGACGAGCAGCGCGAGCAGGCCGGCGACGAGCGCGAGCGCAACGAGCTGGCCGGCGAGCCTGAGGCGGGCGGTCATGAGCTGAGGGCGGCGTCGAGGTCGCGACGGAACGCGTCCGAGTAGCCCTTGTCCGAGATCGGCCCGAGGACGCCGCCGCCGACGATGCGCCCGCGCGGGTCGAGGACGAACGTGGCCGGCAGCGCCGGGATGGCGTAGGTGCCCGAGGCGACGAGCGCGTTCGGATCGAAGACGATCGGATACGTGAGCGCGTGCGCGGTGACGAACCGGCGTCCGTCCGACTTCGCGTCCGGCCCCGTGTCGACCCCGAGGACGACGACGTTCTTGCCCCGGTACTGGCGCCAGAGCCGCTCGAGCTCGGGCGCCTCGCGCTTGCACGGCTCGCACCAGGACGCGAAGAAGTTGAGCACGACCGTCTTCCCGCGCAGCGAGCGGAGCGAGACCGAGCCGCCGCCGTCGAGCCGCCGCAGCGAGAACGCCGGCGCGAACGCGCCCGCCTTCGGCGGAGGGACGCGGTGCGTCAGCCGCCAGATGAGCACGCCGAGGAGCATCCCGACGCCGACGACCGCAACCACCTGCGCGACGAGCTTCAGCCGCTCGGTCACGAGGACAGGCTACTTCGAGACGATGAAGACCGGCGTGCCGACGGTGACGTGGTCGAACAGCCACTCGGCGTCCGGCACCTGCATGCGGATGCAGCCGTGCGAGAGCGAGTAGCCGATCGAGGCGGGCTCGTCGGTGCCGTGGATGCCGACGCCCGGCGAGTCGATCCCCATCCAGCGCGTGCCGAGCGGGTTCCCCGGGCCGGGCGGAACCGGCTTCAGGCCCTTCGCCCACGCGTCCTGCGTCGGCGGGTACCAGGTCGGGTTCTTCCACTTGACGACGATGTGGAAGGCGCCGAGCGGGGTCGGGTAGGACGGCTGCCCGGTCGCGACCTTGAACGTCCTGACCGGCTTCTCGCCGTGGTAGAGCGTCAGCCGGTTGTCGCCGCGGCGGATCACGATCACCGGCCCGGCGACGCCGGTCTGGGTGGCGGTCGGCGGCGCGACCCTCCGGAGCGGCGCGACGACGACGGCGCGGGCGCCGTCGCGGAGGGCGTTCCGGATCAGGACGCGGGTCGGAACCTGCTTCAGGGCGAGCCCCGGCTGCGGCTTCGTCAGCACCGGCCGCGAGCGGCGGAGCAGCAGCCGCGACGCGACGGGGTCGACGTCGTAGCGGGCGGCGAGCGAGCGGACGAGGGCGGCGAGCTTCGCCGGGTCCACCCGGGCGCGCAGCGGCACCGCGGCGCCCGGCTCGGCTGCGAGCGCCTCCTGCACGGCCTCGGCGACCGGCGCGACCGTGTGCAGCCTGTGCGGCAGGACGGCGACCGTCGTCTTGCCGATCCGCACCTTCAGCGGGCTCAGGTAGACGTCGAGGACGGCGCGCGTCGCCTGCTCCAGCGTCATCCCGCCGACGGCGACCGGCCCGATCGTGACGCCGTCCGCGGCGACGCCTGTCGTGTCGGCGCGCGCGGTTGCGGCGCCTGCGCCGAGGGCGCAGACGACGATCAGGCAGAGGAGAGTGCGGGTGGTGCGTCTCACGGTCTCGCCGTCCCGGCGGGAGGCGCCGGGAACGCCCGGATCATAGCTGCGAATACGGGTTCCAAGCAGGGTTTTCAGGGAGCCGTCGGCAGCAGGGGCTCGTCGCGCGACTCGCCGCCGACGGCGAAGTGGAGGATCATCCGGTCGGTCACCCACTCCACCGGCGCCCGGTCGTCCGTCCAGGGGTCGGCGAGCGGCGCGGCGGGACGGGCCTGCGCGGCGAGCAGCCGCTCGAGGACGCGGATCCGCGCGGGCGCGCGCGCGACCGCGGCGCGCAGGGCGGCGTGCGAGAGCGGCCGGTCGAGGCCGAGCACGAGCTGGTTCAGGCGCAGCGCCTGCCACGTCAGCACCTGCGGGAAGACCGTCCGCAGCGTCCCCGCGACGTCGCGCGCGAGCCGGTGGTCGCCCGGCACGGTCGCGACGTTGAGCGCGAGGATCCCGCCGGGCGCGAGCCGCGAGCGGGCGAGGCGGAAGAACTCCTGCGTCGCGAGGTAGAACGGCACGTACGGCTGCCGGTACGCGTCGACCGCGATCACGTCGAAGCGCTCCTTCGTACGCCGCAGGAACGGCCGCGCGTCGGCGGTGACGACGCGCAGCCGCGGGATCGCGCCGAGCCCGAGGTAGCGGCGCGCCGCCTCGGTCACGGCCGGGTCGAGCTCGACGCCGACCGTGCGCGCCGACGGGTAGAGGACGGAGTAGGCGCGCGCGGTCGTCCCGCCCGCGTTGCCGAGGATCGCGACCCGCAGTACGGGCCGGCCGAGCAGCGGCGGCACGGTCAGGAACATGTCCCACTCGTCGCCGGTGAGGACGGTGTGCGGCCGCCATTCGGAGTGCTCGACGATCCCCTCGTTCAGGTAGAGGTCGCGCTCGGGCCCGTCCTGGACGACCTGCACGAACTGGTACGGGGACTCCGCCTCGTACAGCAGGCCCGGCGTCGCCTTCACCGCGCCGGCGGGCACGGCGAGGACGGCCGCGAGCGCCACCGGGGCGGCGAGCCAGCGCGGGCGAAGCTGCAGCGCGCCGCCGAGCGCGACGACCGCGGCCGTGCCGACGAGCGTCCGCTGCGTCCCGGCGAGCGGGATCGTCACGAGCGCAGGCAGGAAGACGCCGGCGATCGAGCCGACCGTCGAGAGCGCGTACAGCCGGCCGGCGACCGTGCCCGCCTGCTCGACCTCCCCCACCGCGAGCCGGATCGCGAACGGCGCCGCCGTCCCGAGCAGGACGACCGGCGGCGCGAACAGCAGCAGCGACGCGAAGAACGAGCCGACGACCGCGCCCGCCGAGATCTGGTCGAGGCCGCGCACGGTGACGTCGAGCAGCGGCCGGGCCGCGAACGGCACGACCGCGACGAGGACGCCGGCGCCGACGACGAGCCCGCCGAGGACGCTCGCCCGCGGCCGCCGGTCGGCGATCCGGCCGCCGAGCCAGTACCCGAGCGAGAGCGCCGCGAGCACGAGCCCGATCACGTTCGCCCAGACGACCGTCGAGGAGCCGAAGTACGGCGCGAGCAGCCGCGACGCGCCGATCTCGGTCGCGGTCGACCCCGCGCCCGCGGCGACGACGAGCCACTCGAGCGCGCGGCGGCGCGGGCGGACGCTCACGTCCGGCGGATGACGACGACCGCGAGGTCGTCGGAGAGCTCGCCGCCGGCGAAGCTGCGCGCGTCCTCGGCGATCGCGTGCGCGAGCGCCCGCGCGGGCAGCCGCGCCTGCGCGGCGAGGAGCGCGTCCAGCCGGTCCGAGCCGTACAGCTCGCGCCCGCGCCGCGCCTCGATCACGCCGTCGGTGTAGAGGACGAGCGACGCGCCCGGCGGCAGCTCGGCGTGGACCTCGTCGTACTCCTGGCCGCCGTCGATCCCGAGCACGAGCCCCTGCGCCTCGAGCGGGCGCACGTCGCCGCCCGGCAGCACGAGCCGCGGCGCGGGATGGCCGGCGCTTGCGGTCGCGACCATGCCCCGCTCCCCGTCCACGGCCACGTACGCCATCGTGATGAACTTGCCGGGGGCGATCTCGCCGCAGACGACCTCGTTCGCGGCGGCGAGGAAGTCGGCCGGCTCGGGATGCTCGCGGGCGAGCGAGCGGAAGACGAACTTCGCCATCGCCATGTCCGCGGTCGCGTCCACGCCGTGTCCGGTGACGTCGCCGAGCACGACCGCGAGCCGCCCGTCGTCGAGCGCGAGGAAGTCGTAGACGTCGCCGCCGACGTCGACGCGCGCCGACGACTCGTACACCTCCCCCACGTCGAGCCCGGGCAGCGCCGGCCGCGACCGCGGCAGCAGCGAGCGCTGCATCGTGTCCGCGAATTCCTTCTGCTGCTGGTAGAGGCGGGCGTTGTCGATCGCGAGCGCGGCCTGCGCGGCGAGCGCGACGGCGGAGTCGATCGTCTCGTCGGTGATCGGGTTCCCCGGCCGGAAGCTGAGGATGCTGAGCGCCGCGAGCACCTCGTTCGGGAGCGCGACCGGCACGACCGCGGCCGTCCAGCCGCGCTCGAGGAACGGGGCCAGCGCCTGCGCGTCGCCCGCCGCGAGCCGGAGCGGCCGCGCCTGGCGGAAGATCCGCTGCACCTGGCGGTTCCCGAACGGCTGCGGCCGGAACAGGATCGGCAGCACCGCCTGCTCGAACTGCGGCTCGCGGACGTGGACCGCGTGCGGCACGAGCTGCTCGCGCCGCTCGTCGGGCATCCGCACGAGCGCGGCGTCGAGGTCGAGCACGTCCACGATCGTGCGGGCGAGCGCCTTCAGCGTCTCGTCGAGCGAGAGGCTCTGCGCGAACGAGCGCGACACCTCGTAGAGCGCGCGCAGGCGCCGCGCGGCGTCGCGCTCGGCCGAGAGCGCCGCCTCGCGCTCGGCGCCGAGGCGCGTCGCCTGCTCGTGGAGCTGGGCGTTCTGGACGGCGACGGCGAGCTGGCCGGCGAGCGCGGCGAGCAGCGTCGTCTCGTGCGCGCTCGTCTCGCGCGCCGTCTCCGGGTAGACGGCCAGGAGGCCGATCACCTCGTCGCGGACGAGCAGCGGGACGGCGAGCGCGCCGCGGATCCGCGACTCCTCCGCGACCGCGGCCGCGTCGGCGATGCGCCCGTCGCGCCCCGGGTCGGCGATCTCGAGGACGGCCCGGCCGCGCGCCGGTCCGAGCGCGACGTCGAGCAGCCGCTCGGCGAAGCGGACGTGCGGACCGGAGAGGCCGCGCGCCGCCGCCGGCTCCAGGCCGCCGTCGGCCCGGCGCAGGTAGACGGCGACGCGGGGCACGGAGAGCAGATCGGCGACTCGGTCGATCGCCGTCTCGAGCGTGTGCGCGACCGAGAGCTCCGCGGTCGCCTGGCCGATGACCGCGAGCAGCGCCCGCGTCCGTTCCAGCTCGAGCTCCAGCACGCGGGCACGTGCGCTCGCCCGCAGCGCGTGGGCGGCGCGCACGCCGAAGGTCGCGAGCGACGCGAGCTGCTCCGGCGCCGGCCCTTCGCCCTGCGGGTTGAGGAGCTGGAGCACGCCGACGGGCGGATGGCCGAGCGGCAGCGTCGTCGAGATGCCGCACCCCTCGGGGAGGCTCTCCGCCGGAAGCGCGCGGACGGGGCCCGGCTCCGCGAGCGTCCGCTCGGCCAGCTCGCGCGCCGGCCCGAGCTCGGCGTCCGCGGCGAGCCCGTGGGCGCCGCCGACGACGAGCTCGCCGTCGTCGCCGAGCTGCCAGAGGATCGCGGCGGGCGCGCCGGCGACGCCGGCGGCGACGCGGACGATCTCCCCGGCCGCGCTCGCGTCGTCGAGGGCGGCGGCGAGCGCCTCGCCCGCCAGCTCGAGCGCGGGCCGGGCGACCGCGGCGACGGCGCCGCCGGGGCCGCCCGAGAACGCGCGCAGGACGAGCGCGACCTGGGCGCCGGCGAGCTCGGCCGCGAGCCGCTCGCCGGCGGAGAACTCGCCGCCGGAGCGCAGCAGCTCGAGCGACGCGCACGAGTCCTCGACGCGCACCGGCACCTGGAGGAGCGAGCGCGCGGCGGCGCGGGCGGCGGCGTGCCGGACGGCCGCCGGCGCCGCGGCGAGGTCGTCGATCGTCTCGTCGGGGAGCTCTCCGTGCGGGAGCGAGGAGCCCTCGAGCTCGGCGGCGAGCGTCACGGGGCCGGCGACCGCGACCGCCTCGAGACGCTCGCACGAGCCGTCGAGGACGCGCAGCACGGCGACGTCCGCGCCGGTCACCTGCCGCGCCGCCTCGGCGAGGTCGCGCAGCGCGTCGGCGGCGGTGTCGCGGCCGGCGGCGTCGGCGACCGCGCGGGCGAGGGCCGCGACCGCGTCGCCGCGGAGGCCGCCGCGCTCTCGCTCGAGTTCGGCCAGCGTGGTCACGAGGCCGTGAAGTATGGGGCAGCCGCGCAGCCGGCCGCGCGGCCGTTTACGATTTCCCCATGGCCCAGATGGCGTCGCGCGCGTTTCCGCAGTCCGAGGAGGACCCGCCCGTCGACCCGTCGCTGATCCAGCTGCGGTACCGCTACCACCGCGCGCAGCGCCACTCGCGGATCGTCCGCAGGCAGGAGAGCCGTCTCGCGCAGTACCGCTTCTACATCGCGATGACCGTGCTGGTCGGGCTCTCGGCGATCTTCGTCGTCGCGAGCTGGCACGAGATCCAGCATCTGTTCGGGATCTAGATCCGGCTACTGGTAGAACGGCCGGCCGTGCTCGGCGCGTTCCCAGACGCCGCCGCCGCACATCGGGCAGACGGGCAGCTCGTGGTGGACGATCGCGCCGTAGCCGCAGTCGGCGCAGCGGAACTCGCCCGCCGCGATCGCCCCTGCGATCCGGAAGTCGACGAAGCCGCTCTCCGCGAGCGCGTCGTCGAGTCGAAAGTCCGCTTCCTCCAGCGCCATGCCCGATGTCCCCCTTGCGTGCTCCTCCTGCACGCCGCGCCGGGCTTTTCCCCATACTGCACGCTGTGCAAACGCCCGAGCCGATGCCGACCCGCTCCGATCCGCAGCCGCGACGGCCTCGGCCGGCGCCCCGCTCGTACGGGCCGGCGGACTGGGGCGAGCGGATCGCCTGGGTGGCCGGGCTCGTGCTCTGCGTGTCGGCGTTCACGGACTGGTACGCCGGGACGCAGCCGGACGGGGTGACGCTCTCGGTCACCGGCTGGCACACCGGCCCGCTCGGCAAGCTCGTCTTCTTCGCCGGTCTGGTGACGCTGATCCTGGAGGCGCTGCGCGAGGCGGGGATCGAGCTGCCGGCGACGGTGCCGGAGCGGCTCGTGCTGATCGCGCTCGGCGCGCTGGCGACGATCTTCGTCCTGATCCGGCTGCTCTCGGTGCCGGACACGTACTTCGCAGTCACCACGCGCGGCGTCGGGATCTGGATCAGCCTGCTCGCGGCGTTCGCCCTGATCGCGGCCGGGCTGCTCCGTTCCGCCGAGGAGCATTAGCTCTTCGCCCGCCGTCGCGCCCGACATGCGCGGGCGCGACCCCGACCCGTCCGAACCTCGGACCCGCGCGAGCGAGCGGGCGAGCGGGACGATCAGACCGGCGCGACCGCTTTGGTCTGCGCGACGAGCTGCTCGAGGTCGAACGGCTTGCCGACGAAGCCGCTCGCGCCGCGCGAGGCCGCCTCGCGCTGGGAGTGCTCGTCGACCTTGCCGCTGAACATGACGACCGGGATCGCTCCGGGCCCGTACTGCTCCTGGACGCGGCGCAGCATCTCCCAGCCGTCGACGTGGGGCATCATCACGTCGAGCAGGATCAGGTCGGGCTTGCGCTCCTCGATCGCGGCGAGGCCCTCCTCCGCGCTCGACGCCTCGCGCACGGCGTAGCCCTCGAGCTCGAGCGTGACGCGCACGAGCTCGCGGACGCGGTCGTCGTCGTCGACGAGGAGGACGAGCGGTCCGCTCTGCGCGCGCCCCGGTCCGGAGCGGGCGAGGAACGTCTCGAGGTCGCCGCGCCGGTAGCGGCGGTGGCCGCCGGGCGTGTAGAAGGCGGGCACCCGGCCCTGGTCGGACCATTTGCGGATCGTGCTCTGGGCGACGCCGAGGAAGCGCGCCGCCTGGCCGAGCGTCAGCCACTCGGGGTCCCGGCGTCCGTTGTCCTCGTGGAATGCCATCGGGGGAAACTTCGCCAAAGCTGACGTTTTTTACACCACGAACCTCGTCGCTATGGCTGAACCGTGGTGATGCTGGTCGTCGTCAGGCCCGGCTGCGGGTTGTCCTTGAGCGACTCGCCGACGGCGACGCCGACCGCGAACAGGGTCGCGGCGACCGCGAGCGCGAGCAGCCAGCGCTGCGTCCGCGCCCGGGAGCGTCGGCGGGGCCGCGGGCGGACGGGCGTCTCGGTCACGACGAGTAGTCGACGGCGCCGCGCTGGTAGGCGTGGAAGGCCGCGGCGACGACGACGGCGAGGTCGCGCGGCCAGCCGGGGGACGGCGCGCGCTCCTCGACGAGCGGCCGGGCCCAGCGGTCGGCGTCGCGGTAGGCGGTGGCGAGCTCGGCGAGCGTGTACGTGCCGCCGACCCGCTTGCGGAGCTCGTCCACGACCAGCTCGAGCTGGGAGACGAGCCGGACGTAGCGGCGGCGGTCCTCGCGGTCTGCCTCGAGCCGGCGGCGGCCCTCCTCCCACTCCTGCCGGAGGATCTCGATCTCGCTCACTCCGCCAGCGTAGAGCAGCACCGGTCCGGCCAGAGCGGCTCGAGCTCGGCGAGGATCCGCTCCCCGAGCAGGTAGCCGGGGCGGGCGAGCGCGAACGCGGCGTGGGCGTGCAGGCACTTGAGGCTGCCGCGGCTGCGGGCGCCGCCGACGCCGAGGTCGAGGCTCGCGCCGCCGTCCTTGCCGCCGCGCCCGCGGGCGAGCTGCCGGCGGACGATGCGCTGCTCCTCGTCGGCGCGCTCGAGGCTGGCGCGGAGCTCCGGGTCGCGCTCGGCCTCGGTCGTCCAGCGCTCGACGCCGCCGGCCGCCTCGAGCCGAGAGACGGCGGCGACGAGGTGGCGGCAGGTGAGGTAGTAGGTGGTCGGGAACGGCTCGCCCTCGGGGTCGTACGGCTGCTGCTCGGTCACCGCGGGGAGGCCGAACGGGCAGCGGACGGCGACGCGGCGGAACGCGCGCGGCGTCCGGCCGAGCTGGCGGGCGACGATCTCGCGGTCAGCGGCCACGGCGCGCAGCATGACTGCTCGCGCGCTGCTTCCGCCGCCACTGCTCGAGGTTCTTGACGATGAACAGGTGCTCGCCGACGCGGACGTACCCGAGCGCGCGCGCCTCGCGGGCGAGGACGGCGAGCGACGAGGACGCGGCGAGCCGGCGCTGCAGGGTGGCGTGCTCGTCCTGGAGGCGCTGCACGGCCGCCTCGTGCGCGGCGCGCTGCCCGCGCGCGTCGAGGTAGGCGCGCATCGGCCGGTAGTAGAGGAGCGCGACGAGCACGAGCGCGCCGACGGCGACCCAGCGGCGCATGACGGCCCCGCGCAGGCGGCGACGACCCTTGGAGGAAGCGGGCACGCGGCAGAGTTCTGGACGCGCACAGCGCGTCCTTCCGCCGATCAGTCGTTCGTGCTCGATCAGCGGGACCCGAACGGCGGTTCTGTGCCCGCTTCCGCACGTCAGTCTCCACGTGGCCACGTGTTCAGGGCTGTTGCCGCTCACGCGCTGGACAACCTCAGCTAGATCATCAACGCTTCCACTGTGAGGCAGGCTGCGACGTCTCTTCCGCTGCTGGGCTGGGTCGGCGTTCTCGTTCTCGTCGGCTGGAAGCTCGGCCCGTGGCCGCCGCTGGGTATCGCGGCAGCAACCGCGCTTCTGCTCGCGCTGGCTTGGCGCTGGTCGCGGCCGCCGCGTCAGATCGAAGGCGACCGAACTGCCAGCCAACAGTGGCGTGACGCGCGGGTGAACAAGATTGGCAGCTGGCTTGGAGCCGTTACCGGAGTGTGGGTCGGCACCAGTGTCCTCCTCCTTGTCGTCATCGTCATTGCGGCGCTGGTCGCGCGGTAGTCCTACCGTCTGGCGCGAGCGTCCCTGCGGCTGACGCGAATAGCGGGCATCGAATCGAGATTCCAGTCCCGCGAGCGCGCTCTCTGCTGCAGCGTCGCCCGGGCCGGAGGCCAAGGCTCGGCGAAGCTGGGCTTGGCCGGAGGCCGACCCAGCTGCCCTCGGTCCTGCCGCAGGCACGACCGAGCGCGACCCCCGCACGACCTCGCCCCACAGCGAATGGCCACGCGACCCGGCCCGCATGGCGGAGGCGAGACCGCGCTCTCGCCGGAGCCGCGCACCCGCCCGAAACTCGCGCCGAAGAAGGAGGGGGCGCACGGGGGAACCACGGGTTCCCCCGTGGGTCTTAGACGACGTCGACCTTGATCACGTTGGTCGAGCCGGGGATGTTCACCGCGGTGCCGGCGGTGATCACGATCCGGTCGCCCTTCTCGACGAGGCCGGCCTGGCGCGCGGCCTCGACGGCGCTCGACCAGAGCTGCTCGACGTCGCTCGTCTCCGAGATCAGAAGCGGCGTCACGCCCCACTCGAGCGCGAGCTGGCGCATCGCCCAGTCGACGTGCGTCAGCGCGACGATCGGACGCCGCGGGCGGAGCCGCGCGACGGCGCTCGCCGTCCGGCCGCTGAAGGTCGGGACGAGGATCGCCTTCGCCTGCAGCGCCTCGGCGAGGTCGCAGGCGGCGTTCGACATCGCCTGGCCGATCGTCGGGTTCTCGTGCGCCTCGGGCAGCTCGTGCCGGTAGTCCATGCTCGGCTCGACGGCGCGGGCGATCCGGTCCATGTAGGCGACGGCCTCGACCGGGTACTCGCCGACCGCGGTCTCGCCGGAGAGCATGACCGCGGAGGTGCCGTCGAGGATCGCGTTCGCGACGTCGGACGCCTCGGCGCGGGTCGGCAGCGGCGCGTGGATCATCGACTCGAGCATCTGGGTCGCCGTGATCACGGGCTTCCCGCGCTCGAGCGCCGCGTGGATGATCCGCTTCTGCAGGAGCGGGACGAGCGCCGGGCCGATCTCGACGCCGAGGTCGCCGCGGGCGACCATCACCGCGTCCGTCTCGGCGAGCACGTCCTCGAGCACGTCGATCGCCTCCGACTTCTCGATCTTCGCGATCACGTGCGCGTGCGAGCCCGCCTCCTCGATCAGGATCCGCAGGTCGCGGACGTCCGCCGGCGAGCGCACGAACGAGAGCGCGACGAAGTCGACGCCGGTGTGCAGCGCCCACTCGAGGTCTGCGGTGTCCTTGCGCGTCAGCGACGGGATCGGCAGCGGCACGCCCGGCAGGTTCACGCCCTTGTGCGAGCTGACGGTGCCGCCGACGAGGACGGCGCAGCGGGCGCGCCCGCGCTCCACCTCCTCGACGCGGAGCCGCACCTGGCCGTCGTCGATCAGGACGTCGTGGCCGGGCTCGAGCACGTCGCCGATCACCGCCGGCGCGACCGGGAGCTCGCCGTCGATCGCCGACTCCTCGGCGCAGACCGTCACCTCGCTCCCGCGTTCCAGCACGCGCGGCTCCTCGAGGTCGCCGACGCGCAGCTTCGGCCCCTGCAGGTCGGCGATCAGCGCGACGGGACGGCCGACGTCCGCGGCGATCTCGCGGACGAGCCACGCGTTCTTCGAATGCTGCTCGTGCGTGCCGTGCGAGAGGTTCAGCCGGACGGCGTCCACGCCGGCCGCGACCAGCTCCCGCAGCCCCTCCGGGCTGTCGGAGGCGGGCCCCAGCGTGGCCACGATCTTCGTCCGGCGGTCTCCGGCCATCCCCCGGCAGCGTAGCGGCCTCCTGCCCGGCGGCGTTCCGGCGGACGCCGGAGTGAGGACACGGGGCAACCCGCTTCCGGGGGAGACGAAGACACCCTTTCGGGGGACTGCCGGGTCGCGCTTCCGTGCCGACGAAGGGAAGCGAAGACGCCCCGGCCGGCATCAAAACCCGGCACCTGCGGTGGGGCGGCGACCAAGGAGAACAACCGATGCGAATGCGGAACCTGCCGACGCCGATTCTCGAATCCACCATCAGCACCCGCCTCCTCTGGACCCTCGGGCTCCTCGTGGCGACTGCGAGCATCGGCGCTCTCGGGACGTGGGCGACGTTCACGACGTCGACCTCTCAGAGCCACACCGTCGCGTCCGGCACGATGACGCTCGCGCTCGGCGCGACGGGCGCGGCGACGAACCGGCTCAACATCGGCGCCAGCGACATCGCCCCCGGCGACACGATCCAGCGCAGCGTCGACCTCTCGAACTCCGGCTCGACCGTCGACCTGGCGGCGATCACGCTGACGACGTCCGCGAGCCCGAGCTCGCTGCTCGACACGGACGCGACGAACGGGCTGCAGATGACGATCGACAAGTGCTCGCAGGCCTGGACGGAGGGCGGCAGCGCGCCGGCCTACACGTACAGCTGCGGCGGCACGACGTCGAGCGTCCTCGCCTCGCGCGCGGTGATCGGCTCGAACCTCGCGCTCAGCAACCTCTCGTCGACGACCGCGGGCGCGACCGACCACCTCCGGATCACGCTCAGCCTCCCCGCCGGGGCGGACAACACGTTCCAGGGGCTGTCGTCGACGATCAGCTACCAGTTCACCGGCACGCAGCGCGCCGGGACGAACAAGTAAGGAGTCACGCTGACCGCTCTCTCCCAGCGTGTGATGCGGAGCGCCCTGACGATCGGGGCGCTCCGCTCGCTCCTCCCGGCGGCGATCGCGCTCTTCTTCCTGCTCGGCGTGATCCCGCACCTGGGGCTCTACCGGACGGCGACGCCGCTGTCCGGGAGCATGGAGCCGACCTTCTCGGCGGGCGACCTGCTCGTCCTCCGGCCGGAGCCGCTCTCGCGGATCCGGGTCGGCCAGATGATCACCTACTCGATCCCGATCGGCGACCACCACGTCGAGACGCACCGCGTCATCCGCGTGCTGCGTGGCGGGTCGAATCCGATCGTGCAGACGAAGGGCGACGCGAACTCGGTCGCCGACCCGTGGACGGCCGTCCTGCACGGCGGCCCGGTCTGGAAGGTCGACCGCGTGCTCCCCGGCCTCGGCTCGCCGATCCTGTTCCTCGAGCAGCGCTGGCTGCGGCTCGCGTTCGTGTTCGGGGTCAGCGGCCTCCTCCTCCTCTACGGGATCGCCCGCATCTGGGCGCCCGCGCCGACGCCGAAGCCTGTTCCGGTGACCGTCCTTGCGGCAGGACGGGAGCTGAAGGACGATGCGGCTGTGGCGGCGTAGACACGGAGCCGCGGCCGCGCTCGGCCTCGCGACGCTGGCGGCGCTGCTCCTCGCGGGCGGCGCTCTCGGCGCGTGGGCGGGCAGCGCGATCGGCGGACCGGAGTCGCTCGTCTCGGCGACGCTCGACGCGCCGACGGGGATCTCGGTCGTCCGCGGAACCTGCGTCAAGCACTCGTCGTACCCGCTCGTCGTCTCGTGGACGGGAAGCACGTCGCCGGCGGTCGCCGGGTACGAGATCTTCCAGTCGACGACCTCGGGCGGGCCGTACACCTCGCTCGGGACGGTGTCGGCGGCGACGAGGAGCTACACCGACTCGAGCACGACCTACAACACGACCTACTACTACGTCGTGAAGTCGCTCCGGAACACGTGGCGCAGCGCCGCCTCCGCCCAGGGGTCGGCCCTGACGTACAACAGCAGCTGCAAGTGAGCCTCTAGCGCCGCGCGCGCGGGAACGCGGCCCAGCCCGGGTAGCTCGCCCGCGAGCCCAGCTCCTCCTCGATCCGCAGCAGCTGGTTGTACTTCGCGACGCGGTCGGAGCGGGCGGGCGCGCCGGTCTTGATCTGGCCGGTGCCGAGCGCGACGGCGAGGTCGGCGATCGTCGCGTCCTCGGTCTCGCCGGAGCGGTGCGACATGACCGCGCTGTAGCCGTGCTCGTGGGCGAGCCGGACGGCCGCGATCGTCTCGGTCAGCGTCCCGATCTGGTTGACCTTGATCAGGATCGAGTTGGCGACGCCCGCGTCGATCCCCTGCTGCAGCCGCTGCGGGTTGGTGACGAAGACGTCGTCGCCGACGAGCTGTGTCCGGTCGCCGAGCCGTTCGGTCAGCGCCTTCCAGCCGTCCCAGTCGTCCTCGGCGGTGCCGTCCTCGATCGAGACGACCGGGAAGCGGTCGACGAGTCCCGCGTAGAAGTCGGCCATGCCGGCCGGCTCGACCTCGCGGCCCTCGAAGCGGTAGCGCCCGTCGGAGAAGAACTCGCTCGAGGCGGGGTCGAGCGCGATCGCGACGCGGTCGGCGTGGCCGGCGCTCTCGGCGGCGTCGAGGATCGCCTGGATCGCGTCCTCGCTCGTCGGCAGGTCGGGGGCGAAGCCGCCCTCGTCGCCGACCGCGGTCGCGAGCCCGCGCGAGGAGAGCACCTTCTTCAGCGCGTGGTAGACCTCGGCGCCGATCCGGAGCCCGTCGGCGAACGACTCGGCGCCCGCCGGGACGAGCATGAACTCCTGCAGGTCGATCGAGTTCGCCGCGTGCACGCCGCCGTTGATCACGTTCATCATCGGCACCGGCAGCGTCGTCGCCTCGTCGCCGCCGAGGTGGCGGAAGAGCGAGACGCCCGCGTCGTTCGCGGCCGCCTTCGCGGACGCGAGCGAGACGCCGAGGATCGCGTTCGCGCCGAGGCGGCCCTTGTTCGGGGTGCCGTCGAGCTCGATCAGCCGCCGGTCGAGCGCCTCCTGGTCGGCGGCGTCCATCCCGGTCACCGCCTGCGCGATCTCGCCGCCGACGTTCGCGACCGCCTGCGTGACCGCCTTGCCGCCGTACGCGTCGCCGCCGTCGCGGAGCTCGACCGCCTCGTGGACGCCGGTGGACGCGCCCGACGGCACGGCGGCGCGGCCGTGCGCCCCGGACTCGAGCTGGACGTCCACCTCGACGGTCGGGTTCCCCCGCGAGTCGAGGATCTGGCGCGCGCGGACCTGGGCGATGCGAGTCATCGTTCGTGCTCCTTGGCGAGGTCGAAGTAGCTGTCCTGCCGCTCGAGCGGCAGCTCGCTCCAATTCTCGCCCGCCTCCGCGGCGAGCGCGTCGGCAACTTCCACGCGCTCGCGAAAGCGTTTTGCCGCACGCCGCAGCTCGAGCTCCGGGTCGGCGTCGAGCTTGCGCGCGACGTTCACGGCCGCGAAGAGCACGTCTCCGAGCTCCTCCTTCGACCAGTCCTCCTTCAGCTCGCGCAGCTCGTCGTCGAGGTCGGCGACCGCGCCGGCGAGATCCGGGTACTCGAAGCCGACCGCCTTCGCGCGCTGCTGCAGCTTGCGCGCGTAGAGGAGCGCCGGCAGCGACTCGGCGACGTCGTGGAAGATCCCCCGCCGGCCCTCCTGCTCGACCTTGATCCGCTCCCAGTTCGAGCGGACGCGCTCGGCGGTGCGCGCTTCCACCTCGCCGAAGACGTGCGGGTGGCGGCGGACGAGCTTCTCGTGGACGTTCCTCGCGACCGCCTCGAGGTCGCCGGCGCCGCGCTCCTGGAGCAGGAGCGAGAGGAAGTAGACCTGGAAGAGCAGGTCGCCGAGCTCGTCGAGCAGCTTCGCGTCGTCGCCGGCGAACGCGGCGTCCGCGACCTCGTACGCCTCCTCGACGGTGTGCGGGACGATCGTCTGCGCCGTTTGCTCGCGATCCCAGGGGCAGTCGCGGCGCAGGCGCGCCGTCAGGGCGTGCAGCTCCAGCAGGGCCTCCGGCAGGCCCATGGGCTCAGCCGGTCGTGGCGGTGGTCGTCGTCGACGTCGAGGTCGCCGGCGGCTCGTACCCCGCCTGGTAGCTGACCTTCTTCGCGTACGACTTCTTCAGCTGGTCGACCCAGTCCGTCATCGTCTGCGTCTTCTTCGTCGAGAGCAGGCTCTGCCGGATCTGCTCCTTGACCGCGGAGAACGGCGTCGTCTTCGCCGGGGTCACGGGGCCGAGCGGCTGGATGATGTGCCAGCCGTAGGTCGAGTGCACGGGCGCCGAGATCTCGTTCGTCTTCAGCGAGAAGGCCGCGTCCTCGAACGGCTTCACGGTCTGGCCCTTCGAGATCGTCAGCTTGCCGCCGACCTTCGCGGACTGCGGGTCCTTCGAGTACTTCTTCGCGAGCGCGGCGAAGTCGGCGCCGCCCTTCAGCTGCGACTCGAGCTGGTCGGCGAGCGACTTCGAGTTGACGAGGATGTGCCGGACGGTGCGGCTGGCGGCGGTCGTGTACGAGCTCTTGTGCGAGCTGTAGTAGGCCTTGACCGCGGAGTCGCTCACCTTCACGTCGGAGGTGACCTTCTGGAAGAGCTTCTCGGAGAGGAGCTGCGCGCGCAGGTCGTCCCGGAGCCGCGCGTCGGTGAGCCCGGTCGCCTTGAGCTCCGCCTCGTACTTCTTGTCGGAGTTCTGGAAGTACTGCGTCTTGATCTGCGCGATGCGCGCGTCGACGTCCTTCGCCGTCACCGTGACCCCGAGCTCCTTGCCCTTCTGCTCGAGCTCCGACTCCTGCACGAGATACGTCACGGCCTGGTTCTTCAGCGAGTCCCACTGCGGCGTCCCGACCTTCGGGAAGGCGGTCTTGCGCGCCTTGTAGGTGCTCTTGGCGGAGTCCATCAGCGTGTTGAACTGCGCCTTCGTGATCGTGTCGGAGCCGACGACGGCGACCGCGTCCTGCGGCACGGACTTGGAGCCTCCACCGCCACAGCCTGCGAGGACGACGGCGGCGACGGCGAGGAGAACGGCAAACGGCAGGAAGCGGAGCGTCTTCATGTCCATCCAGTGAGGTCGGGGCCTACGAAGACCGGGAGCGGGGTTTCGTCACCTCACGCGGCCCGGCGCGCGTCCAAGATAGCATCGACCAGCCCGACCGCCTGGGAAAATCCGTCCTGGCTGCGCAGGCTGACCTCCTGGGCGGCGACGGTGTAGACGGCGGTCTTGATCCGGTCGCGCAGCTCGCGCAGCTCTCCCGAGCCGAGGACGAGTCGGCCGACGGTCGCCTTGCCGCCGCGGAAGACGAGGTAGTCGGCCCCGAGCTGGGCGATCTTGATCTTCGCCTCCTGGATCGCGAACAGGTGCTCGACCGGCTCCGGCAGCGGCCCGTAGCGGTCCTCGAGCGCCGCCTGCAGCTCGCGCAGCTCGTCCTCGCTCTCGGCGAGCGCGAGGCGGCGGTGGACATCGATCCGGAGCGCCTCCGACGCGACGTACGCGGCCGGGACGTAGGCGTCGATGCGGGCGTCGACGCGCACCGGGCGGGCGGCGACGCGCTTCTGGCCCTGCAGCTCGGCGACGGCCTCGTTCAGGAGCTCGACGTACAGCTCGAAGCCGACCGCGGCGACGTGGCCGGACTGCTCCGCGCCGAGCAGCTCGCCGGCGCCGCGGATCTCGAGGTCGCGCATCGCGATCGCGAAGCCGGCGCCGAGCTCGGTGTGGTCGGCGAGGGTCGCGAGCCGCGCCCGCGCCTCCGCGGTCAGCTCGTGCGCGTCGGGATAGAAGAGGTAGGCGTACGCGGTGGCGTCGGAGCGGCCGACGCGGCCGCGGATCTGGTAGAGCTGGCTGAGCCCGAGCGCGTCGGCCCGTTCGACGATCAGCGTGTTCGCCTGCGGGATGTCGATCCCGGACTCGATGATCGTCGTCGAGACGAGCACGTCCGCGTCGCCGCGCAGGAAGGCGTGCATCTTCTCCTCGAGCTCCTTCTCGCGCATCTGCCCGTGCGCGACGAGGAAGCGCAGGTTCGGGCAGAGCTGCTGGAGCTGGGCGGCGCGCTCCTCGATCGTCTCGACGCGGTTGTGGAGGAAGAACGCCTGGCCGTCGCGCTCCGCCTCGCGCTCGAGCGCGAGCTTGACCGTCTCCTCGTCGTACTCGCCGACGGTGGTGCGGATCGGCCGGCGGCCCTCGGGCGGCGTCTCGATGATCGAGATGTCGCGCATGCCGGCGAGCGAGAGGTGGAGGGTGCGCGGGATCGGCGTCGCCGAGAGCGTCAGCACGTCGACCTCGAGCCGCAGCGACTTCAGCAGCTCCTTCTGGGCGACGCCGAAGCGCTGCTCCTCGTCGAGGACGACGAGCCCGAGCTCCTTCGGGATCACGTCGCGCGAGAGGACGCGGTGGGTGCCGATCAGGACGTCGACCTTGCCGGCGGTGAAGTCGGCGAGGATCTGGCGCGTCTTCGCGGCGGGGACGAACCGCGAGACCATCTCGACGCGCACCGGGAAGTCGCGGAAGCGCTCGCGGAAGGTGTTGTAGTGCTGCTCGGCGAGGATCGTGGTCGGCGCGAGCAGCAGCACCTGCTTCGAGTTGATCGCGACCGCGAAGGCGGCGCGGACGGCGACCTCGGTCTTGCCGAAGCCGACGTCGCCGCAGACGAGCCTGTCCATCGGCCGCGGCGTCTCGAGGTCCTCCTTGACCGCCTCGATCGCCGTCTCCTGGTCGGGCGTCTCGCGGTACGGGAACGACGCCTCCAGCTGGGCCATCCACTCGTGCGAGAGGTCGAACGCGATCCCCTCGCGCGTCTGCCGCTGCGCGTAGAGCTGGATCAGCTCGGTCGCGAGCTCCTGGACGGACTCGCGGGCGCGCGACTTGAGCAGCTGCCACGCCTTGCCGCCGAGCTTCGAGAGCGCGGGCGCGCCGGCGTCGGCGCCGACGTAGCGCGACACCTTGCCGAGCTGCTCGTGCGGGACGTAGAGCCGGTCCTCGCCGCGGAACGCGAGCAGCAGGTAGTCGCGCGTGACGCCCGCGACCTCCTTCGTCTCGAAGCCGAGCAGCTTGCCGACGCCGTGGTCCTCGTGGACGACGTAGTCGCCGGTGCGCAGGTCGGCGAACGACTGGAGCGCGCGGCCGCCGAGGCGGCGCTCGCGCGGGGCGCGGCGGCGGAAGACCTGGTGGTCGGGCAGGAGGACGAGGCCGAGCTCGCGCCAGACGAAGCCGCGTCGGGCGGGCGAGACGGCGAACAGGATCTCCGGCTCGGACGGAAGCAGCTCGCCCGGCTCGAGGATCCGCGCCGACACGCGCCGGAGCAGGTTCTGGGTCCGGAGCGCCTCGCCGCGGTGCGGGAACGCGACGACGACACGCTGGCCGCTGCGGACGAGCGCGCCGAGCTCGCTCTCCGCCTCGGCGAGGCCGCGCGCCGCGATCGCCGGCCGCTGCGCCTCGAACGCGACCGGCTGCGCCTGCGGGAACGGGTCGAGCTCGGTGGCGCCGTCGAGCGACGGCGGGCTCCAGAGGCCGTCCTCCTCCCAGACGCGGCGCACGTCGTCGGGACGGAAGACGAGGTCGGGGACGCGGTCGAGGGGCGCGACGAGATCCTGCGGCGCCACGGCCCGGACCGGCTCGTCGCCCTCGTCGTCCGGGAGCTCCGGCTCGACGAGGTCGGCGCGGCGCTCGGCGGCCGGGTAGAGGGTGGCGGCCGCGACCGGGTGGAGGGCCCGCTGCGTGAAGGGCGAGAACGCCCGGACGGACTCGATCTCGTCGCCGAAGAACTCGACGCGGAGCGGCTCGCGGCCGGTGGTCGGGAAGACGTCGACGAGGCCGCCGCGGACGGCGAACTGGCCGCGGTCGTCGACGCGCTCGACGCGTTCGTAGCCGGCGAGCGCGAGCGCCTCGGCGATCCCCTCCACGCCCGGCTCCAGGCCGGGCCGCACCTCGATCGGCTCCGGGCGCGCCGCGGCGGGCGGCATCCCCTCGGCGAAAGCCCGGGCCGAGATGCAGACGAGCCCGCCCTGCGCGAGCACGTGCAGCGCGCGGGCGCGCTCGCCGACGAGGTGCGGCGGCGGCTGCAGCCCCGACTCCCACGAGACGCCGCGGCTCGGCAGGAAGCCGACCGTGTCCTCGCCGAGGAACCAGGCGGCCGCCTCGGCGGCGTCGCGCGCGTCGGCGTCCTCGGCGAGCAGGCAGACGAGAGCCCGGTCGAGCCGCTCGTGGAGGGAGGCGAGCAGGACGGGAAGCGCCGGCTCGGAGACGCGGGCGCGACCGGGAAGCGAGTCCGCGAGCTCGGCGAGCTTCTCGTGCTCGACGAGCTCGGCGACGAAGGCGTGGAGTACCGGAGGGTCCATGACGAGAGGCGGAACAGGCGTTCCGCGGGGGAGTCATCCTAGTCGCGGCTACCGTGCCTGCGTGGACGTGTCGAGACGGCGGGCCGAGCGGATGGCGAAGCGGGAGCGCGAGACGGGCCTCGACCCGGAGGACGAGGCCGCGCGCTGGCTGGCCGAGCACGACCCGAAGCCGGAGCCGCCGCGGCCGAAGCGCGCCTCGAAGTCGAAGGCGCTGCACCGCTGGAAGCAGCAGCGCAGCTGAAGCTGCCCTCGTTCGAGGGAGTTGCCAGAAGACCGCGCCGTCGATGTCCGGAGCGTGGGTTGGCATGACCGCGACTGGGCACGCCTCGACGACGAACGCGACGCGATCTACGGTTCTCGTCACTCCGTCGCCTTGCGCCCCGCCGTCGGCCTCGCGCTCGCCGCGAGCCTCGTCGCGACGGGCGGCTTCGGATACCTCCATCTCGGCTGGCGGATACCCACTGGCACAACGAATCCGCCGGCGGTCGTCTACGGCACGCCGGTGTATGCGACGGACGGGACGAGAGCGTGCACCGCGTTCCGGCTGACGACGGCGGGGCGGTGGTTGTGCGCGGTGCTCGACTTCAACCCGCAGCACCTCTCGGTGGCCGAGCCGCCGCCGTACCGCGGGACCTGCGGGTACCTCGCCGCCGACCAGAACGAAGGCGCGTGGACCTGCACGAGCACCGTCCTGACTCCGGACGACCACGTGCCGGACACACAGCTGCTGAACGCTAGCGCCGGTTGACCTGCGCCTGGGCGCGCTCGACGCCGTCGGCGTCCAGCGTCTCGACCGCGTCGGCGGCGCGCGCGACGAGCGACTCGGCGTCCTCGTGCGGCTCGAAGTCGGACAGCACCCAGTCGGCGAGCGGTCTCGGGTCGCCCCGCTCGGGCCGCCCCACGCCGACGCGGAGGCGGAGGAAGTCCTGCGTCTTCAGGTGCTGCGCGATCGAGCGCAGGCCGTTGTGGCCGGCGAGCCCGCCGCCGAGGCGGAGCTGGAGGCGGCCGGCGTCGAGATCCGACTCGTCGTGGACGACGAGCACCGACTCCGGCGCGACCTTGAAGAACCCGGCCGCCGCTCCGACCGAGCGGCCCGACTCGTTCATGTACGTCTCCGGCTTCAGCAGCGCGAGCTTGTGGCCCTCGAGGCGGATCTCGGCGAGCTGCCCGGAGAACTTCGAGCGCCACGATCCGCCGTGCCGGCGCGCCAGCTCGTCGACGACGAGCCAGCCGACGTTGTGCCGGTTGCGGGCGTACTCGCGGCCCGGGTTGCCGAGCCCCACGACGAGCAGGTCGAGCGACGAGCCCTGCCGGCGCGGCCAGAGGCGCACCGGAGTGTCCTAGCCCTCGACGGTGCCCTGGTCGCCGGCCGCGTCCGCGTCCGGCTCGAGCGGCGCCTCGGACGCGCCCTCGGCGGCCTCGCCCTCGGCCGGCTCCTCGCCCTCGACCGCCTCGCCCTCCTCGCCCTCGAGCATCTCCTCGGGCTCGACGACGCGGGTCGGCGCGGTGACCGTGGCGACGACCGTCTCCGGGTCGTCGAGGAAGGTGACGCCCTCGGGGGCGGTCATGTCCGCGATGCGGAGCGTGCCGCCGATCTCCATCCCGGAGACGTCGACGTCGAGATGCTCCGGAACCTCCAGCGGCAGCGCCGACACGTTCACCTCGCGCAGCGGCTGCGAGAGCACGCCGCCCTCGCGGACGCCCGGCGCGTCGTCGCCGCCGTGGAGCGCGACGGTGACGGCGGCGTGGATCGGCTGGTCGAGCCGCACCTCCTGCAGGTCGACGTGCGTGACGCCGCCCCGGATCGGATCGACCTGGTAGTCCTTGAGGATCGAGGCGTGCGTCTTGCCCTTGCCGTCGATCTCGACGTCGAGGATCGAGTGCAGGCCACCGGCGCCGGTCAGCGCGCGGCGCAGCTCGCGCTCCGGCACGGTGATCGAGACCGGGTCGCCGCTGCCGTAGAGCACGCCGGGGACGAGGCCCTCACGGCGCAGCCGCCGCGACTCGGCCGAGCCGAGGTTCTCGCGCGCGACGACGACGAGCTTTGTCCGCTCTCCTGCCATCCGGCGGCGGAGTGTAGCCGAACCGGCTAGTTGCCTTTCCGCTTGCGCGCCGGCGCCGAGCTCCCATGGGCGCCGCGCGGCCCCTCCCACGCGTGCATCGGCCACGACGCCGGCCGGAAGTCGATCGGCCGCCTGCCGTGCAGCGTCGCGGCCATGAAGTCGTGCCAGATCGAGGCCGGGAACGAGGCGCCCTGGACGTGGATGCCGTGGACGTCGCGCATCGGCAGCTCCTTGTGCGGGTAGCCGACCCAGACGACGGTCGCGCGCCTCGGCGTGTAGCCGCAGAACCAGGCGTCCGTCCAGTTGCTCGTCGTGCCCGTCTTGCCCGCCACGTGACGGCCGGCGAGCCGGGCGGAGACGCCGGTGCCGTGGTCGACGTTCGCCTCGAGCACCCTGGTGATCGCGTAGGCGACGCCGCGCGGGATCACGCGCTTGCCCTTCCGCGCCCCCCAGTGGTGGCTCGTGTCCCGCTTGCCGTTCGGGAGCACGACCTTCGCGATCGCGTACGGCTTCCGGTAGACGCCCTCGGAGGCCATCGTCGCGTACGCGGACGCCATCAGCAGCGGCCGCACCGAGTTCGAGCCGAGCCCGATCGACGGCACCGGCTTCAGCGGCTGCTTCACGCCCATCACGTGCGCGACGTGGGCGACGGCGCGCGGCCCGACGTCGAGGGTGAGCTTCGCGTAGACGACGTTGTCCGAGAGCACCATCGCCTTCGTCAGCGTCTCCGGCCCGAAGAACGCGTTCTCGTAGGTGTGCGGGCTCCACGGCTTCGACTGCGCCGTCGGCTGGTACGTGAACGGCGCCGAGACGTAGACGGAGCGGTCGGGGTCGGCGTGCTTCTTCCAGATCGCCGCGATCAGGACGAACGGCTTGAACGAGGAGCCGGTCTGACGCGCGCCCTGCGCCGCGAGGTTGAACTGGAGCTGCCGCCCGTGGACGAGCGAGGCCATCGCGACGATCGCGCCGTTGAACGGGTTGATCGAGACGACCGCCGCCGCCGGGTCGCCCTTCCGGTTCAGGTTGCGCCGCACCGCGCGCGTCGCCTGCGCCTGGGCGCGCCGGTCGAGGGTCGTGTAGACGCGGAGCCCGCCGTCGCGCACGCGGGCGCGTCCGTACGCCTGCACGAGCTGCGCCTCGACGTAAGAGAAGAACTGCGGGTCGCGCCGGATCGTGTACGCGTAGCCGGGATGGAGGCCGAGCGGCTGCGCGAGCGCGTCCCGCAGCTGCGCCCGCGTCAGGGCGTGGGTCGCCGCCATCGCCCGCAGCACCACGTTCCGCCGCCTCAGCGCCGCGTCCGGGTGGACGAACGGGTCGTAGCGGCTCGGCGCCTGCGGAAGCCCGGCGAGGAGCGCCGCCTTGACCGGCCCGAGCTGCGACGCGTGCAGCCCGAAGTAGGTCTGCGCCGCCGCCTCGATCCCGAGCGCGCGATGCCCGTACGGGATCCGGTTCAGGTACGCGAGCAGCACCTTCTTCTTCGACCACTCGCGCGCCAGACGGAGCGCGAGACAGGCCTCGCGCTGCTTCCGGTCGAGCGTGCGCACGTCGCTCAGGTACATGTTGCGGACGAGCTGCTGCGTGATCGTGGACGCGCCTTCAACGACATGGCCGGCGGCGACGTTCACGAGCGCCGCCCGCGCGATGCCGCCGTAGTCGAGCCCGTCGTTCGTCCAGAAGGTGCGATCCTCGGCGGCGACCGTCGCCCGGTCGACCCAGCGGGAGACGTGGGCGAAGTCGACCGGCACCCGGTAGACCTCGGCGCGGACGGCGCCCAGGTAGCTGCCGTTCGCGGCGAAGACGAAGGACGTCCGCGGCAGCGGCCGGCGAACCTGGCCGTGCAGCCGGCAGTCGGTGAGCGCCTTCTGCACCGCCGACCCGGCGGCGACCGCGATCCCGGCGGCGGCCGCCGCGCCGCCGACGGCGAGCACGAGCAGGATCAGGGCGAGCGTGCGCATGCCGCCCCCGCCCGAGCGGTCGCGGCGGCGCGCGCGTGCGATCAGCAGCGGCAGCAGCTCGTCGTGGCGTCCGCTCGAGCGGGGGCGGCGGCCGGGCATCGTCTCCCTTCGACTCGTTTCCGGCTTCCAGGACGGAAACGAGAGCGCGGCGGCGCTCGGTACGGCAGGTCGGTTTGCATACGCTCACATCCGTGGGCTTCGAAGAGCTCCTGGCCGGCTGGGACGGAGAGCACGCGGTCGTGCGCCACGACGCGGCGAGCGGCGCGTGGATGTTCGTCTGCGTCCACTCGACCGCGCTCGGCCCCGCCGGCGGCGGCACGCGCATGCGCGTCTACGAGACGCCGGCCGACGGCCTCGCCGACGCGATGAAGCTGTCGGCGGCGATGACCCGGAAGATGGCGGCGGCCGGCCTCCCGCGCGGCGGCGGCAAGGCGGTGCTCGCCGTCCCGGAGCTGCCGCAGGGCGAGGCCCGGCGAACGCTCCTGCTGCGCTACGGCGAGCTCGTCGCCTCGCTCGGCGGCTCCTACCACACCGCGGGCGACATGAACATCGCCCCGGCCGACCTCGACGTCGTCGCCGAGCGCTGCCCGTGGGTCTACGGGACGAGCGAGCGCGGCGGCGACAGCGGCCCCGGCACGGCGCGCGGCGTCCTGCACGGGATCCGCGCCGCCGTCGAGCACGTCTTCGGCGCGCCCGAGCTCGCGGGCCGCCGGGTGCTCGTCCAGGGCTGCGGCGCGGTCGGCCACGACCTCGCGCTCGCCCTCGCCGCCGAGGGCGCGGACGTGCTCGTCAGCGACGTCGACGAGGAGCGCGCCCGCGCGACCGGCCTCCCGAGCGTGCCGGCGGCGAGCGCGATCGGCGCCGAGTGCGACGTGTACGCGCCGTGCGCGGTCGGCGGCACCCTGAACGCGGACTCGATCCCGCGCCTGCGCTGCCGCATCGTCGCCGGCAGCGCGAACAACCAGCTCGCCGACCCCGCCGACGCCGACCGGCTGCACGAGCGGGGCATCCTCTACGCGCCGGACTACGTGATCAACGCGGGCGGCGTCGTCCAGCTGATCCGCACCGTGGACGACGGCGGCGACGCGGACGAGCTCGAGCGCAGCCTCGCCCGGATCGGCGACTCGCTGCGCGAGCTCTTCGCCGACGCCGAACGCGAGGGGATCACCCCGGACGCCGCCGCCGAGCGGCTCGTCCAGCGGCGGCTCGCCGCGGGCTAGAAGAGCTGGTTCTCGCCCGCGAAGATCGCGGAGACCGAGTCGTCGGCGAACACGTTCTGGATCGTCTCGGCGAGGATCCCGGAGATCGAGAGCACCTCGACCTTCTCCGGCTTCGTCGTCGGGTCGACCGGGACGGTGTCGGTGACGATCAGGTGGTCGACGACGCTCGCCTCGATCCGCTCGAGCGCGGGCCCGTTGAAGAGCGCGTGCGTGCCGCAGGCGATGACGCGGCTCGCGCCGGCAGCCTTGAGCGCGTCGGCGCCGGCGCAGAGCGTCCCGGCCGTGTCGATGATGTCGTCGGTCATGACGGCGACCTTGCCCTCGACGTCGCCGATGACCGCCGTGACGCGCGCCTCGTTGTGGCGCGGCCGCTCCTTGTTCAGGACGACGAGCTCGCCGCCGATCATCTCGGCGAACTTGCCGGCCAGCTTCGCGCGGCCGGTGTCGGGGGCCACCGCGACGCGCTCGACGTCGGGGCCGAGCAGGTCGCGGACGTGCTGCGCGAACATCGGCACCGCCGTCATGTGGTCGACCGGGATGTTGAAGAAGCCCTGCACCTGGCCGGCGTGCAGGTCCATCGTCAGGACGCGGTCGACGCCGGCGACCTGGAGCATGTCCGCGACGAGCTTCGCCGCGATCGGCTCGCGCGGCCGCGACTTCTTGTCCTGGCGCGCGTAGAAGAACCAGGGGATGACCGCCGTGATCCGCTTCGCCGAGGCGAGCTTCGCCGCGTTCACCATGATCAGCATCTCGACGAGCGCCTGGTCGACCGGGAGCGCCGTCTGGACGATGAACATGTCCGCGCCGCGCACCGACTCCTCGAAGCGGACGTAGTTCTCGCCGTCCGCGAAGTTCTTCAGCTCGACGCGGCCGAGCTCGCAGCCGAGCTTGCCCGCGATCTTCTCGGCCAGCTCGGGGTGCGAGCGGCCGGAGACGACCATCAGTCGCTTCTGCGGGGCGCGCTCGATCCAGTGGGCGGACGACGGTTCGGTCACGATCCCCCTCTCCAGCCCGGGCAGCGCAAGTTCAGTCGCCGTGAGGCTTTCCATGCTTCTCGTGGACCCAGCCTTCCTTCGTCGTCTGGCGAGGAGCGAACCCGGCTAGCGCCCCTGCGGGCACATCATCCGTGATGACCGCCCCAGGCGCAATCCACACGTCGTCCCCGATCTCCACCGGCGCCACGAACGTATTGTCGACGCCGGTCCTGACGTTGCTGCCGATCTTCGTGCGGCCTTTCGGCTTCCCCGGCTCGTGCGGGAAGTTGGCGGTGATGTTGCCGGCGGCGACGTTCGTGTCCTCGCCGATCTCGGCGTCGCCGACGTACGAGAGGTGCGGGATCTTCGTGCGGGCGCCGACGCTCGTCGCCTTCACCTCGACGAAGGCGCCGATCTTCGCGTCCGGGCCGACCGTCGTCCGCGGCCGGACGTAGGCGAACGGGCCCACCTCCGTGCCGGACGCGATCCGGACGTCGCCGCGGATGACGGTGAACGGATGGACGGTCACGTCGGGCTCGATCTCGACGCCGACCTCGATCCAGGTCGACTGCGGGTCGACGATCGTGACGCCCGCGAGCATGTGCGTCTCGTTGATCGCGTCCCGGAGCGCGGCGGCGGCGGCGGCGAGCTCGGCGCGCGTGTTGATCCCCTCCGCCTCGATCGGGTCGGCCGCGAGGTGGACGGCGCACGGCTTGCCGTCGCCGGCGAGGAAGCCGAGCGTGTCGGTGACGTAGAGCTCCCCCTGCGCGTTGTGCGGCTCGAGCCGCTCGAGCGCCGGCCAGAGGTCGGCGGCGCGGAAGACGTAGATGCCGGAGTTGACCTCGCGGATCTCGAGCTCCTGCGGGCTCGCGTCGCGCGCCTCGACGATCCGGGCCAGGCGGCCGTCGCCGTCGCGGACGATGCGGCCGTAGGCGCGCGAGTCGGCGGGCTCGAAGGAGAGCACGGTGCCGGCCGCGCCGGCGGCGCGGTGCGTCTCGACGAGCGCGCGCACCGTCTCGCCTCGCAGCGCGGGGACGTCGCCGTTGAGGACGAGCACGTCGCCGTCGAAGCCGGCGAGCGCGGCGCGGGCGGAGCGGACGGCGTCGCCGGTGCCGCGAGGCTCCTCCTGCACCGCGACCTCGACGCCGTCGAACAGCTCGCTCGTGTCGCGCGAGGCGACGACGACGATCCGCTCGACCCCGGCCTCGCGGGCGGCCTCGATCACCCAGTCGACGAGCCGCCGGCCGAGGATCGGGTGCAGGTGCTTCGGCGTCGCGCTCTTCATGCGCGTGCCGAGACCGGCGGCCATCACGACTGCTGCGAGATCGTCCATGTGTCCGGGAAAGTGGCTGGGGCGCCAGGATTCGAACCTGGGATCACGGGACCAAAACCCGTTGCCTTACCACTTGGCCACGCCCCAGGGCGAAGGCGATTCTACCGGCGGTCGAGGAAGAGGTACGCGAGGCCGACGACCGCGAAGACGACGAGGCCCAGGATCACGGCCCACTTCACGATCCAGGCGAGCAGCACGAGGACGACCGCGAGCAGCTGCGACGCGGCGAAGATCCAGAGCGCCTGGCGGACGAGCGAGGAGCGGCTGTTGCGGCCGGCCGACCAGGCGAGCGTGGCGGCGGCCGCGAGCACGATCACCGTCCACTTCGTGACGTCGTGCGAGAACGCGACGATCACGCCTTCGGCGGCGGCGATCCAGAGCGCGAGGCGGGTGCGGCGCGCTCTCAGCCAGCCGCCCGGGCCGGGCTCGAGCGCGTGCGACGAGGAGCCGCTCAGCACGCGTCAACCGTACCACGCCGGCGCCGCGAGCCAGGTGCGGCCGAGGCGGCGCAGCGAGCGCCGCGCGGCCTTCGCGGCCTGCTGGTGGTGGAAGAGTCCGTAGAGCGCGGGACCGGCGCCGCTGACGTCGGCGCGGAAGGCGCCCTCGGCCAGGATCTCGGCCGCGAGCGGCGAGGCGGCGAGGTCGTTCGCGGGCAGCGCGGCGAGGTCGCGCGGCCGTGCGACGGCGGCGAGCCCGTCGAGCAGCGCGCCGCGTCGCTCCTCGAAGCCGGCCGCGCCGTCGCGCTCGTCGAAGGCGGCGTAGACGGAGGCGGTCGACGGCTTGCGTGCGCCGCGCGGCAGCAGCAGGACGACCCAGAAGTCCTGCGGCAGCTCGAGCGGCTCGAGCTCGCTCCCGTCGCCGGAGCCGAGCTGCGGGCCGTCGGCGAGGAAGAACGGGACGTCCGCGCCGAGCAGGGCGGCGAGCCGGCGCAGCTCCTCGGGCGGCAGCGGCTCGGGGAGCGTGTCGTTCGCGAGGCGTAGCGCGGTCGCCGCGTCGGAGCTGCCGCCGCCGAGGCCGGCCGCGACCGGGATCTCCTTCTCGATCCGCACCCGCCAGCGGGGCTCGACGCCGGCGGCGCGGGCGAGCGACTCGAGGGCGCCGCGGACGATCGTGTCGCCCTCGAAGCCGTCGACGCGGAGCTCGTGCCACGGCTCCAGCTCGATCCGGTCGACGACGTCGACCCGCTGCAGGACGGTCAGCACCTCGTGCTTGCCGTCCTCGCGCGTCGGGCCGACGACGAGCGCGAGATTGATCTTCGCCGGCGCCGGGAGCCTCATGCGAGCGCCTCGGTGAGCGCGACGAACTCGGGCGGCGCGAGCGCCTCGGCGCGGATCTCCGGGTCTCGGCCGATCGCGGCGAGTGCGTCGGCGGCGCGCTCGCGGGGTGCGAGGCCGGCGAGCGCGAGCGAGTTCGGGAGCGTCTTCCGCCGGTGCGCGAACGCGGCCGCCACGACCTGCTTGATCCGGGCGAAGTCGGGCGGCAGCTCGGTGCGGCGGAAGGCGACGAGCGCCGAGTCGACGTTCGGCCGCGGCCGGAAGACGGTGCGCGCGACCGGGTGGAAGCCGGTGCGCTCCGCGGCGAGCTGGACGAGGACGGAGACCGCGCCGTAGGCCTTCGTTCCCGGCGAGGCGAAGAGCCGGTCGGCGACCTCGCGTTGCACCATGACGCACCAGAGCCGCAGATTCGGCAGACCGTCCAGGCTCTCGACGAGGAGCGGCGTCGCGACGTTGTACGGCAGGTTCGCGACGAGCTTCGTCGCGTCGCCGGGGAGCTCGAGCCGGAGCGCGTCGCCGAAGTGGAGCGTCACGTTCTCCGGGAGGCCGGCGAGCTCCGCCTCGAGCGAGCGGTCGATCTCGACGGCGTGGACGCGCGCGACGCGGGCGGCGAGGAAGCGCGTCAGCACGCCGAGCCCCGGCCCGATCTCGAGGACGACGTCCTCCGGGGCGAGCTCGGCGAGGCGGCCGATCACGCCGAGGATGTTTTCGTCGACGAGGAAGTGCTGGCCGAGCTCCTTCTTCGCGCGGACGGTCATGCCGTGACGAAGACGTCGCGCTTCTGCGCGTGTGTCTGACACCGGGGTCGGGCGGCGCGCCTGCGAAGATGCGCACGAGCAGGGTTTTCGTTGCGGCACTGTCCTGTCGGGACATGGCCGTGTGTCTGACACCGGGACATGGCGGATTCGGTCATCGCGGTAGGCCGAAGCAGGCTGCCGCGTTCGCCTCGATTCGCGCCTCGAGCTCGGGCGGGTCCTCGCGCCGCGCCTCGGCGAGCGCGGCGAGCGTGTGGACGACGTGGGCGGGCTCGTTCCGCTGCCCGCGCACGGGCTGCGGCGCGAGGTACGGCGTGTCGGTCTCGGCGAGGATCCGGTCGGCGGGCACCTGGGTCGCGGCGAGACGGAGGTCGGTCGCCTTCGGAAAGGAGACGTTGCCGGCGAACGAGACGTACCAGCCGCGCTCGAGCGCCGTCGGGAGCAGGTGCGGCGAGCCGAAGCAGTGCAGGACGACGGTGCCGCCGAAGCCGGCGAGCGCCTCGCGTGTGTCGTCGTCGGCGGCGCGCGTGTGGATCACGACCGGCTTGCCGAGCTCGGCCGCGAGCTCGAGCTGGGCGGCGAAGAGCCGCCGCTGCGCGTCGGCCGGTGCGTAGTCGCGGAACCAGTCGAGCCCGATCTCCCCCACCGCGACCGCCTTCGGATGCGCCTGCGCGGAGCGCAGCGCCGCGAGCTCGGCCTCGCCCGCCTCGCCGGTCTCGTGCGGGTGGACGCCGAGGATCGCGAACACGTCGTCGTGCCGTTCCGCGAGCTCGAGCGAGCGGCGCCAGCCGTCCGGATCCGTGCCGACCGTGAGGATGCGCGTCACGCCCGCGTCGCGTGCCCGCGCGACCGCGTCGTCGGGGTCGTCGAGCGCGTCGAGGTGCGCGTGCGTGTCGATCACGCAGTCGCGCTGGGCAGCTCGATCTTCGGGAAGAGCGGCTCGCTCGCGGCGATCCCGTCCGTCTCGACGGCGACGCCGTTGCGGACGCGCTCCCAGCCGAGCTCCTCCGGTTGGCGGAGCGCGCCGAGGATGCGCGGCGCCGTCTCCGGCAGGAACGCGGCGAGCGCGACCGCGAGCCCGGTCAGCCCGTCGGCGAGGTTGTAGAGCACGCCGTCCAGCCGGGCGGCCTGCCCCTCGTCCTTCGCGAGCTGCCACGGCGCCTCGGCGGTGACGTACTGGTTGAGGCGGCGGACGCCGTCCCAGAGCGCGTCGAGCGCGCCCGTGACGTCGAAGCGGTCGAAGCGCGCGGCGACCTCGCCCGCGAGCGCGGTCAGGTCGAGCGCCGGCTCGACGTCGACGCGGACGAGCCGGCCGTCGCGGTAGCGCGCGATCATCGCGGTCGTCCGGGAGAGCAGGTTGCCGAGGTCGTTCGCCAGCTCCGTCTCGTAGCGCTCGCGCACGCCGTCCACCGACGCGCTTCCGTCCTGGCCGAACGAGACGGCGCGCGCCATCCAGAACCGCACGGCGTCGGCGCCGTAGAGGTCGATCAGCTCGAGCGGGTCGACGATGTTCCCGAGCGACTTCGAGATCTTCTGGTCGTCGAGCAGCAGGTAGCCGTGCACGAACAGCCGGTGCGGCGGCTCGTAGCCGGCCGAGAGCAGCATCGCCGGCCAGTAGACGCAGTGGAAGCGGAGGATGTCCTTCGCGAGCAGGTGGTGGACGACCGGCCAGAACGTCTCGCGCAGGTCCTCGCCTTCGCGCGCGTAGGTGAGCGCGCTCAGGTAGTTGATCAGCGCATCCGCCCAGACGTACGCGACCTGTCCCTCGTCCCACGGCAGCGGCACGCCCCACGGCTGCCCGGCGCGCGAGATCGAGAAGTCGCGCAGCCCGCCGGCGATGAACGAGCGCGCCTCGTTGTAGCGGAAGTCCGGCCGGACGATCTCCGGCCGCTCGTCGTAGAGGGCGAGCAGCTTGTCCTGGTAGGCGGAGAGCCGGAAGAACCAGTTCGTCTCCTCGATGTGCTCGGGCGCCACGAGGTGGTCCGGGCAGAGACCGTCCGGAGTCAGCTCCTCCTCGCTCTTGAAGGCCTCGCAGCCGACGCAGTAGAGCCCCGAGTAGACGTCCTGGTAGATGTCGCCGTTGTCGTACATCCGTTGCAGGAAGTCGCGGACGAAGCGCTTGTGGCCGTCGTCGCTCGTGCGGATGAAGAAGTCGGTGGTGGCGTTCAGGCGCTCGGGCAGCTCCCGCCAGGGCACCGCGATCCGGTCCGCGTACTCCTGCGCCTCGAGCCCCTGCTCCTGCGCCACCCGCCAGACCTTCGTCGCGTGCTCGTCCACCCCGGTCAGGTAGAAGGTCTCGTCGCCGCGCTGGCGGTGATGGCGGACGAGCATGTCGCCGATCGCGGTCGTGTACGCGTGCCCGATGTGGGGCGTCGAGTTCACGTAGTAGATCGGCGTGGTCAGGTAGAAGCGCACCCGGCCATGATAGGTGCGGCCGGGAGGGCGACCCGGCCCGCCGCTCAGGCGGCGAGCCGGTCACGGCCTCCCTCCTGGTCGCCCGCGGCGGGCCGAAGCGGCACGACGACGCCGTCGTCGGCCGGCCTGCCTCGCGGCAACCGCGGCAGCCGCAGGAGCAGCGCCGCCGCGCCGGCCAGGAGCGCGAGCGCCGCGACGACCAGGACCGGCACGGGCAGGCCGCCGCCGCGACTCGCCGGCGCATCACGCCGCGGGCGCGACAGCGCGGCGGGGAGCGGCCGGCGGAGCGCGAACGTCGGCCGCGCCGCAGCCGGACGGGCGGCCCGCACCGGTGCGGCGGGGCCGCTCTCGGCCCGCGTGGCCGGATGCAGCTGCTCCGCGCCGGCCGGCGCGGACTCGCGCGGCGCGCGCTCGGCGGGCTGCGGATCCGCCGCCGCCACGGGGGACCGGACGGCGACCGGCGGCGCGGGCACCTCGGGCACGTCCACCGGCGCCGTCGACGCGGACGGCGCCGGCTGGGAGTCGGGCTCCGGCTGCGCCTGCGGCGCGGGCTCGGGCTGGGGCTGCGCCTGCGGAGCCGGCTGCGGCTGGGACTGCGGCGCCGGCTCGGGCTGGGGCGCCGGGTCCGCCTGCGGCGCGGACTCCGGTTGGGCGGGCGCCGGCTCGGCCGCGGGAGTCGTCTCGGCGGGCGTCGTCTCGGCCGGGGTCGTCTCGGCCGGCGTCGTGTCCGTGGCCGTGGTCTCGGTCGGCGTCGTGTCCGTGGCGGTCGTGTCGGTCGGCGTCGTGTCGGTCGGCGTCGTGTCCGCGGGCGGCGCGGGGTCCTGCGCGGGCGCGCCCGCGTCGCCGCTCGGGTCGCCGGTCGACCCGTCGTCCGTCGCCGGCGGGGACGCCACCGGCAGGAGCGAGATCGGGTCGAGGTACGAGTTCGTGTCGGAAGCGAGGCGAATGCCGAGGTGCACGTACGGCCCGTCGACCTCCGGCGTCCCGCTCGGGCCGACCGTGCCGATCGTCTGGCCCTCGGCGACGACGTCGTCGCGCGCGACCGCGAGGTCGCCGAGGTGCGTGAGCGTGACGTCGAGCCCGTCGGCGGTCGCGATCGTCACCGACTTCCCGTTCGCGCCGATCGTGCCCGCGTACGTCACCGTGCCCGCCGCCGGGGCTAGCACCGGGATCCCGCTCGCCGAGGCGCCGATGTCGATGCCGCGATGCTGCCCGCCCGCGTACGGGTGATCCGGATCGAAGGCGAACCCCTGGACGACCGGCCCGTCGACCGGCCAGGTCCAGGCCGCCGCCGCAGGCACCCAGAGCACGAAGAGGAGAACGAGCGGAAGCAGCCGTCGCATCGAGAAGTCACCCGCCTTTGTTGTCAGATTTGACTACAGCACGAGCGACGAAGGTAGCAACGCCTGCGGACGTTGTCAAATCTGACTACAGAGATTCGCCGTAGAGGCGGTTCCGGGTCACGCCGGTCAGGCGCGAGACGATCTCGACCGCACGCCGGCGGGGCACACCCGCGTCCACGAGCTCGGCGACCGCGGCGACCGCGTCCGCGTCGTCCGCCGCCGCCGGGCCCGCGCCCGGCCCGAGCACGAGCACGATCTCGCCCTTCGGCGGCTCCGCGAAGCGCTCGGCGAGCGCGGCCGCGGCGCCGCGCGCGACCTCCTCGAAGCGCTTCGTCAGCTCGCGGCAGACGGCGGCATGCCGCCCCGGATCGGCAGCGGCGAGCGAGCGCAGCGTCGCCGGGAGCCGCTGCGGCGACTCGAACGCGACCGCCGGCCACGGCCACCCGCGCAGCTCCGCCCAGAGCGCCGCGAGCGCCTTCTCGCCGCGCGGGAGGAAGCCGAGGAAGCGGTACTGCTCCGCCACGAGCCCGGACGCGACGAGCGCCGTCTCGACCGCGGACGGACCGGGCAGCACCGTCACCTCGACCCCCGCGTCGAGCGCCGCCCGCACGAGCCGCGCGCCCGGGTCCGAGATGCCGGGCATCCCCGCGTCCGAGACGAGCGCGAGCCGCTCCCCCGCCTCGAGCCGCGGCAGCAGCTCCGCCGTCCGCTGCGCCTCGTTGTGCTCGTGGTACGAGAGGAGGCGCGCCTCGATCCCGTGACGCTGCAGCAGCCCGCGCGTGTGCCGCGTGTCCTCGCAGAGCACCGTGTCCGCCGCCGCGAGCTCGGCGAGGACGCGCAGCGTCACGTCCTCGAGGTTCCCGATCGGCGTCGCGCAGACGGCGAGCGGCACGGCTCAGCCCGCCGCGTCGAGGGCCTCGAAGCCGACGAAGGCGGCTCCGATCAGCCCGGCGGCGGTGCCGAGCTCCGCCTTCACGACCCGCACGCGCTCACGCATCGGCGGAAGCGTCTCGCGGAGCATCACCTCGGTGGCGGGCTCGACGAGATGCTCGTAGGCGGCGACGCCGAAGCCGCCGCCGAGCACGAGGAGCTCAGGGCCGAACACGTTCACGAACGAGCCCATGCCGGAACCGAGGTGGCGGGCGATGTCGGTGAGGATCTCCTTCGCGGTCGGGTCGCCCTCGTTCGCGAGCCGGACGAGCCGGTGCGCGTCGGCCGCCGGGCCGAAGGCCTCCTGGGCGCGCTTCCCGGCGGCGACGCCGGTGACGTACGGCTCGAGGTGGCCGCGTCCGGTGCAGATGCCCTGGCACGGGATGCCGTCGTGGACGATGACGACGTGCCCGAACTCGGTGCCGATCCCGTTCGCGCCGCGGAACGGGCGGCCGCCGCTGATCGCGCCGCCGCCGAGGCCGGTGCCGAGGGTGAGCATCAGCGCGTCGTCGACGCCGCGCGCCGCGCCCGCCCGCCACTCGCCGATCATCGCCGCGTTCGCGTCGTTGTCCACCCCGACCGGACGCTCGAAGCGGCGCTCCATGTGGTCGCGCAGCGGCATCCCCCGGAACGGCGTGTTGACCGTGCCGAACACGACGCCGGTGCGCTGGTCGGTCGAGGAGGGGACGCCGAAGCCGATCGCGCCGACGCCGTCGTCGAGCAGTTCCGCGATTGCGGCCTCCATCTCGGCGACGAGATGCTCCTGCGTGTCGAGCGGCGTCGGGCGCTCGTGGCGCCGCACGACCGAGCCGTCGCGTGCGACGACACCCGCGAGGATCTTCGTCCCGCCGAGGTCGACCCCGATCGCGTGCGTGCCGTCCACTCTCAGCGGGTACCGTAAACCGCGGATGGCCGCGTCCGGACAGAAGCCGTACAAGGTCTACCGGGGCGGCCGCGCGAAGGGCGACGTGCCGCTCGACCGCAAGGACCGCGAGACACGCCGCTCCGCCCGCAGGGACGGAGGCGGGCCGGGGCGGATCGTCGAGCGGCGGCCGCGGCGGCGCTTCTCCTGGCGCTGGGTCGGCTTCGCGCTCGCCGCGCTCGTGCTCCTGCTCGTGGTCTGGGGCGTCGCCGGCTTCCTGGCCGTGTCGCACAGCGTCTCCGCCGCCCACGGGCGGCTGCCGGCAGGGACGACCGACGCGCTGCAGCCGGACGGCGGGCTGCTCCTCTCCTCGCCGACGAACATCCTCCTGCTCGGCACCGACCACTCGACGACGCAGGCCGGCCGCAACACGGACTCGCACTCCGACTCGATGATGCTGCTGCGCACCGACCCGAGCCGGCACCGGCTGATCTACCTGTCGATCCCGCGCGACCTGCGCGCGTCGATCCCCGGCTACGGCGACCAGAAGATCAACGCGGCGATGCAGATCGGCGGCCCGAAGCTCGCGATCCGGACGGTCGACCAGCTGTTCGGGAGCCAGCTGCAGGTGAACCACGTCGTCGTCGTCGACTTCGGCTCCTTCCAGAAGCTGATCGACGCGGTCGGCGGGATCGACGTGAACGTCCCCGAGCCGATCCTCTCCGACAGGTTCGACTGCCCGTACACGGCGCAGAAGTGCCAGTCGTGGAAGGGATGGCGCTTCCGGAAGGGCGTGCAGCACATGGACGGCCACCGGGCGCTCATCTACTCGCGCGTCCGCGTCAACCAGCTCGACCCGGCCTGGACGGACATCCAGCGCGGCCAGAACCAGCAGCAGGTGATGCAGCAGACGATGAGCAAGCTCGCGAGCGCGGGCACGTTCTTCCGGCTGCCGTTCAGCGGCGGCTCGCTGCTGGCGCCGATCGCGACCGACCTCTCGACGTGGCAGTTCGCGCAGCTCGGCTGGGTCAAGTTCCGCGCCTCGGGCTCGAACACGCTGCACTGCCGGCTCGGCGGCAGCCCGACGAACATCGGCGGCGGCGCCTACATCGTCGGCACGCAGGAGAACTTCCAGGTGATCCAGACGGTGCTCGGCCACTCGGCGCCGCAGCCGCCGACGCCGGGGAACGGGTTCGCGCCCGGCTGCACCGTCGGGAACGCGTCGGCGAAGACGTAGCTAGTCGCCGCTCGCGGCGGCCTTCTTCTCCGCCGGCTTCGACTCGCCGCTCTTCGACTCGCCCGAGGACGAGCCGCCCTCGCCGCCTTCCTTCTTCGCGCCCTTCCCCTTGCCGTAGTCGGTCGTGTAGAAGCCGGAGCCCTTGTAGTGGATCGCGACCGGGTAGAGGACGAGCTGCACCGGCGCGGCGCCGCAGACGTCGCACTTCTCGGGCGCGGGCGCGGTCATCGACTGGAAGCGCTCGAAGAGATGACCCTCGGGGCAGCGGTACTCGTAGATCGGCATGGACGGAGGACGGTACCAGTCGGCTCAGCCGCGGATCAGGTTCGGCAGCGGCAGCGGCCGGCACGGCGACGCGCAGCTGCCCGTCGTCGGCAGCTCGAGATAGGACGGGTGCTGCGGGTCGTGGAGCACCGTGACGGCGCCGGCGAGCGAGCCCTGCAGCTGCGAGAGCGGCGGCACGGCGTGCGGGAAGTCGTTCGGGCCGACGTAGAGCCGGAGCCGGTGGCCGGCCGGGATCGTGACGTCGGTCGGGAAGATCTCGATCGGCAGCTCGACCGGCTCGCCCGGCGTCACCGGGAGCACCGACGCCTGCGTGAACGGATGCCACGGCTGCAGCAGCTGCCCGTCGACGTAGCGGCTGCGCGATCCGTCCACCGCCCGGAAGGACGCGGCGAGCCAGCCGTCGGTCAGCTCGGTCGAGGAGCCGTCCGGCGCGACGTCCGTCACGCGAACTGTGACGACGGCCTCCCGCGCGGTCGTCGTCACCCAGACGTCGGCGAAGACCGGGCCGTCGAAGCCGAGGTCGCTCGCGAGCGGCGCGGTCGTGTAGGTGACGCCGCTCGTCGCCTCGTCGAGGCGGTTGTCGGTCGTGCACGGCACGGGTGCGAGCAGGCCGGCCGACCACTGGCTCGTCGACTGCGTGCAGACGCCAGAGACCGGGTTCTGGAGGAACGTGTCCGAGCTGTCGGTGGCGGCGGCGGCCGGGACCGAGTCGCACGTCGGCGCGGCCGGAGGCGGCGGCAGCGGCACGCCCGGGAGCGACGGCACGGGCAGCGTCGGCGCCGTCGGGCAGGCCGGGGCGGGCACGGGGGCGGCGGTCGGCGCGTCGGCGTCGGTCGGCGCCGCGGCCGCGAGCGCGTTGCCGGCGCGCAGGTAGAGCCGCGACGGCGCGAGCGCCGGATCCGGCCAGTCGGGACGGATCTCCCAGCGTCCCGTCCCGAGCACGTACTGGGTCACCTTCGGGATCGCCGCGACGTTCGTGTCCATCCCCTTCAGGTAGCGGTCGAACCAGCGCAGGGCGATCTGGTCGAGGCTCGGCACGCCGTCCGCGGGCAGGCCGACGCCGCTCGAGGCGTCCGTGTGCGTCCACGGCCCGATCAGCAGCCGCGTCGTCACGTGCCGCTTCAGGCGCTCGTAGATCAGCGGCTCGCCGCGCTGGAAGATGTCGTGCTCGCCGCCGACGACGAACGTCGGCACCCGGATCCTGTCCACGACCTCGAGCGGCGAGCGGAGCTTCCAGTACGGGCCGTCGAAGGCGAGGTCGCCGGCGATCCCCTGCAGCTCGTTGTTCGCGTCGTAGCCGGGCAGGTCGAGCGCGTGCTGTCCCAGCTCGCCGAGCGCGCGCGCCAGGTCGGCCTGGTTTCCGTCGAGCGCGTAGTCGGGCGGGACGAGCGCCGAGCCGGAGACGAGCGCGAGCCAGAACGGGATGAAGCCCGTGTTGTCCTGGCCGCCCGGGAAGACCATGTCGCGGTAGGAGTCGCTCATCGGCACGATCGGGAAGAGCGCCTTCAGGTGCGGCGGACGCTGCGCGGCGGTGAGGAGCTGCGAGATCGCCATGTACGAGGCGCCCCACATCCCGACCTTGCCGTCGCTCCAGCGCTGGGCCGCCGCCCACTCGACGACCTCGTAGCCGTCGCGCTGCTCGCGGCTGCCGAACGAGTCCCACGTTCCCTGCGACTCGCCCGTGCCGCGGACGTCGACCACGACCTGCACGTAGCCGCGCTGGACGAGGTAGTCGTCGTTCGTCGCGATCGCGCCGTTCGTGCCGTTGTACGGCGTGAGCGTGACGAGGACGGGGAAGCGCCCGGGCGCGTCGGGCCGGTTCACGACCGCGTTCAGGACGGCGCCGTCCGACATCGGGATCGAGACGTGCTTCTCGACGGCGACCGCGTACTGCGCCGGCCGGTCGTAGCTCGTCCAGCCGGACGCCGCCGCGGCAGCGCGTCCTCCCGCCGGCCCGGCCGCGGCGAGCAGCGCGGCGACGAGCGCCGCGGCGGCGCAACCCCCGGTTCGACGAGCGGACGCCATGCGCGGACGAGGCGTACCGCGTCACCTGATTTGCAAACGCACGTCGCGCTAGACTGGAGCCGAACCGGGGAGCCCCTGCGGAGGGGCTGAGAGAGCGCTTCCTAGCGCGTACCCGTCGAACCTGATCCGGGTCATGCCGGCGAAGGGAGTGCGTCGTGCAGGTTCCGACCGAAGTCCATCCCGCGACGGCGACCGACGAGGTCGTGCTCGCCGGCGTCGAGCGCGCGTTCGCCGGCAAGCCGGTGCTGCGCGGGGTCGACCTGCGCGCGCCGCGGCACGGACGGGTCGGGATCGTCGGACGCAGCGGCAGCGGCAAGTCGACGCTGCTCTCGCTCGTCGCCGGGCTCGACGCGCCCGACGCGGGCTCGATCTCCGTCGGCGGCGCCGGCGACGCGGCGGCGCGGCTCGCCCGCTGCGCGCTGATGCCGCAGCGCGACTGCCTGCTCCCGTGGCGCTCCGCGCTCGACAACGCGACCCTCGCGCTCGAGAACCGCGGCCTCCCCCGCGCCGCGGCGCGCACCGAGGCGGCGGCGCTCTTCGCCCGCGTCGGCCTCGCCGGCGCCGAGGCGAAGCGGCCCTCCCAGCTCTCCGGCGGGATGCGGCAGCGGGTCGCGTTCGTGCGGACGCTCCTCGCCGGCAAGGAGGTGCTGCTCCTCGACGAGCCGTTCGGCGCGCTCGACGCGATCACCCGCGCCGAGCTGCAGGAGTGGCTGCGCGGCGCGCTCGCCGACGCGCCGCGGACGGTCCTGCTCGTCACGCACGACGTCGAGGAGGCGCTCCTGCTCTGCGACACCGTCGTCGTGCTCGCCGACGGGCGCGTCGCGGCGAGCGTCGAGGTCGACGTCCCGCGCGACGGCTCGCGGCGCGAGGTCGTCACCGACCCGCGCTTCGTCGAGCTGCGCGAGTCGCTGCTGGAGGCGATCGAGTGAGACGCTGGGGCCCGCCTCTCCTCCTGCTCGCGGCCGCGGTCGCGCTCTGGGAGCTCGTCGTCCGCGCCGCGCACGTGCAGGACTACCTCTTCCCGGCGCCGAGCGCGGTCGCGCGCTCGCTCTGGGACGACCGCTCGCTGCTCGCGTCCGCGACCGGCGTGACCGTGCGCGAGATCGTGCTCGGCTACCTGCTCGCGCTCGCGGTCGGAGTCGCGCTCGCCGTCGTGCTGCACTTCTCCGCCGCGCTCCGGCGCGCGCTCCTGCCGGTGCTCGTGCTCTCGCAGACGGTCCCGACCGTGGTGCTCGCGCCGATCCTCGCGATCCTGCTCGGGTTCGGGATCGGGCCGAAGCTCGTCGTCGTCGCGATCGTCTGCTTCTTCCCGGTCGTCGTGAACGCGGTCGACGGACTCCGCTCGGCCGACCCCGAGCTCGTCCGGATGATGCGGACGCTCGACGGCGACCGGCTCGCGATCTTCCGCCGCGTCGAGGCCCCGGGCGCGCTGCCGGCCGTCTTCTCGGGCGCCCGGATCGCCGCCACCTACGCGGCGGTCGGCGCCGTCTTCGGCGAATGGGCCGGCTCCTCGTCGGGCCTCGGGTTCGTGATGCTCCAGGCGCAGCCGGAGCTCGCGACCGCCCGCATCTTCGCCGCACTCGTCGTCCTCTCCGCGCTCGCGCTCGCCCTCTACGGGCTCGTGACGCTCGCGGAGCGCCTGCTCGTCCCCTGGAACCGGGAGGTCACCGATGCGTAGAGCCGTCCTCGCCCTCGCCGCCGCCGCGGTCTTCGTCGCGTCGGTCGTCGCCGCCGCGTTCGCGTACTCCGGCGGCTCGTCCACCCACGTCTCGGTGCTGCTCGACTGGACGCCGAACCCCGACCACGTCGGGCTCTTCTACGCGCGCGACGAGGGGATGTTCGCGAAGCGCGGGCTCGACGTCTCGATCGCGGCGCCGTCCGACCCGACCTCGGCGCTGAAGCTCGTCGCCGCCGGCAAGGTCGACCTCGCGGTCTCCTACGAGCAGGAGCTGTTCTTCGCCGCCGAGAAGAAGCTGCCGGTCGTCGCCGTCGCGGCGGTCGTGCCGCGCCCGCTGAACTCGATCATGGCGATCGAGCCCGGGATCCGGTCGGTGCGCGACCTGAAGGGGAAGACGATCGGCGTCACCGGCGTGCCCTCCGACGACGCGTCGCTCGACACGGCGCTCGCACACGCCGGGCTCTCGCGCGCGGACGTGAAGGTGCAGCACGTCGGCTACAACCTGCTGCCCGCGCTGCTCGCCCACCGCGTCGACGCGGTGCTCGGCGTCTACCGGAACGTCGAGGGGATCGAGCTCGCGCAGCGCGGCCTGAAGCCGGCCGTGATCCCGCTCGACCGGGCGGGGATCCCGACCTACGACGAGCTCGTGCTCGCCGCGAGCGCGAACCGGCTGCGCAGCGACCCGGACTACGCGGCGACGGTGCGGAAGCTCGTCTCCGGCTTCCTCGCCGGCACCGCCGCGGCGCGCACCCACGAGCGGACGGCGCTCGCCGTGCTGAAGAAGGCGACCGCGTCGAGCGACCGCTTCCTGACGGCGGCGACGCCCGCGACGCTCGCACTCCTCGCCGGGCCGGGCGGCGTCGGCTGCATGCGCGCCGCCGACTGGGCGCGCTTCGGCGCCTGGATGCACCGGCGCGCGCTGCTGAAGCGCGGCGTCGCCGCGAGCGCGGCGATGACGACGCGCTTCCTGCCCGCGCGCTGCAAGGGCTAGGCGGCGGGGAAGACCGCGAGCAGGACGCCCGTCTCGACCGAGATCCGGACCTCCGCGGCGGCGAGCTCGTTCGAGAGGCCGAGCGTCGTCCCGGGCGCGAGCGTCGCGCCGCGGAGCGGATAGCGGAGCCCCTCGGCGCTCACGCCGGTCGCCGGCCCGTGCAGCGCGAAGAGCGAGAGCGTCTCGCCGGGCTCGCCCGCGAGCGCACGCCCGTCGCGGATCACGTGCACGCGCGCCCCGCCGACGAGCGCGTCGAGCTCGACTCCCGCCCATGCGTCGGCGGCGAGCAGAAGCAGCGTCCCGAGCAGGTGGTCGAGCCGGCCGCCCGCCTCGCCGACGGCGAGAACCCGCCGCGCGCCGAGCCGCAGCGCAGCCCGCAGCGCCAGCTCGAGGTCGCTCGCGTCCTTCTCCACCGGGTGCCGCTCGATCGGCGTCCCGGCCGCCTCGAGCGCCGCGAGCGCGTCCGCCGAGATCGAGTCGAGGTCGCCGACCGCGAGGTCGACCCGGAGCCCGAGCGCGAGCGCGACGTCCGCGCCGCCGTCGGCCGCGACGACGAGCGCGCCGGCCGGCACGTCGGCGGCGGACGGCTCCGCGCCGGAGGTGAAGACGACGACCGTGTCGGTCACGGGTCGATCCGGTCGAAGTAGTCGCCGGCCATCTCCGGGGAGTATCGGGCGAGCAGGGCCTGCAGGAGCGCGACCTTCCCCGCGAGCGCCGGATCGGTCGCGAGCCACTGCTCGACCTGGTGCCAGCCCGTCGCGGTCATGAGGTAGGCGTAGAGCTCGGCCTTGTCCTCCTCGATCGCGGAGCGCGCGTAGCCGCTGACGAAGCCGGACTGCGGATGCTGGTCCCAGGCGCCGCACGGGTCGCCCGCCGCGTAGCAGGAGGCGCCGCCCGAGCCGTACGCGAACCCGGCCGGGTTCAGGGCCGTCCAGGCGGGGTCGGCGGGCGCGTACGAGCCGAAGAGGTCGTAGGTGAGGAGGTGGTCGAACTCGTGGTGGATCACCTCGCGCGCGTAGTCGCCGGTCCCGGAGAACGGCACGTCGTAGTACATCGTCTCGCCGACCGGGTCCGGCCCGGCGGCGCGGTGGTCGGCTCCCGTCGTGAAGTCCTTGACGAACGCGATCGCGCGGACGCCCGACGCGCGCACCCAGTCGAGCGGGTACTTCGACCACTCGTCCACGAACAGCTCGCCGTACTCGCGGAGCGCCGGCAGGTCGGATTCCGCGAGCAGGTCGAAGCGGTCCCAGGTCTGCGCGTAGCTGCTCTCGTCCACGTGCGCGACCTCGGCGGCGAGGCCGTACTGGGAGAGGAACGCCTGGAGCGCCGACTCGGCCTCGGCGAGCGTCGTCGCGGCCGCGAGCTGCCACGCCGCGGCGGTGCTCGCGAAGCGCTTGCCCGGCGTCAGCTGGTCCGGGGCGGCGGCCGTGGGCTGCGGCGACGAGCACGAGCCCGTGCCGTGCAGGGTCACGACGACGGTGCGCGTCGCGTGCGCGGCGGCGAGCGAGAGCCGGAAGGTCGCCTGCACGCGAGCGGCCGCGGCCGGCACCGCGAACCGGTCGCCGGAACCCGACGTCGCCGCGACCGTGCACGCCGCTCCCGCCGAGTCGAACGCCCGGACGCCGCCGAAGCTCCAGACGGCGCCGCCGAGCTTCCTGCGGCGGCCGCGCTCGAGCGTCGTGCAGGCGCCGCGCGCGACCAGCTCGCCGCTCGCGTCCACGCTCGCGCCCGCGATCGCGCAGGCCGTCCGCGGCGTGGCGCGCGCGAGCGCCGCCGGCGCCGGCACGAGCAGGACCGCGGCGACGAGCGCCGCGCCGAATGCCCTCGTCCTCGTCAACTCCCCTGCATCATCGGCAGCGCGGGCGCTGCGGACAACCCGCCGCCGCCATCCGCGTCGAGTCCGATGGACGGGAGCCCGGCGTGCGGGACCACCCCGTCATGCACACGAATCTCGCCGCCCGCGCCGGCGCCTGGAGCGCCCGCCACTGGAAGACCGCGCTCTTCGGCTGGCTCGTCTTCGCCGCCGTCGCGATGGCCCTCGGCAACCTCGCCGGCCACCGCCAGATGAAGGACTCGGAGTTCGCGTCCGGGGAGGCCGCGGTCGCGGTGAAGATGCTCGAGCAGGCCGGGATGACGCCGCCCGCCTCCGAGGTCGTCCTGCTCCAGAGCCGGACGCAGGTCTACACCGACCCGGGCTTCCGCTCGGCGATCGCGGGCGTCGTCCAGACGCTCGCCGGGCAGGCGCAGGCGACGAACGTCCAGAACCCGCTGGTCAAGGAGGGCGGCGGCGGCCAGATCTCCCGCGACGGCCACTCGGTGCTGATCCAGTTCGACGTGCGCGGCGACCCGAACACCGCCGACGAGCGGATCGCGCCGATCCTCGACGCGATCGCCGGCGTGCAGGCGTCGAACCGCAGCCTCTCGATCCGCGAGGTCGGACAGGCGAGCGCGAACTACGAGATCGGCAAGACGTTCAACAAGGACTTCGCGAACGCCGAGCGGATGACGATCCCGCTCACCCTCGTCATCCTGCTCGCCGCGTTCGGCGCGCTCGTCGCGGCCGGGCTGCCGGTGCTGCTCGCGTTCTCGGCGGTGCTCGCGTCGCTCGGGCTGTTCGCGCTCGTCACGCACGTGACGACGGCGGACTGGCAGTCGGTCTCGGCCGTGATCCTCCTGATCGGGATGGCGGTCGGCGTCGACTACTCGCTCTTCTACCTGCGCCGCGAGCGCGAGGAGCGGGCGGGCGGCGCCGAGCCGCGCGAGGCGCTCCACCGCGCCGCCGCGACCTCCGGCCAGGCGGTGCTGATCTCCGGCGCGACCGTGCTGATCGCGATGGCGGGGATGTTCATCGCCGGCAACAAGATCTTCACCGGGATGGCGTTCGGGACGATGATCGTCGTCCTCTGCGCGATGCTCGGCTCGCTGACCGTGCTGCCGGCGGCGCTGTCGAAGCTCGGCGACCGCGTCGACCGCGGCCGCGTCCCGTTCTTCGGCACGCGCAAGCACGCCGCGAGCGAGTCGCGATTCTGGGGGTTCGTCCTCGACCGCGTCCTGCGCCGGCCGGTGGTCGCGCTCGCGATCGCCGGCGGGCTGCTGCTGCTCGCCGCGTCGCCGACGCTCGCGATGCACACGAAGCTGCCGAGCTTCACCGACATGCCGCGCGAGCTCGCGGCGGTGAAGACCTACAAGGCCGTGATCGCCGCCTTCCCCGGCGCCCCGACCCCGGCCGAGGTCGTCGTGCAGGCCCCCGACGTGACCGCCGCGGGCGTGATGGGCGGGATCGAGCAGATGCGCCGCGCCGCGGTCGCGAGCGGGCAGATGTTCGAGCCGGTCACGGTCGTCGTCAGCAAGGACCGGACGGTCGCGGACGTGCGCATCCCGATCGCCGGCAACGGCGACGACCGCGCCTCGCTCGACGCGCTCGCCACGCTCCGCGACGACGTCCTGCCGACGACGCTCGCGCGCGTCGAGGGCGTCCAGTACGCGGTCACCGGCGAGACGGCCGGCACCTACGACTTCAACCAGCGGATGAAGGACCGGATGCCCTGGGTGATCGGGTTCGTGCTCGGGCTCGCGTTCCTGCTGCTGCTGATGACGTTCCGCTCGGTCGTGATCCCGCTGACCGCGATCGTCCTCAACCTGTTCTCGGTCGGCGCCGCCTACGGGCTGCTCGTCCTGATCTTCCAGCACACGTGGGCGGAGGGGATCCTCCAGTTCACGTCCAACGACTCGATCACGTCGTGGCTGCCGATGTTCCTGTTCGTCGTCCTCTTCGGCCTCTCGATGGACTACCACGTCTTCATCCTCAGCCGGATCAAGGAGCTGCGCGACCGCGGCTTCTCGACCGAGGAGGCGGTGTCGCGGGGGATCCGGCGGACGGCCGGGACGGTGACGAGCGCCGCGATCATCATGGTCGCCGTCTTCGCGATCTTCGGGACGCTGCGGCTGATCATGATGAAGCAGCTCGGCGTCGGGCTCGGGCTCGCCGTGCTGATCGACGCGACGGTGATCCGCGGCGTGCTGCTGCCGGCGGCGATGAAGCTGCTCGGCGAGTGGAACTGGTGGATGCCGCGCCGGCTGGAGTGGCTGCCGACGCTGAGCGCCGAGCCGCGCCGGCCCGCGACGCCCTAGCCGGCGAGCGTCTGCCGGTAGGCGGCGAAGTCGGCGTAGAAGGCGTCGACCGACATGCCGAACGCGGAGGCGAACGCGTCCTGCCAGGACGCGCCGCGGCCGATCGCGGCGTAGTAGTCGGCGAGCGAGCGGATCCCGTCCGGCGCGTCGGCGACGAGCCGGTCGGCGGCGCCCGCGAGGAACCAGTGGCCGACGAGGCCGTAGTCGCTCCAGGTCTGGATCTGCTGCAGCGGCGTCGTCAGCGCCCGGATGTTCTGCCGCATGTCCGCGAGGTCGTCGGCGTACGGCCGCAGGTTGCGGTCGCTCGACACGTGGTAGCCGACCAGCTCCGCCCCGCCCGCGAGGAGCCACACGGGGCCGACGTCGCCGTCGTCGCCGACGAGCTGGTCCCGGAAGAGCGAGAAGACGGCGTTGCCCATGATCTTCTGCTTCTCGTACAGCGGGGTGTTCACGCCAGACCAGTCGTTCGACGACCAGTCGACGAAGAGCGCATCCCCCACGTGGTCGACCAGGCTGCTCGCGTAGTGCGCCTCGGTCGTCGCGACGCACGTCCCCGCCAGGCCCTGGTAGTCGCACTCGTGCTGCGCGAGCCACGCGTGGTCGGTGGAGACGAAGACGTCGATCCCCTTGCTCTCGTCGAGGGGGACGCCGAGCAGCGTCTCCTCGTCCCGGATCGCGAAGGTGACGTAGCCCTGCGCCTCCTCCCGCGCCGACTGCGACATCTCGTCGGAGAAGACGACGTGCTCGTTCGCGTCCGGCGCCGGCGCGGGCAGCGGCCCGGTGTCGGCGACCCGGGTGACCGTGCAGTCGGCGTCCCGCTTCAGCGCCGCCAGCGTCGCGGCCTGGCGCTTCGCGAACGCCTTCCGCGCCTGCGCGCTCCGGTGCGCCCGGTCGTAGGCGGCGCGCGCCTTCGGCATCTGCCTCGCGTACGCCGCGGCGGCCGCCCGCGCGGAGGCCTTGTAGTCGGACGTGCACGACTCCGCCGGCCGCGCCGCCGCGCTCGACGCGGCGACGAGGCAGGTCGCGGCGGCGAGCGGCAGAGCGGCGAGCGCGCGCACGCTAGCCCGCCTCGCGCCTGGCCTCGAGCAGCGCCTCCTCGAAGCAGGGCGCTCCCTCGAACGCGGCGAGCCCGGCGGGCGTCTCGAGCCGCTGCTCGCGACGGCGGAGCAGCGCCCGGCGGCGGCGCGCGGTGGCGACCGCCGCGGACGCGCCGACGAGGCCGCCGAGCAGGAACGAGCGCGCACGGCCGCGCCTGTCGTCGGGCTGCATGGGACGATTGTGCCGTGCGCATCGCGACCCTGGGCGACGTCATGCTCGACGTGATCGTGCGGCTCGAGGAGCCGCTCGCCCGCGGCGACGACGTGCGGGCGGCGACGACCGCGACTCCGGGCGGCCAGGCGGCGAACGTGGCCGCGTGGGCGGCGGCGCTCGGCGGCGAGGCGCGCTGCGTCGCGAAGCGCGGCGACGACGCCGCCGGCGAGCTCGTCGCGGGCGAGCTCGCGGCACGCGGGGTCGAGCTCGTCGGGCCGGTCGCGGCCGGCGCGACGGGCGTCGTCGTCTCGCTCGTCGAGGACGGCGAGCGGTCGATGGCCTCCGACCGGGGCGTCGCGCCGACGCTCGCACCGGAGGAGCTCGACGCGGCCTGGTTCGCGTGCGACGTCCTGCACCTGTCCGGCTACGCGCTCCTCCGCGAGCCGATCGACGGCGCGGCGCTGCTGGCGGCGCGGCTCGCCCGCGAGGCGGGCGCGCGCGTCTCGGTCGACGTCGCCGCCTGGACGGAGATCCGCCGCTACGGCCCGGTCCGCTTCCGCGGGCTGCTCGACGAGCTCGCCCCGGACGTCCTCTTCGCGACCGAGGCCGAGTGGCAGCTGCTGGGGGGCGCGTACCTCTCCGCGCCGACCGGCGTCCTCAAGCGCGGGCCGCGGGGGTGCACGGTGCTGACCGCGGACGCGACGCTCGACTTCGCCCCGGTCGCGGCCGAGGTCGTCGACACGACCGGGGCGGGCGACGCGCTCGCGGCCGGCTTCCTGCTCGGCGGCTCGCTCGAGGAGGCGGCGCGGCGCGGACTCGACGCGGCGGCTCGGTGCGTCGCCCGAGTAGGTTCCATGCCGTGAACGTGGTCGAGCTCAACGACCGGCACGCGCTCGAGATCGCGACCTGGCGGTACGAGTTCCCGTACGAGTGGTACGACACCTCCGCCGACCCGCGGCGCGTCGAGCTGCTCGTCAACCCGCGCCGGCGCGAGGGGATGCGCGCGATCGTGGACGACGCGGGCGAGCTGGTCGGCTTCTTCAACTTCGTCCGCGAGCGCGACGAGGTGCGCGTCGGGCTCGGGATGCGGCCCGACCTGACCGGGCAGGGGCTCGCGCAGCCGTTCATCGAGGCGGGCCTCGACTACGCGCGGCGCGAGTGGCGGCCGAAGCGGTTCCGGCTCTGGGTCGCCCGCTGGAACGAGCGGGCGCTGCGCGCATACCGGCGCGCCGGCTTCCGCGAGGTCGAGCGGCCCGAGGAGGAGAGCCGCTTCGTCGAGATGGAGCGGCCCGCGTGATCCGCGTCGCGGCGGAGGTGCGCGAGACGCTCGCGGGCGGCGGCGCCGTCGTCGCGCTCGAGACGACGCTCGTCGCGCACGGGTTTCCGCCCGGCGAGGGCGTCGAGGTCGGCCTCGAGTCGGAGCGGCAGGTGCGCGCGGCGGGCGCGGTGCCGGCGACGATCGGCGTCCTCGACGGCGAGCTGCGGGTCGGGCTGGGCGAGGACGAGCTGGCGCGCTTCGGCGCGGACGCGCGCAAGGTCGGGCCGCGAGACCTCGCCGCGGCCGCGGTGCAGGGCGCGGTCGGCGCGACGACGGTCGGCGGCACGCTCGCCGCGGCGCGCGCGGCCGGGATCCCGTTCATGGCCACCGGCGGGCTCGGCGGCGTGCACCGCGGCTTCCCGGAGCCGCCGGACATCTCCGCCGACCTCGCACAGCTCGCCCGGACGCCCGCGCTCGTCGTCTCGGCGGGCGTCAAGTCTCTGCTCGACGTGCCGGCCACGGCCGAGCTGCTCGAGTCGCTCGGCGTGCCGGTGCTCGGCTTCCGCGTCGACACGCTGCCGCTCTTCTACGCCGCCGCCGGCGGCCCGTCCGTCTCGGCGCGGGTCGAGTCGGCGGCGGAGGCGGCGCGGGTCGCGGCCGCGCACTGGCGGCTCGGCGGCGGCGGCCTCCTGCTCGGCCGCCCGCCGGACGAGCCGCTCGACGACGTCGAGCCGCTGATCGAGGAGGCGCTCCGCGCGGCGCACGACGCCGGCATCTCCGGCCAGGCGGTGACGCCGTACGTGCTCGGGCACCTGCATCGCGAGAGCGGCGGCCGGACGCAGGCGGCGAACAAGGCGCTCGTCGCGCAGAACGCCCGCCTCGCGGGCGAGATCGCGGTCGAGGCCGTGTCTCTTCGGGACACGTCCGGTATCTGATACCGGCCGTGTCCCGAGCGGACAGTCCCGCGCGGCTGGACGACCGGCGTCATCCGGCCCCGCGTCGCGTCGGATCGTCGTCTAGAGGTCGCGGCGGCGGAAGGCGAGCAGCGCGAGCGCGAGCACGATCGCGAGGTACGCGGCCGCCCACAGCCGGATCCCCCAGCCGTGCACGTACGCGCCGCCGAACGGGCCGAGCTGCAGCAGGAAGCCCGTGATCCCCGTCTCGTCCTTCGCGATCAGCCGCAGCCCGTCCTGGTAGAGCGCCTCGAACGGCAGCGCCCACGCCGCGATCGTCGACGCGTGCTTGATCGTGTGCGAGTTGAGCGCATGGCCGATCGTGCCGAGCAGGCCGGCGACCAGGCCGGCGCCGAAGAGCATGAACACGGCGATCCCGTTCGCGGTCGACGAGAGCACGACCGAGCCGAGCAGCGAGAGCGCGATCACGACCACGACGCCGCCGGCGAGCTCGAGCCCCGGCACGATCTTCGACGCCGGCGCCCAGTGCCCGGTTCGTCGCGTGATCTCCATCGCGATCGCGTAGACGGCGAGCACGTAGATCACGGAGACGAGCGCCGCGCCGAGGAAGCGCGAGAGCAGCAGCGTCGCGCGGCCGACCGGACGCACGACGAGCGGCTGCAGCAGCCCGCGCTCCGCGTCGCCCGACACGACGCCGAGCGTGAGGAACACCGCGAGCACGACGCCGAGGAAGAGCGTCGCGAACATCGCCATCCCGAACAGGAACGCCCCGGCGAACGTGCGCGTGTCCACGTTCACGTCCGAGGGCGGCTGGATCCCGGAGAGGTCGCGGAAGACGAAGTGGTTCGCGAGCCAGAAGAGGACGAGGAAGAAGGCGGTGAGCAGGACGACGACCGCGAACATCTTCCGCCGCACCGCCTCGCGGAAGCCGTACGCGACGATCGCCAGCACCGAGCTCACGAGGTCTCGCCTCCGACCGCCTCGAGGTACGTCTCCTCGAGCGTCGAGGTGAGGACGCGGACGCCGAAAACCTGCCGCCCGGACGCGACCGCCTCGGCGACGAGCCGCGGCGCGTCCTCGCGCGTCGCGCCGGCGATCGTGCGCACGCCCTCGTCGGTCTCGAGCTCGACGCCGCGCGGCCGCGACAGCTCGGCGGGCGAGCCGGCGGCGACGACCTCGCCGGCGAGCAGGATCGCGACCCGGTCGCAGACGAGCTCGATCTCGGAGAGCAGGTGCGAGTTGAGCAGCACGGAGACGCCGTTCCGGCGCAGCTCCTCGAGCAGCAGCCGCACGGTCCGGCGGCCGACCGGGTCGAGCGCGGAGGTCGGCTCGTCGAGGAGGAGGATGCGCGGGTTGCCGACGAGCGCCTGGGCGACGCCGAGCCGCTGCTGCATGCCCTTCGACATGCCGTCGACCCGGCGGTTCGCGGCGTCCGCGAGCGCGACCAGCTCCAGCAGGCGCTTCCGCTCGCCGGCGCCGCCGATCGAGCCGGCGAGCCGCTGGTGGAGCGCGAGCACCTCGTCGGCCGTGTACCAGCCGGGGAAGCGGAACAGCTCGGCCAGGTAGCCGAGCTGCCGCCGCGCCGCCCGCGAGCCCGCGCGCGCCCCCGCGATCTCCGCCCGGCCGCCGCTCGCGCGCACGAGCCCGACCGCGATCTTCACGAGCGTCGACTTGCCGGCGCCGTTCGGGCCGAGCAGCCCGACCAGCTCGCCCTCGCCGACCTCGAGGTCGACGCCCTTGAGCGCGTGGACGGAGCCGTAGCGCTTCTTCAGGCCGTGCACGGCGAGGGCGTGGGCCACGGCGCTACGGTAGCGACATGCCCCGCGGGTACATGGAAGGGCCGGCGGCCGAGGAGGCGGAGCGCCTCGCCGAGGAGGCGGCGCGCGTCAAGCACGTCGAGCCCGAGCACGAGCTCTATCCGGCCGTCTACGGCTGCACCGAGGACGACCCGGAGCCGCACTTCCTCGGCTGGCTCGCGGACGTCGACCCGGACGAGCTGTTCGCCTCCGGCGCGGCCTGGGGCGTGACCGTGCGCCGGGTCGCGGTCGCGCGGGACGAGAGCTAGTCGAGGTTCTCGACGAACTCGTCGATCGTCAGCGCGGGCAGCGTCTGGATCCGCGTCGACCCGCGCGCGCCGAGCCGAACCGAGATCTTGGCCACGGTCGCCGTGTCCGGCGCGTCGACGACGCTGACGAAGTCGAACTCGCCGAGCGTCGCCCACTGGTGCAGCACGGTCGCGCCGAGCTCCTCGACGTCCCGGTTCACCTCGCGCAGCCGGTCGGGGTTCGACTGGAGCGTCTGGATCCCCTGCTGCGAGAGCCGCGAGAGCAGGATGTAGATGGGCATGCGCGGACGCTACTCGACGCGCGCCGCTTGATCCACGTAGAGGAGGGCGGCGCCCGCGAGCACGAGCGGCGAGAGGACGAGGTCGGCGAGGACGGCCGCGACCGCCTGCGTCTGGCCGCCGGAGGTGTGGAGCAGCACGAGCAGCATCGCCCGCGTGACGCCGTAGACGAGGACGAGCGCCGCGAGTCCGCCGATCGCGTGCACCGGGTCGGCCCGCCCGAGCTGCCAGCCGCGCCGGATCGCGTCCCTGACGCCCAGCCGCTCCGCGACCGCGGCCGGGACGGCGAGGCCGACGAGCCCGAACCACGCGACGCCCGGGAGCACGTAGAGGCGGACGAGCACCGGGAAGGGCAGGAAGAGCAGGAACGCGGTCGCGAACGCGGCCCAGGTCGCGGGCCGGCCGAGCGCGACCGAGGAGGCGCGCACGTAGGCGGCCGCGAAGACCGGCGCGAACGCCCAGAGCGCGAGCGTCTGGAAGCCGACGCTCCGGTGCAGCCCGACGAGGTCGACGCCCGCGAACGCGATCCCGAGGGGCAGCACCGCCCAGAAGCGGTCGCCGTAGAGGCGGACGGTCTCCGCGATCGTCTGGCCGACGGTGCGCCGGCCGGGCGGAAGCGCGAGCGGGCGCGACTCAGCCATCGCGCGGCAGGGTATCGTCGCGGCGTGGGCTACGACGTCGTCCAGGCCGGCGACCGCGACTGGGAGGAGCGTCCCGGTCACGAGGGCCAGGCGCCGCGCCGGTCGGCGAACATCACCGACCCGGCCGGCATGACCGAGTCGCGGGCGCGCATGTGGCGCTACCCGGCGCGCACGCGCGGGCGCCGCCACCTCGACCCCGACCAGGAGGAGGTCTTCGTCCCGTTGCGCGGGACGTTGACGATGCTCCTGGGCGAGCCGCCGGAGCGTGTCGACGTCGAGCCGGGCGGCGTCGTCGTCGTGCACGTCGGCACGCCGATGCAGGCGCGGAACGAGACGGACGAGGAGATCGAGTTCTTCGCCTACGGCGCGCCGCCGCAGCACGGCAACGCGCAGTTCCTAGACGACGTCGAGTCGCTCTAGCGTCGCGGCGAGCGTCTCGAGCGCCTCGCCGATCCGCCACTTCGCGCGATCCGGCTCGTCCGGCGAGTTCGCGACGACGCGCAGCTCGACCGCGGGCACGCGCGCGAGCGCGCACGCGCGCAGGACGCCGAAGCCCTCCATCGCCTCGACCTCGCAGCGCCGGGTGCCGCCGACGGACGCGGAGGTGCCGATCGGCAGGACGCGCGCCTCGGGAAACCGGGCGCGGCAGCGCGCGAGCAGCGCCTCGTCCGGCTCCACGTGGTCGACGACCGGGATCGCGGCGGCGAAGTCCTCGTAGACGGCGATCGAGCCGAGCACGACGGTCAGCGGCTCGAGCGTCCGCGAGCCGGCGATGCCGACGTGGAGCACCGAGTCCGGCCGCCGCTCGGCGAGCGCGGCCGCGGTGCGCGCCGCGGCCTCGACCGGCCCGATCCCGCAGCAGAGCGTCTCCGCCCCCCGGACGTGCGCCAGCTCCCGCTCCGTTGCCGCGACCACGAGCACGGCCGCAACGCTAACGCGCCGCCGCCCGTTCCACCCGTGGCTCGTGCTCCAGACCTGAAGGGGGTCACGATGAAGAACGACGAGAAGAACGAGCTTTCGATGGACGAGGTCGAGGCCGAGGACGCGGTCTCGCTGCCGAACAAGGAAGTCATGTCGCTCCTCGACGTGAACGCGAACGTCGACCTCGGGCTCGACCTGGCCGCGCCGGTCGACCTCGCGGCGGCTGCGAACCTGAACGTGGCGGCGCCGATCGAGGCGTCGGCCGCGGCGAACGTGCTCAGCCCGGACGCGCAGGCGATCAGCGACCCGCACCAGTCGGGGTCGATCGACCAGCACATCAGCGGCGAGGCCACCGCGACCGCGCCGCAGAACGCCGCCATCTCGCAGGACTCGAGCGGCGGCGCGACCGGTGCGACGGGCGACACCGGCGGCACGGCCGGCGACGCAGCCGGCGCGACCGGCGCCGGCACGGGGGCCGGCGGCACCTCCGGCGGCGTCGACTCGCTCCTGAGCGGCGGCAGCCTGCTCGACGCGAACGTGGACGTCCACGCGAACGCCGACCTGACGGCGCCGATCGACGGCGCCGTGGCCGCGAACGGCAACGTCGCGGCGCCGGTCGACGCGGCCGCGGCCGTCAACGTCGCCTCGGCCGGCGCGACCGCCGAGGCCGTCGCGCCGCAGGACGTGCACATCTCGCAGGACCTCGACAACGTGCACGCCGACGCGACCGCCCAGCAGGACGCGAACGTCGAGCAGAAGTAGCGACCGCCGCCGCCCGCGATGGCGACGACGGAAGATCGGACCGTCCGGCTCGAGCCCCCGCGGGGGCTCGACCGGGCGGCGGGCGTGGAGCTGCTGGGCGACGTCCACGGCTCGGGCTACCGCGACGGCGCCTCGCTCGTCCGGCGGGCCGACGGCCAGGTCGTCCAGCTCGGCCCGCTGATGTACGCCCTGCTCGACGCGGCCGACGGGACGAAGACGAACGCCGAGCTCGCGGCGGAGCTGTCGGACAGGCTCGGCCGCCGCTGCGAGGACGTCCACGTGGCCCGTCTCGCGGAGAAGCTCGCCGCGCAGGGGCTGCTCGCCGGCAGCGAGGCGAACGCGCCGCCGCGGCGGAACCCGCTGCTCGCCCTGCGCTGGAAGGTGCTCGTCACGAGGCCGCGCTCGACGCGGCTGCTGACGGCGCCGTTCACGCCGCTCTTCCACCCCGTCGTCGTCTGGCCGGTCCTCGCCTCCTTCTTGGTCGTCTGCTGGTTCGTCCTCTTCCGCAAGGGGATCGGCTCCGCGACCGCGCAGGCGTTCGACCATCCGGCGCTGCTCCTGCTCGTGTTCGCGCTCACGGTCGCCTCGGCCGGCTTCCACGAGCTCGGCCACGCGGCCGCGTGCCGCTACGGGGGCGCGACGCCGGGCGGCATCGGGATGGGGATCTACCTCGTCTGGCCGGCGTTCTACACCGACGTCACCGACGCGTACCGGCTCCCGCGCGGCGACCGGCTGCGCGTCGACCTGGGCGGGATCTACTTCAACGCCGTCGTGGCGGTCGCGACGGCGGCGGCCTGGCTCGCGTGGCGGGTGGACGCGCTCTTCCTGCTCGTCGCGCTCCAGCTGCTGATGATCGTGAAGAACCTCTCGCCGGTCATCCGCTCGGACGGGTACCACATCCTCTCCGACCTCACGGGCGTCCCCGACCTGTACGCGCACGTCGGGCCGACGCTGAAGCGGCTGCTGCCGTGGCGGCGACGCGAGCCGTCGGCGCTGACAGGGAAGGCGCGGGCGCTCGTCACGATCTGGGTGCTCGCGGTCGTGCCCGTGCTGCTCTCGCTGCTGGCGGGCGCGGTGCTGCTGCTGCCGCGGCTGCTCGCGAGCACGTGGGACAGCGGCCAGCGGATCGCCGGGGCGATCCCGCACGAGGGGACGACCGGCGTGCTCGCGTCGCTGCTGCGGCTGCTCGCGCTCGCGCTCCCGGTGCTCGGCAGCGCGCTCGTCACGCAGCGCGTCGCACGGACGGCGCTCGACCGCGCCGTCGCCTGGACGAGCGGGCGCAGCGTCCCGCGGGCCGCGCTGAGCGTCGCGTCCGCCCTCTGCGTGGTCGGGATCGCGTGGGCGTGGTGGCCGTCCGGGCAGTACCGGCCGGTGACGGCGAGCGCGTCCGGGACGCTGACCGACCTGACGCGGATGCTCGGGTCGCCGGGCGAGGCGGTCCGGCCCGCGCCGGTCGCCTTCCACTTCCGCCTCGCGCCCGGCCGCCATCTCGCGGTCGCGATGGTCCCGCGCGGCGGGCCGACGAAGCGGCATCCGGCCTTCTACTTCGTCCCCGGTGGCGGCGGCGACCCGCCGGCCACGCTCGTGGACGACGGCAGCGGCCTGCGGCGCACGGTCGCGTTCCCGTTCTCCCTGCCGAAGGCGCCGGGGCCGGGCGACACGCAGGCGCTCGCCGTGAACACGACCGACGGAGGCGTCGTCTACGACGTGGCGTACGCGATCGTGACCGTGGACGGCGACGCGCCGGTCGCGAACCGGAACGGCGCCTACGCGTACGCGAGCTGCCGCGCGTGCACGACAGTCGCCGTCTCGTTCCAGCTCGTGCTCGTCGTCGGGACGAGCCACTCGATCGCGCCGGTCGATCTGGCCGGCGCGCTGAACAGCGACTGTCCCGCGTGCGAGACGACCGCGATCGCCGATCAGCTCGTGGTCACCCTCACACGCGAGCCGCCCGCCGAGCTCGTCCAGCGCCTCCAGGCGGCGCTTCGCCGGCTCGACGCGATCTCGCTGCTCGGGAAGGACGGCACGCCCGACGCGGTGGCGGCCCAGGTCGACGCCGTCCGGCAGCAGGTCGCGCAGATCCTGGCCGACAGCGGGCTGGTCGCGACTCGGGCGGGGACGACGACCGCGCAGACCTCGACCGCCGCGACCACGACGTCCACGACGACGACGACACAGCAGACGACGACCGCTCCGGCCGCGGCGACCGAGCAGACGACGACGGCCGGGACGACGACGTCGGCCGCCACGACGACGGGCGAGACGACGACCGCGGAGACGACGACGACCGAGCCGGCGACCTCGACCGAGTCGACGACGACGGCGACCACGACGGCCGGCACGACGACGACGCCGCCGGCGACGACCACGACTCCCTGACCCGCGGTTCCCGCCGTTGCGGCGACGAGGGCGACGCCGCAACGGCGCGGGAACCGACCGCGGCTAGTGCTCGGAGAGCTGGCCGCGGATCTCGCCGTTCGGGTTCTTCGCGGTGTGGACGTTGACGTAGGCGAGGTGCTTCTTCAGCGCCTTGGCGGCCGCGGCGGTCAGGGTCGCGGTGCCCTTCTGGCCGTTCGTGCAGGGGCCGCAGAGCGCGACGAGCACGTTGCCCGCCTTGCCCATCCCGCCGAGGTGGATGTGCGCGGCGGAGGCCGGGCCGGTGAGGCCGGAGAAGGTGAGCTTCCACTTCAGCTTGCTGCCGACGAGCGTGCCCGTGAACGCGCCCTTCGCCTTCGCGTCCTTGACGACCTGCGCCGGGACCTCCTGCTTCGCGGTGAGAGCGGCCGTGACCTCGACCTGCTTGGCGTGGCCGGCCGTCGCGAGCGACGCGGCGACGAGAGCGGCGAGGACGACGAGCGCGAGACCGGATGCGAGCTTCTTCACGTGTTCCTCCTGTGCGGGGTTGACGTGAACCTCTTCGCCCGCCGCAGCCGATCGGTTCGCGACGCTTCCGTGACGCTTCGGTCAGGAAGGTGCCAGGCACCTTCCTGACCGGAGTGCGACGAGCCGGCTTTTCTCCACGACCGGGGTCAGACCCGGGCCAGACACCGTCAGGGAAGCGTCACGACTTCGCTACGCGGCGGCCGGCGCCGCGGCGGCGGCTCGCTCGAACCGCAGCTCGCCGTCCGCCGCGTCGACGCGGATCGTGTCGCCGTCCGCGAAGTCGCCCTCGAGCAGCCGCAGCGCGAGCGGGTTCTCGACGAGCCGCTGGATCGCCCGCTTCAGCGGCCGCGCGCCGTAGGCGGGATCCCAGCCGGCCTCGGCGAGCTGCTCCTTCGCCGCGTCCGTCAGCTCGAGCTCGATCCGCCGCTCGGCGAGCCGCCCGCGCAGCCGCTCGAGCTGGAGCTCGACGATCTCGCCGATCTGCTCGCGCGAGAGCGGGCTGAACTCGACGATCTCGTCGATCCGGTTCAGGAACTCGGGCCGGAACACCTCGCGCATCGCGTCGACCGAGCGCAGGTTCGACGTCATGATCAGGACGGTGTTGCGGAAGTCGACCGTGCGGCCCTGCCCGTCGGTCAGCCGCCCGTCGTCGAGCACCTGGAGCAGGACGTCGAAGACCTCGGCGTGCGCCTTCTCGATCTCGTCGAGCAGGATCACGGAGTACGGGCGCCGCCGCACCGCCTCGGTGAGCTGGCCGCCCTCGTCGTAGCCGACGTAGCCGGGCGGGGCGCCGATCAGCCGCGCGACGGTGTGCCGCTCCTGGTACTCGGACATGTCGAGCCGGACGAGCGCGCGCTCGTCGTCGAACATGAACTCGGCGAGCGCCCGCGCCAGCTCGGTCTTGCCGACGCCGGTCGGGCCGAGGAAGACGAACGAGCCGATCGGCCGGTTCGGATCCTGCAGCCCCGTGCGCGAGCGCCGCAGCGCGTTCGCCACCGCCTCGACCGCCTCGTCCTGGCCGACGACGCGCCGGTGGAGCCGGTCCTCCATCTGGATCAGCTTCTCCGTCTCGCCCTCGAGCAGCCGGTCGACCGGGATCCCGGTCCAGCGCCCGACGACCGCGGCGACGTCGTCCTCGTCGACCTCCTCCTTGACCATCGACGCGGGCCGCTCGGTGTCGCGCTCGGCGAGCTCCTTCTCGAGCTCCGGCAGCTCGCCGTAGCGGATCGCGGCGACGCGCTCGAGGTTGCCGGCGCGCTCCTCGCGCTCGGCCTCCATGCGCAGCTCGTCGATCCGCCGCGTGATCTCCTTGACGCGCTCGAGCGCCTGCTTCTCGGTCGACCAGCGCGCGGCGAGCGCGTCCCGCGCCTCGCGCGCCTCGGCGAGCTCCCGCTCGACCGGCGCGCGCACCTCGTCCGACTCCTTCGCCATCGCCGCGAGCTCGATCTCGAGCTGGCGCACGCGCCGCTCCGCCTCGTCGAGCTCGAGCGGCGACGAGTCGATCTCCATCCGCAGCCGCGACGCCGCCTCGTCGACGAGGTCGATCGCCTTGTCCGGGAGGAAGCGGTCGGCGATGTAGCGGTGCGAGAGGACGGCTGCGGCGACGAGCGCGGCGTCGCGGATGCGGACGCCGTGGTGCGCCTCGTAGCGCTCCTTCAGCCCCCGCAGGATCGCGATCGTGTCCGCGACGGACGGCTCGCCGACGTAGACCGGCTGGAAGCGCCGCTCGAGCGCGGCGTCCTTCTCGACGTGCTTGCGGTACTCGTCGAGCGTCGTCGCGCCGACGCAGCGCAGCTCGCCGCGCGCGAGCATCGGCTTGAGCAGGTTCGCCGCGTCGACCGCGCCCTCGGCCGCGCCGGCGCCGACGATCGTGTGCAGCTCGTCGATGAACAGGATCAGCTCGCCCTCGGCGTTCCGGATCTCCTCGAGCACCGCCTTCAGCCGCTCCTCGAACTCGCCGCGGTACTTCGAGCCGGCGAGGAGCGCGCCGATGTCGAGCGCCCAGACGCGCTTGCCCTTCAGGCCCTCGGGGACGTCGCCGGCGACGATCCGCTGGGCGAGCCCCTCGACGATCGCGGTCTTGCCGGTGCCGGGCTCGCCGATCAGGACGGGGTTGTTCTTCGTGCGGCGCGAGAGCACCTGGATGACGCGCCGGATCTCCTCGTCGCGCCCGATCACCGGGTCGAGCTTGCCGCTCTCGGCGGCCTCGGTCAGGTCGCGGCCGAACTTCGCGAGCGCCTGGTAGGTGCCCTCCGGGTCGGCGGAGGTGACGCGCCGGCCGCCGGTGACCTCGGCGATCTTCGCGAGCAGCGCCTCGCGCGGGACGACGTCGAGCGCGAGCAGCAGGTGCTGCGCGGCGACGTACTCGTCCTCCAGCTTGCGCGCCTCGTCGAAGGCGCGGTCGAGCACCTTCGAGAACGCGGCCGAGACCTGCGGCTGCTGCTGCGACCCCTGGATGCGCGGCTTCTGCGCGAGCGTCGCCTCGGCCTGCGCGCGCAGCGAGTCGGCGTCCGGCACGAGCTCGCGCGGCAGCTCCTGGTCGAGCAGCGCGAGCAGCAGGTGCTCGGGGTAGAGCTCCGGGTTGCCGTTCCGGCGCGCGAGCTCCTGCGCGGCCGCGACGGCCTCCTGGGACTTGATGGTCAGCTTGTTGAAATCCATGCGTTACCTCGTGTCCGGCAGGCGCTCTTCCCGGTAGACGACCAGGTCGCGCCTGTACTGCCTGTGGACGTTCTGAACCTCCTGCTTGAGCTGCGCCTGCAGGCGCTCGATCTGCGCGTGCGCCTTGCGCAGCTCGTCCTCGAGGCGGAGCACGAGCTCGACGCCCGCGAGGTTGAGCCCGAGCTCGCTCGTCAGCCGCTGGATGATCCGCAGCCGCTCGACGTCCGCCTCGGAGTAGAGCCGCGTGCCGCCCGGCGTCCGCTTCGGCCGCACGAGACCCTTCGTCTCGTACATGCGCAGCGTCTGCGGGTGCATGCCGACGAGCTCCGCGGCGACCGAGATCATGTAGATCGGCCTGTCGTTCACCCGATCACCTTCCCGAGCTCCTCGAGCAGCTCGCGCTCCTTCTTGTTCACGCGCTTCGGCACCTGGATGCGGACGCGCGCCAGCACGTCGCCCTTGCCGGAGCCGGAGAGCTTCGGCGCGCCGCGGCCCTTGATCCGCAGCAGCTTCCCGTCCTCCGAGCCGGCGGGGATCTTCAGCGAGACGGCGCCCTCGGGCGTCGGCACCTCGACCGAGCCGCCGAGCGCGGCGGTCGGGAACGAGACCGGCACCTGGACGACGAGGTCGTCGCCGCGGCGCTCGTAGAGGGGCGACGAGTCGACCCGCGTGACGACGACGAGGTCGCCGGGCGGGCCGCCGTGCGCGCCCGCCTCGCCCTTGCCCTTGAGCCGGATCTTCGTGCCGTCCTTGACGCCCGGCTTGATCTTGACCGTGTACGTGCGGAGCCGCCGCTGCCGGCCGGAGCCGTGACACTTCGCGCACGGCTTCTCGATCACGGTGCCGTTGCCGCGGCAGCGCGGGCACGGGGACGAGAGCGCGAACAGGCCCTGGCTCTCCGCCTTGACGCCGCGGCCGTTGCACTCGGGGCAGATGACCGGCGCCGTGCCGGGCTGCGCGCCGGTGCCGCCGCACTCGGAGCACGCGACCGTCAGCTCGACCGGCACCTTCGCCTCGGCGCCGCGGAGCGAGTCCTCGAACGAGAGCCTCACCTCGGTCTCGACGTCCGCGCCCCGCACCGCCTCGGCGCGCCGGCGGCCGCCGCCTCGCGCGGCGCCGCCGAGGTTGCCGAAGATGTGGCCGAGGACGTCGCCGAGGTCGCCCTGCCAGTCGGCGAAGTCGCCGAAGTCGACGTTGGGGCCGGCCGCGCCGGCGCGACCGTTCTGCGTGCCGAAGCGGTCGTAGGCCTTCCGCTTCTCCGGGTCGGAGAGGACGTCGTAGGCGGTCTGCACCTCCTTGAAGCGCTCCTCGGCGGCGGCGTCGCCCGGGTTCGCGTCGGGATGGTGCTGCCGCGCGAGCTTGCGGTACGCCTTCTTGATCTCGTCCGCGGAGGCGCCCTTCGCGACGCCCAGGGTGTCGTAGAGGCTCTTAGCCATCGCCTTCCTGCGCCTGCGGCGCCGACGCGACGACGACGCGAGCCGGCCGGACGACGCGGTCGCCGAGCTTGTAGCCCTTCTGGATCACGTCGAGGACGGCGCCCTCCTCCGCGTCCGCGGACGGCTGCGAGAGCAGCGCCTCGTGGACGTGTGGGTCGAACCGCCCCTCGGTGTCGATCGCGGTCACGCCGTGCCGTTCGAGCAGCCCGGCGAGCGAGCGGTGCACGAGCCTGACGCCCTCCTCGAGCTGCGCCTCCTCGTGCTGCTCCGCCGCGGCGAGCGCCCGCTCGAGGTCGTCGAGGATCGGCAGCAGCTCGCCGATCAGCCGCTCGTTCGCGAGCTGCGTGTACTCGGCCCGCTCGCGCGCGGCCCGCTTCTTGAAGTTGTCGAAGTCGGCGGCGAGACGGAGTAGCCTGTCCTCGAGAGCGGCGACCTCGCCGTCGCCGCTCTCGACCGTCTCCTCCGCCTGCTCGTCCTGCTGGAGCTCCTCCTCGGTCACGAGGTCTTCGCCTCCTCGTCGACGACCTCGTACTCGCCCTCCTCGACGACCTCGTCGTCGGAGGCCGAGCCGCCGTCGCCGCCGGCCGCGCTCGCCTGCGCCTGCGCGGTCGCCTGGGCGTAGACCGCCTCGGCGAGCGTGTGCGAGGCGTCCTGCAGCTCCTGCGTCTTCGCCCGGATCGCGGCGACGTCGTCGCCCTCGAGCGCCTGGCGCAGCTCCATGATCCGGCCCTCGATCGTGGCGGCCTCGGACTCCTCCAGCTTGTCGCGGTGCTCCTTGAGCGAGCGCTCGGTCTGGTAGGCGAGCGTCTCCGCCTGGTTCTTCGCGTCCGCGACCTCGCGCAGCCGGTGCGCCTCGTCCGCGTGCGACTCGGCGTTCCGGATCATCTGCTGCACCTCGTCCTCGGAGAGGCCGGAGCCGCCCTCGATCCGGATCTGCTGCTGGTTCCCCGTGCCCATGTCCTTCGCGGTCACGTGGATGATCCCGTTCGCGTCGATGTCGAAGCCGACCTCGATCTGCGGCATGCCGCGCGGCGCCGGCGGGATGCCGACGAGCTGGAACTTGCCGAGCGTCTTGTTGTAGGCGGCCATCTCCGACTCGCCCTGGAGGACGTGCACCTCGACGGAGGGCTGGTTGTCCTCCGCGGTCGTGAAGACCTCGGACTTCTTCGTCGGGATGGTCGTGTTGCGCTCGATCAGCTTCGTCATCACGCCGCCCTTCGTCTCGATCCCGAGCGAGAGCGGGGTGACGTCGAGCAGGAGGATGTCCTTGACCTCGCCCTTGAGGACGCCCGCCTGCAGGGCCGCGCCGACGGCGACGACCTCGTCCGGGTTGACGCCCTTGTGCGGATCCTTGCCGACGATCTGCTTGACCTTCTCCTGGACGGCCGGCATGCGGGTCATGCCGCCGACGAGGACGACGTGGTCGATCTTCGAGCTGTCGAGCCCCGCGTCGGACAGGGACTGCTTCGTCGGGCCGACGGTCCGCTCGAGCAGGTCGGCGGTGATCTCCTCGAGCTTCGCCCGGGTGAGCTGCAGGTCGAGGTGCTTCGGCCCGTCCTGCGTCGCGGTGACGAACGGCAGGTTGATCTGCGTCGTCATCGTCGAGGAGAGCTCGATCTTCGCCTTCTCGGCCGCCTCGTAGAGCCGCTGCAGGGCCATCCGGTCGGCGGCGAGGTCGATGCCCTGGTCCTTCTTGAACTCGGCGACCATCCAGTCGACGACCGCCTTGTCGAAGTTGTCGCCGCCGAGATGGTTGTCGCCGGCGGTCGACTTGACCTCGAAGACGCCGTCGCCGAGCTCGAGCACCGACACGTCGAAGGTGCCGCCGCCGAGGTCGAAGACGAGGATCGTCTGGTCGGACTCCTTGTCGAGCCCGTACGCGAGCGAGGCCGCGGTCGGCTCGTTGATGATCCGTAGCACGTTGAGGCCGGCGATCTTGCCGGCGTCCTTCGTCGCCTCGCGCTGCGCGTTGTTGAAGTAGGCGGGAACCGTGATCACCGCGTCGGTGACCGGCTCGCCGAGGTACGCCTCCGCGTCCTGCTTCAGCTTCTGCAGGATCATCGCGCTGATCTCGGGCGGCGCGTACTCCTTGCCCTCCGCCTCGACGCGCACGTCGCCGTTCGCGCCCTGCTTCACCTCGTACGGGACGATCGTCATCTCCTCGGTCACCTCGGAGAACTTGCGCCCCATGAAGCGCTTGATCGAGAAGATGGTGTTGGTCGGGTTGGTGACCTGCTGCCGGCGCGCGGGGGCGCCGACGAGCCGCTGACCGTCCTTCGTGAACGCGACGACGGACGGCGTCGTGCGCCCGCCCTCGGCGTTCGGGATGACGGTCGGCTCGCCGCCCTCGAGCACGGCCATGCACGAGTTCGTCGTGCCCAGGTCGATGCCGATGGTCTTCGCCATGTGCTGCTTGCCTCCCTGATTGAGAAAATCTAAGCCGAGTTATAGCAGATCCTGTGCGCCGCCGGCGCGCTATCGTCGCGCTGTGACCGAGCTCGACCGGCACGACGTCGAGGCCGCCCTCCAGGCCCGGCGCGAGCTCGGACCGGAGTACGAGGACGAGATCGTCGACTCGCTCGTCGCGAAGATCGAGCAGCGCCTCGCGAAGCTCGAGCCGAGGACGCCGGCGCCGCGGGGCTCGATGACCCCGCTCGCGATGTGGTCGATGTTCTGGGGCGTCGGCGGAACCGCGGTCGCCCTCGGCAACGGCGCCGCGTGGGTCGCGGTCGTCGTCTGGGCCGCGATCGTGCTCGTGAACGTGGCGGTCGCGCGACGCCGCTGAGCTTCTGCTACTTTGCAACTGTTCAGTTGTTGAGTAGTAGATGGACGCACACCTCCCCCACCCGATTCCCGACGAGCTGGTCGAGCTGATCGCGCGGCGCTTCCGCGCCGTCGGCGAGCCGTTCCGCATCCGTCTCCTCGACGCCCTCCGCGAGGGCGAGGCGACGGTCGGCGAGCTCGCCGACGCGCTCGGCGCCTCGCAGCAGAACGTCTCCAAGCACCTCGGGGTGCTCGCGGATGCCGGCGTCGTCGGGCGGCGCAAGGATGGGGTGCGCGTCCACTACGCGATCGCCGACGAGACGGTGCTCGGCCTCTGCGAGGACGTCTGCGGTTCCGTGCAGACGCAGCTCCGCACGCTCGCGTCGCTCGTCGGAGGAGGAGCCACATGACCGACGCAACAGCCGCCTCGTTCGAGCAGGACGTGATCGAGCGCTCGAAGGAGCTCCCCGTCGTCGTCGACTTCTGGGCCGCCTGGTGCGGACCCTGCCGCGCCCTCGGCCCGGCGATCGAGAGCGAGGTCGGCAAGCGCGAGGGCAAGCTCGAGCTCGTGAAGGTCGACGTCGACGCCGAGCAGACGCTCGCCGCCCGCTACGGCATCCAGAGCATCCCGACCGTCGCCGTGTTCCGCGACGGCGAGCCCGTCACCGGCTTCATCGGCGCCTATCCCGCGCCGGCGATCGGCACGTTCTTCGACGAGCTGCTCGAGAAGGAGGCCGTCGCATGAGGGCGAGCACCCGCATCGAGCCGGGCTCGCTCCGCGGCGACACGCTCGTCCGCGGGCGCTTCCACGTCGCCACGGACGAGCCCGAGTCGGTCGGCGGCGAGGACACGGCCCCGGCGCCGCACGAGCTCGTCGCGGCGGCGCTCTCCGGCTGCGTCGCGACGACGCTCGCGATGTACGCGCGCACGAAGGGCTGGGACCTCGGCGAGGTCGAGGTCGACGTCGTCCACCACCAGCACGAGACGCCGCCGCGGTTCGAGGTCTCGGTCTCGCTCTCCGGCGAGCTGGGCCCGGAGCAGGTCGCGCGGCTCGAGAAGGTCGCGGCGAGCTGCCCGGTCGGCAAGACGCTGCAGGCGGACGTCGTGCTCGAGGAGCGGCTCGCGGCTCCGGCGCACGCGTAGCTACCGGAAGACCCCGATCAGCACGCCGCCGGCGACGATCCCGACCGTCCCGAGCAGGAGCCTGCGCCCCACCAGCTCGGTGTGGCGGAGCAGGAGCAGCGACAGCCCGACTCCGGCGAGCGACTCGGTCGCGACGAGCGGCGAGACGACGGTCACCCGGCCGCGGTAGAAGGCCTCGAAGAGCGCGACGTACGAGAGCCCGAAGGCGAGCCCGGCCGGGACGAACGGCAGCCAGCGGCGGCTCGGCGGCCGGCGGGCGACGACCGCGAGCAGGACGCCGCCGCCGAGCAACGCCGCGGCCGCGCTCACGCCGGGCGGCGCGGTCGAGCTCTTCGCGAGCCAGCGGACGAGGTTGTCGCGCGAGGCGAAGAGGATCACGGTCACGAACGCGTAGGCGAGCCCGACGCGGCGCAGGTGCGCCGGCCGGTCGCGCTCCCGCGCCAGCTCGAGGCTGCCCAGCACGATCAGCACCGCGCCGGCGAGGAGCGGCGCGCTCAGCGGCTCGCCGAGCAGCACGAGCGCGATCGCGACCGAGACGAGCGGCGCCGTCCCGAACACCATCGACGCGCGCGAGGCGCCCGTCTCGCGGATCGCGAGCGTCGCGAACGCCTGCCCCACGCCGGGCTGCAGCAGCCCGGCGAGCGCGAACGGCCAGGCCGCCCCGGCGTGCAGTCCGCGGGCCGGCGCCTCGGCGAGCGTGGCGACGAGCGCGACCGCGAGCGCGACCGTCACCGTCGCGATCGTCCCGACGAGCACGTCCGGCTCGCGCGCGAGCGCCACGCGGAGCCCGACGGCCATGCCGCCGAAGCAGAGCGCCGACGCGAGGGCGAGCGCGACCGCAGCCACGCGCCGGGACGCTACGCGAGTTCGGTCGCGGGCGCAGCCTCGACGCGGCCGCGCGAGAAGAACGGGATGAAGACGTGCGCGAGCGGCCCGATCGAGACGGCGTAGACGACCGTGCCGACGCCCACGGTGCCGCCGAGCAGCCAGCCGGTCGCGAGCACCGTCACCTCGAGGCCCGTCCGGACGACGCGGATCGAGTGGCCGCGCGCCGCGAGCCCGGTCATCAGCCCGTCTCGCGGCCCGGGCCCGAGGCCGGCGCCAATGTAGAGGCCGGTCGCGACGCCGTTCAGGGCGACGCCCGCGAGCAGGCAGGCGACGCGGCCGACCATCCCGTGCGGCGGGTCGAAGAGGCTCAGCACGACGTCCATCGTCCCGCCGACCATGACGACGTTGCAGAGCGTCCCGATCCCCGGCAGCTGCCGCAGCGGGATCCAGAGGAGCAGCACCGCGGCCCCGACGAGGATCGCCCACGTGCCGATCGAGATCGGCGAATGCCGGGCGAGCCCCTGGTGGAAGACGTCCCACGGGTCGAGCCCGAGGCGGGCGAGCACGAGCAGCGACGAGCTCGTGCCGTAGAGCACGAGACCGAGGAACAGTTGTCCGAGCCGGACGCGCATCCCCCGAACGTACACTCGCCGGCATGCCCACCGACGCCGATCTCGACCTCGCCGCGCACCTCGCAGAGGACGCCGCGGAGCGCTTCGTCCGCTACGCCCGCATCGACACGCAGTCCGAGGAGGACTCCGAGACGTACCCGAGCACGGCGAAGCAGCTCGACCTGCTGCGGCTCCTGCGCGACGAGCTCGAGGAGCTCGGCCTGGCCGACGCGGCGATCGACGAGCACGGCTACGTCACCGCGACGATCCCGTCGACGGTCGCGCACGAGGTGCCGGCGATCGCCTTCTTCGCGCACGTCGACACGGCGCGCGAGGTGACCGGCGCGGGCGTGAGCCCGCGGCGCTTCCGGTACGAGGGCGGCCCGATCCCGCTCGGCGACTCGGGCAGCGTCATCCGCCCCGAGGAGTCGGCGGAGCTCGCGAAGCACGAGGGCCACGAGCTGATCACGACCGACGGCACCACCCTGCTCGGCGCCGACGACAAGGCGGGCGTGGCCGAGATCATGGCCGCCGCCCGGTGGCTCGTCGCGCACCCGGAGATCCCGCACGGGCCGGTCAAGGTCGCGTTCAACCCGGACGAGGAGATCGGGCGCGGCGTCGTCCACTTCCCGGTCGACACGTTCGGCGCGGTCTGCGCGTACACGCTCGACGGCTCGACCGCGGGCGAGCTGCAGTCGGAGACGTTCTCGGGCGCACAGGTGCGGATGCGGATCCGCGGCCGCGCGATCCACCCCGGCTGGGCGAAGGGCGAGCTCGTGAACGCGATCAAGCTCGCCGGCGAGATCCTGGCGCGGCTGCCGAAGGACGCGCGCTCCCCGGAGACGACCGAGGGCCGCGACGGCTTCGTCCACCCGACCCTCGTCGAGGGCGACTCCTCCGAGGTCGAGCTGCGCTTCATCTGCCGCGACTTCGAGGACGACCTGCTCGACGGCCACGTCGAGTTCCTGCGCAACGTCGCCGCCGAGGTCGAGGCCACCGACCCGCGCTGCTCGATCGAGGTCGAGTCGCGGATCCAGTACCGGAACATGCGCGACACGCTCGCGCGGCATCCCGAGATCGTCGGCAACCTCGAGGAGGCGATCCGCCGCGTCGGGCTCGAGCCGCGCCGGACGGCGATCCGCGGCGGCACCGACGGCTCGGCGCTGACCGAGATGGGCCTGCCGACGCCGAACATCTTCACCGGCGGCCACGACGCCCACTCCGAGCGCGAGTGGATCTGCGTCGAGGACATGGGCCTCGCCGCCGCCACGATCGTCGAGCTCGCCAGGATCTGGGCCGAGTAACGCGCCCGCCCAGGGGTACGCTGGACGGGTGGAGCCGCCCCTCGACCGACTCGGCCGGCCGCTCGAGACCCTGCGCGTCTCGATCACCGACCGCTGCAACTTCCGCTGCGTCTACTGCATGCCGAAGGAGGTCTTCGGCCGCGACTACGCGTTCCTCGACCGCAAGGAGCTGCTCTCGTTCGAGGAGATCGAGCGGCTGGCGCGGCTCTTCGCGTCGCTCGGCGTCCGCACGATCCGGCTCACCGGCGGCGAGCCGCTCGTCCGCCGCAACGTCGAGCACCTCGTCGCGCTGCTCGCCGCGATTCCGGACGTCGAAGTCGCGCTGACCACGAACGGGTCGCTGCTGCCGCTGAAGGCCGAGGCGCTCGCGAGCGCCGGGCTCGCCCGCGTCACGGTCAGCCTCGACTCGCTCGACGAGGACGCCTTCCGCGCGCTGAACGACGTCGACTTCCCGGTCACGCGCGTCCTCGACGGGATCGAGGCCGCCGCCGCGGCCGGGCTTCCCGTCAAGGTGAACGCGGTGATCAAGCGCGGCGTCAACGACGAGAGCGTCGTCTCGCTCGCCGAGCGCTTCCGCGGCAGCGGCCACACCCTGCGCTTCATCGAGTACATGGACGTCGGCTCGACGAACGGCTGGCGGCTCGACGACGTCGTCCCGGCCGAGGAGATCGTCCGGCGGATCTCCGAGCGCTGGCCGCTCGAGCCCGTGCCGGGACGCCCCGACGAGACCGCACGCCGCTTCCGCTACCTCGACGGCGCCGGCGAGATCGGCGTCATCGCCTCGGTGACGCAGCCGTTCTGCGGCGGCTGCTCGCGGGCGCGGCTCTCCGCCGAGGGCCGCCTCTACACGTGCCTGTTCGCCGTCAAGGGACACGACCTGCGCGCGCCGCTCCGGCTCGGCGCCTCCGACGCGGAGCTCGACGAGACGCTCCGCGGCATCTGGGGCCGGCGCACCGACCGCTACTCGGAGCTCCGCACGAGCGAGACCGCGGCGCTGCCGAAGGTCGAGATGTCCTACATCGGCGGTTAAGTCCGGCCCGACCGGGGAGGTAGAATCGGGCCATGACTGCGATGGTCGCAGCGGGCCGCCGCGTGCTTCCGAGAGGCTGGAAGCACTTCGGGCTGCAGGTCGTGATCTGGGTCGGCTTCTACATGACCTATCTCGGCGTGCGCAGCTTCGCCGACCGCAACCCGGCGCAGGCGTTCCTCAACGGCTTCCGCGTCATCGACCTCGAGCAGCGGCTGACGCACGGCTTCGTCGAGCAGGCGGCGCAGCGCTTCGCCGACTCGTCGCACTTCGTGCTCACGGCCGCCGCCTGGACGTACTGGAACTCGGAGTTCACGGCGATCGGGCTCGCGCTGCTCTGGGTCTACCTCCGCCGCTACGAGCACTTCACCCGCTTCCGGAACACGATCCTGCTCGCGAACGTGCTCGGGCTGATCGGCTACGTGCTCGTGCCGACCGCGCCGCCGTGGATGTTCCCGAACGCCGGCTTCGTCGACGGCGTCGACCACTCGAGCGGCCTCGTGCACGCGCTCGCCAACCCGTACGCGGCGATGCCGAGCCTGCACGCCGCCGACGCGCTGATCGTCGGCGTCTTCCTCGTCTGGTCGAGCCGGCGGCTGCTCTCGAAGGCGGTCTGGGCGCTCTGGCCGGCATGGGTCTGGTTCTGCGTGATGGCGACCGCGAACCACTTCCTGCTCGACGTGCTCGCAGGCATCGCGGTGGCGCTCCTCTCGCTCGCGCTCGTCGCCTGGGCGCCCCGCCTGCGGGCGCGGCACGAGCCGGAGCCCATCGCAAACCTGCTATAGTCGCCCCATAGCAGGATTGCGATTGCACGAGGCTCCGCAGCCCGAGAGAAACCCGCGTCTCGGCCGCGTCAAGGAGAGCTACACGGTCGGCGCCCGCTCGCTCGCGAGCCGGTCGGTGACCGGGCTCGCGCAGACGCGGGTCACCCCGAACGCGCTCACGACCGCAGGCGTGACGCTCTGCCTCGCCGCGGCCGTCCTCGTCCCCTTCGAGAGCCGGCACGAGCTGCTCTTCTACTGGCTCGGCGCGGCCGTCTTCGTCGTCGGCTCGGTGCTCGACATCCTCGACGGGGCGCTCGCCCGCGCCGGCGGCAAGTCCACGCCCTTCGGCGCCTTCCTCGACTCGACCACCGACCGCGTCGGCGAGGGCGCCATGCTCGCCGCGATCGCGCTCGTCTTCGCCCGCCAGGGCAAGGAGTGGGCGGTCGTCGTCGACGTCGTCGCGGTGGCCGGCTCCTTCCTCGTGCCGTACGCCCGCGCCAAGGCCGAGGCGATCGGCCTGCGCGGCGACGTCGGCCTCGGCTCCCGGGCCGAGCGCGTCGTCGTCATCACCGCGGGCCTCGTGCTCGCACCCTGGGGCGTCCTCCCCTGGGCGATCGCCCTGCTCGCGGCGACCGCCTGGCTGACGGTCGTCCAGCGCATCCTGCACGTCCGCAAGCAACTGATTCACGGAGGGACGAATGTCCACGACCAACGGTAGTTCCAACGGGCACGCGCGCCTCGACGACGGCAAGGTGCGCGTCGCGATCATCGGCGTCGGCAACTGCGCCAACTCGCTGCTGCAGGGCGTCGAGTACTACAAGGACGCGCCGGACGACCAGTTCGTTCCGGGCCTGATGCACGTGAACCTCGGCGGGTACCACATCCGCGACATCGAGTTCACGGCCGCGTTCGACGTCGTCAAGGGCAAGGTCGGCGAGGACCTCGCCGACGCGATGTGGGCGCACCCGAACGACACGATCAAGTTCGCCGACGTCCCGAAGACGGGCGTCACGGTCTCGCGCGGGATGACCCACGACGGCCTCGGCAAGTACCTGTCGCAGGTCGTCGAGAAGGCGGAGGGCCCGACCGCCGACATCGTCGGGATCCTCAAGGAGACGAAGACGGACGTCGTCGTCAACTACCTGCCGGTCGGCTCCGAGGCGGCGACGAAGTGGTACGCCGAGCAGATCCTCGAGGCCGGCTGCGCGATGGTGAACTGCATGCCGGTCTTCATCGCGCGCGAGGACTACTGGCAGAAGCGCTTCGAGGAGCGCGGGCTGCCGATCATCGGCGACGACATCAAGTCGCAGGTCGGCGCGACGATCACGCATCGCGTGCTCACCTCGCTCTTCCGCGAGCGCGGCGTCCACCTCGACCGGACGATGCAGCTGAACGTCGGCGGCAACTCCGACTTCCTGAACATGCTGGAGCGCGAGCGGCTCGAGTCGAAGAAGATCTCGAAGACGAACGCGGTCACGTCGATGCTCGACTACGACCTCGGCGAGAAGAACGTGCACGTCGGCCCGTCCGACTACGTGCCGTGGCTGACCGACCGCAAGTGGGCGTTC